>WTCB01000001.1 GCA_013138765.1 Candidatus Nanohaloarchaea archaeon
CAATCTCCATGCTGAAATAGGCTATTGTCCTTCTGTCTTTTCTTGTGGTCTTTGAATTGAAACGTTCCATATCTGTTACCTAATGATAAGATGTCATCAGGGTATATAAATGAGTTTCTGTTTTTTGAGTGCTTAAAATGAAAAAAGAATTGGTTAAAAGAATCAGTTGTAAATAGCTATCTCTTTTTTTTTGGCTTCATCTATGGCGGTTTTTGGTGTTTTTAATGTTAATATTTCACCAATCTGTAAACCACCATATTCTGTTTTTGTTATCGGTATGAGATACTTGTATCCTGAAAATAATGGTGTGACTTCATCTTGACTTGCTAATTCAAGGATATAAATACTTTCTGTAGAATCTGATATATTATAATCTACTTCTTCTTTTATACCTATCCAACCTGTCATATCTGTAGCTTTATATTCTTCTTCTGATAAGAATTCAGTTATCATTGAATGGATCTGTTCTTTATTCATAATTATTCCACCCATATGGATGTGTGTTCATCTACCGGTATGTAACCATCTTTATTCGCTTGAGGTATTGGTCTATTTTCCATAAATTCCGTATTTGGATCTACACCACCATAGTTTTCTTTAACGGTATTTCCAATTGCACTTGCAACAAGAGATGAGACATAATATTTTTGTGGTATCTGATCTGCGGGTATTATTTCACCTTTTTGAACAATTAAAACATCATCACCTAATACTTTCGGGTATCTTAAACCAAAACCAGTATCATAACTTTTATCATCCATACTTTCGTCAGTCATATCATCTGCACCTCGAATATATTTACTCTTTGTGAGTAGTTGTAATTATATAGTAGTGGTAGTTTATAAAGGTTTCGCTTTTCGGCTTTTATCTCGGTTCTTATATAGTTTCAGATGTAAAATACGGTATGGCGGGGGATAAAAAAAGTTTCAAGAATTATGCTATCATACTTATTTTCATCAATACAGCCATACTTATGCTGGAGGCGTTTTTTCCGGTCATTGTCGAAATGTTCGGGCTTTACCCGCCTAACTTCATTGCGGAACCATGGATCATTATGACCTCGATGTTTCTTCATTCCGGGTTTGAGCATCTTTTGTATAACATGTTTGCGCTCGGGCTTTTCGGCATTGTCCTTGAAAGGATAATCGGTTCTGAAAAGTTCATTATAGGTTATGTCTTATCTGGCATCTTTGCAGGATTGGCGACAATATTGATGTACCCTTTAAGTATATCTATCGGTGCAAGCGGTGCCATATATGGAATTATAGGCATTCTCTCTGTTCTTCGGCCAAGGATGATGATCTATATTGCTGTGCCTTTACCTATGCTGTTTTATGCTGTCATCTATGTATTTTTTGATGTTGTGGGCATAATTACAGGTGTCAATCCAGATAATATCGCTTATGGTGCACATGTGGCGGGGTTTATCGGCGGTGTCATTTTTGGTCTCAGGATAAAGGATCAATACCTTGAAGAGAAAGAGATAAATGCTGAAATCTCTCATGAATTTGATGATGATGAATTTAATAGGTGGGAAGAAAAGTATATGAAATGAAGTGTTAGGCACCTGTCCACCGATTTTCGTCCAGTCTGAATCCGTTGAAGTTTACAAGATTGCAGGATTTTTCAAGCAATGGTCTTCTTCCGAAAAGGATGATGCATGGATTTGTGTTTATGTCTGTGCCATCTATTCTGTATAATATGTCATCTAGCTTTTCAAGATATGAACTGTCAACAATCTCTTGCTGTAAGCATGAGGTCTCTTTCCCTAGGATAATGTATTCTTTAGTCTTATGGATTGTCGGCAAGGATTTTATGAATTCTTTATCCTGAACATATTCAGGTTCTCCTATTGAATAGAAGAGTACCATAATCTCGCCTCCGTCAAGTTCGTCTTCGACAAATTGCTGTCTCGGGAAATCTTTTGATGTCTGTCCAAGATAATTCATAAGCACCCAGGCATTCGACATGACAGAACAGTTGTCAAGACTTTTGTCTTTTAGTATCTCTATTGAATCTAAGTATTTTTCTGGACTGTCATAATGGAGTGTTATCGGTGTTATCGGCAGAGATCCTATCTTTGCGACTTCAGATACAAATACTAATGAAAATGATAGGATGAAAAGTATTATTGCGATAGTTGCTATCGGTCTTTTTATCTTGTCTGCTAAATATCTAATCCCTATATATGAATAATATATCGCTGGTAATGTCAGTGTGAAAAGGTATCTTGAATCTTTGATCGGGATGTTTGAATATGAGATTACTGCAAAGACCAATATTGCAAACATTATCAGTTCTGCCTTTTTTTCTTCAAAGGCTGTTTTTATTCCTGCTATCATGCTGTCTTTCTTGCTGTATATGTATTTAGCAGATCTGTATATCTCAAGACCGAGACCTATGATGAAAAATGGTGCGAAGATGTTTAGGGCAATCAGGAAATGAATAGGTTCAACGGGTCTTATGAGGTATTCTCTGTAAAGGATGTTGTTGGCATATTGATCTGCTATGCTTGTGAAAAAGTTACCCCACTTGAGATAATTGTAGATGAACCAGAGACCTAATGGTATGCCGAACAGGATAAGACTTCCTGCAATCTTTTTTATGTTTCCGATCATGAAAAGAAGCGGGAATAGTGCAAGGCCTGTGTACCTTGAAAGTGCGCTCAATCCAAGATAAAAACCAGATATTGGTCTCTGTTTTATCATCATTGCAATCGACAGTTCAAGGAATGCGATAGACAATAGTTCTGTGCCGTTGTAAAGGCCGTTTATCAGGATGTATGGTGTCAGGCTAAGTGCATAGAATGCGACTTTGTCAAAGTTAAGTGAATCTGCAAGTTTTTGGCTTGAATGCATGAAAAGGGCGGATGCAATAATTATGTATGTAAATTCTGCGGCCCTGAAACCAATTATGCTCAATATGCCTAAGATAAATGGCATCAAAGGCGGTCTTAATGGTTCAAGATAACTTCCATCTGAAAACCAGTATCTTGCATTTTCGACATAAGATGCGAAATCCCAGGAAAGAGACATATAGTGCTGAAATAGGAAATATGCTGTTGCTAATGTGAAGATAATCAATATTTTTTTATCTGGTAATTTTATATCTTTTATTCTTGAAACGATTTTAGACATCAGTCTTACCTTTATCTTGTTACAATTCCAATTCCTACTATTATTAGGAGTAATCCTGCCCATTTGAATGGTGGGAACGTCTCACCAAGGAATGTCTTTGCGAATATTGCAACCCAGATATAGCTTGTTGCAATGATGGGGTAAAGGATTGATAGGTTTCCAAATTTGAGAGCGACTACAAAAAGTACTGTTGCTATGCCATAAAAGAATAGACCGATCATCAGTTTATAATTGAAGAGCCAGGATACTATACTTGAATTTATGTCTTCGGATGCAAGCTTGAAAAAGATTTGACCTGTTGCTCCAAGAAGTGCGCAGAATATGACTAATGCATAAATCATCAATTTAGTTTCCATTGTAATATCCTCTTTTGTTGTTTATAAATATCTTTGTGATCTCAATTCCCATCCGTATTGAATCTTTAAATACATTAAGTCTGCTCTCATCTGAATTTGTCCATTCTATCGGTATCTCTTTTATCTTGTATCCTTTCTTTTTTGCAATGAGCAGCAATTCTGCATCAAATGCGAATCCGTCTATCTTCTGCTTTGAAAATATTGGTCTTATTGTCTCTTTCTTGAACATCTTGAAACCGCATTGCGTATCTTTAATATCTTTTATTATTAAAAATCTTACAAATAATGGAAAGATGTTACCCAAAGTGCTTCTTAATAATGGTTGTCTTTTTGTTATCTTTGAGTCTTTAAGGTTTCTTGAGCCTATGATGACTTGGTGCGTGTTCAGGTATGGCATGAATCGTCCTATCTCTTCAATCGGTGTTGAGAGGTCTACATCAACAAAGAGAATAATTTCATATTTTGCAGCAACTATACCCTGTTTTACTGAATATCCTTTACCCATATTCTTGTTGCTTTCAATTAAAATTATGTCTTTGTAGATGTCTTTTGCAATCTGTTCTGTGTTTCCTTTTGGGGGGTCTAATGCAATTATTATTTCAAATCTGCTGAAATTATCATTCAAGTATTTTACAATCTTTGGAAGTGACTGTTTCAATCTTTTTTCTTCTTTGTATACAGGTATTATTACTGAGATTTCATTGAACTTATTTTTTGTCATGCTTGATATTTGTATGAAAGCATTATAAATAAGATTTTGACTGTTATCTTTACAAATAAAGAAAGCTATATAAATACTGATGCAGCAATTATCTTCTATGTCCAATTACTCATCGCTTTTTATTCTTCTTGCGCTAATTGCTATCGTATATCTATTGGACCGCAAAAATTTTAAAAAAGAAGGAACTTTATTTTACCTGCGCAGGACTGAGAAAGGCCTTAAATTTATTGAGACTTTTTCTGCTAAACATAAGAAATTCTTTGGTATATTTGCTGACCTCGGCATAATATTCAGTTTCGGTACTTTAGGTGCTTGGTATCTGTTCAAGAGCAAGAAATCGACAGGTATTCTCTTGAAGACCATACTTTCATTTTCGATTTTCTATATTGTGTTCGGTGTGCTTTTAAAGACAATGTTTTCGGGTGTCTTATCCTTATTTGGTGCGTCGGGATTCATTGTTGCCTATCTTTTAAAGTCTGCGATCGATATTGTCTCTGCGCCTGCTGCGGTTGCTGCAGTCCAGTTTGTGCTGCCTGTCAATATACCTAATGCGCCTATATTTTATGTCCCTATGGACCTATGGTTAATATCAATATTTATCATACTTGTCGCTCATGAATTTTCCCATGCATTTGTTGCAAAGGCACAAGGAATCAATGTCAAAGCACTCGGGTACGGGTTCCTTGCGATACTGCCGTTGGGTTTTGCTGAACCTGATGAGAAACAGATCAAGAAGTCAAAATCACTTGTCAAGACGCGAGTCTATGGGGCAGGGTCGTTTGCTAATTTTATTGTTGCTTTGATAACTATTCCTTTACTGTTGGGTGTCATCTTTGCGTATTCACATTCAGTTGACGTAACCGGTGTTTCATATAATGGTACAATCTCTGATATGCCTGCGGACGGAGTTCTTCCTGTCAGCGGTACGATCACTATGATTTCCGGAAATGAGACTCGTGATATATACAATTTATCTTTAGTGCTGAATTCTTTCAGTCCGGGGGATAAGATATCTGTTACTGTTGATGGTGCCGATTATGATTTAATCTTAACGTCTAATCCGGATAATGAAAGTCGTGCATTTGTGGGCATCTCAAATCTTGAACAGGAAACAGTCAATATAATTCCCGGGCGTATAGGCGGGATCATAGTTTCTGTATTGTTGTATCTTGCGACACTTCTTAATTTCATATTTGGTCTTAATCTAGGTATAGGTCTTTTCAATCTGCTTCCTATAAAACCGCTTGACGGTGGGTTTATGTTTGATGAGATTGTCAAGGCTACAGGTATGAGTCGTCTTAAAAATGTTGCACGGTTTGTGTCTATATCTGTTTTGATACTTTTGATGTTTAATATTTTAGTACCATTTGTTCTTTAATCTTGTTTTTTGAACAATCAATTTTTAAGCATTTACGATAAAATCAATTCATGATATTTAAATATAAGAATTATTCAATCGAGACTGATGATAATGTCTATGAGCCGTCTGATGATACTTATCTTTTGATCTCTGCGCTTGAGAATATTGTCCTGAAAAAGGAATTCAAGGTTTTGGAAGTCGGTTGCGGCACGGGCATAATCAGTATTTCTTTGTCTTTCCAAGTTGAATCAGCTGTTGCCTGTGATATCAATCCTTATGCTGTTGAACTGACGTCTAAGAATTTTGAAAGGAACAAGGTTCATAATGTTCGTGTTGTCGGATCTGATCTTTTTAGTAATGTCTCAGGTAAGTTTGATTTGATTGTATTCAATACTCCGTATCTTCCGCAAAGTCCTGATGAAGCTGTTTCCGGTTCGATCAACCATGCCTGGGATGGCGGTGCTGACGGGCGTAAAGTCATTGACAGATTTTTATCTATTTGTCCTATGTTTCTTTCAGAGAGGGGCTCTATTGTATTTTTAGAGTCGTCTCTATCTAATTATGAGAAGTCGATCAATTATCTTGAAAAAAAGGGTTTTCAGGTCGAGATCATTGGTCGGCAAAAATTACATTTTGAAGAATTGGTCGTGATTTGCGCTGTTAAAATTTTATCTTAATCTTTCTCTGTCTGCAATCTCTGCATTTGTTGCTCTTGCCATGTTTCCCATGAATGTGAAATCTGCAGGTTTGTAGAAGAACATCTCGCGCATAGGATCAAGACCGTGCGCCTTTATTGCCTGCAGCTGCATGGCATAGAAATTGGCGTCAATGCCGAAGAATTTTTCCGGGAGCTTATTTGGTTCTGTGTCTTTTTTAAGTTCTTCTGCAAGGGCTCTTATAGCCAGTGGAGCTTCATAGGTTCCACCGCCTGTGTCTTTTCCCATCTCCCAGACGAAGTAAGCGCCAGACATGCCTTTATGTTTTAGGACATGGAGCCAGTTATAGATGTATTCAACATCAAATGACATCTTCTTTATGATCTTATGAAGTCCCTGTGTTGCTGATGGTGGGTTTATATGAATCATCGATATGTATTTTGCATCACCATCATCTAGAAGTTCTATCTGTTGCCGTGGGTTCAGAAGATTTCCAGTCAGATGTTCAAAATCCATCGTATATGAGACATTATCGAATTTATAATAATCATGAAATGCTTTAATTATTTCAATGTGATCTGTTACGCTCATAATTCTAACTTTTCCTCGCCATTCTTCTTGCATGACATCTTGTGTTTCAATATAAAAATGAATACCTTCTTTATACATATATTCATATATTCCCAGCATGTTGTCCTGTGTATCTCCACCATCCGGATCTTTGCGCATATTTTTTAGTTGCCGTTCCATGCTTGCGGCAAAATGTTTTTCTTCCAGTTTTGAACTTTCAAGATAAAGGTTTGTGTCTTTTTCCATCGGCCTGTCAAGATGTCCCTGGATATATTTTGCAGATACTGCGGCCACCATCTTTCTTAAGGGTACATTAATTCCTCCACCCGTAACTGTTGTATATGCAATTATGTTGTCTGGGTCAAGAAAAGTAATTTTATTGTCTTCGTCAGTTCCATTGAAGTCACCAAAAAGTTCTTTTTTGTGTTTTTCTATAGCTTTTTTGTTTTCTTTCCACCAATCATTTACTTCTCGGTCTTCTATGACTATCTTTTCGTAAAGGTGATCTTTTATTACATACATCCATTTTGCAAGTGTACGGTAAGCTATCTGTTCTTCGCCTTCTGAACCTTTCTGGATCCAGTATGAGAAATTGTCTGCAACGCTGTATCTTTCGTAGAATAATTTAATCTTAATATGATTTTTTTTTCTTATAGCATCAAGAATTTTTAAAGCTTCAATTAAATCGTTGTATGCTTTTTTATTTTTTTCATATGTCATGAAAGGATATTTTGATGTTTCAGGTTCCCCTTTGTCATTATTTACAGGTTCACCAATACTCTTTTTGAAAAGATCAATAATATCATTAAAAAAATTATAAAACATGTCCTTGGGTTTGGCTCCTTGTCTTTCATTTGATTCTATTGTTTCATAATAACGTTTGTAATCTCTTTTGAAATTATTTATCTCTTCTTCTTTTAAATGATGTTCTTTGTTAAGTTTAGAAAAAGTTGCGTCATCCATTATTTCATTCTTGTTCTTACCTTCTTTTTTTAATTTGTCTATTAATTCGTTTGATTTTTTAGAGAGATCTTCCATTTCTTTTTGTTTATTTTCGATTTCTTTATTTAATAATTGTCGCCATATTCCTTTTTCTTTATCAAACCAAGTTTCAAAAATATTATATGCTCTTTCATCCGAATCAAAAACCTCGCGCATTGTCTCTACATCTTTTATTGCGACCATCACTTCGGCCTGGGGGATTGTTCCTGGAAACCAGATGTCTTTGACGAATTTTGATATGGCCCAGTTTTCTAATGTCGGCAGAGTGTCATGTTTTTCTGAAATAGGTTTCAGTTGTGTCTTATATCTATCTATTTTTTCTTTGTCGATGATGTTTTCTTCGTTTGCAATGTAAATGTTCCAATTTAGCCGGGGTTCTAAATCGCCCTTTAATATTCTTCTTCTAGTCTCATGGTCAAAACACAATGGGGATTCGATAAATGATGCAAGGTTATCTCTCCAGGGAGTTACCAATGTGCTTGGGGCTGTTCTTGCTGCGGCTTCGCCGAATTCAAGGATCGGGGTTGCTGCGCTGTGCATCAGGATAAAATTTGCTTTTACGACTTCGGTCGCACCTAACACGCCTGTCACAAGAGATTTATGGTTGACGTCCCAGATTGGACCTAGTGCGCTTGTTAAATCTAGATTGACCCTCAAATGAATTCCTAAATCCATCCTGTGAGTTTCTCTAATCTGTTTTATCCGCTCTGCAAGATGCGGTTCAAGAATCTCTGCATCGTTCCATAGATCAAGCTCTAAGAAATCATAACCTTCTTTTGCGCCCTTTACAATCTTTCCTGCAAGCCCTGCATAATTGAGCATTGCACCCCCTACGATTGTCGGTTCACCTGGTGTTCCTGCAACTATATAATCAGTTGGGCGATTTGTCTCTTTATCAAGAGGTGTATGGTAGACCATTCTTCGGCCTCTGTAATTTATAGGGAATTGCGGTACGTTGTTTTCGTCTTTTTTTGTATCTACCATAAATATTCCTCTTCAATCTTTACTGACTTTGATCCTATTTTAATTCTTCCATACCGCTTATGTTTTTGAATGTATCTCTCAATTTGTATATATATTTTTCTGAAGCAATCCTGCATCTATTCCTGTAAGTCTTATAGAATGTTTTGTAATATGCCCACCAAAGTGTTTTCTGAAAAGAATTTGCGTAAGGAAATTTTGTTTCAAGAATTGCATAAATCTCTATGTTTATACTGCCCTCTGATGTTTCAAGATTTTGGTGGCCGTCATAATCTGTATGGAAATATGCTTTTGTGAAATTGTCATAACCTCTAATTGCATGTATCTTTGTATAAAAATCGCCATCTATTGCATCAAATTTCAATAATGTTGTGAATAGGCCGCTTGAAGCCACATCAGCTCCGATCTTCATTATCATCTCTGATTGCTTTAGGATTGCAAGTGGTCTTGGACCTTTATAGCTTATCTTTATCTTTTCAACAGGGGATAGGACATAATCTTTGATTGTTATTTCTTTGATTTTTTCAGCCACCCTGTCTCAACTCCTCTGCATACTGTTTTAGACCTTCAGCAAAGTCGTTTGTAATCTTTTTTGTAAATTCATGATATCTCTCTCTTTTTTTCTGATAGAATAATGTCATCCAGATACGCCATCCCAATTGCCAAAAGATGGTCTGCTGCAAAAGAGTGTCTTGTGGGAATTCGCTCCAAAGTTGTGGTTCAAATGCTATTTTTGCAGTTCCGTTAGAACCTTCAACAAAACCTTCAAGCCCTACTTCAATCTTTGCGAAACTGTATACATCAAACACTTTCGAGACTATCCAGCTGAATTTGAATTTTTGTTTTTCACCAGCCTTCTCCCAGGTATAGGTAACTTCTTGTATGTGTTCTTCGGGCACTTTGAATACTGTTACCATCAATTCACGGACTTTGTTGTAGAATTTTTGAGGATTTGGTCCTGAGTAGTTTATTGTTATGTCTTTCCTGAACTTTGACTTGTCGTAAACATCATCATAAATTGTTAATTTTGTCCTTGCAAAAACCATAAGAATCCTCTTTAAATATTATTGATGTCTGTGGTATATATATATATATTATCTGACAAAGTTTCAAAAATCTATTTAAATATAGGGGGATAGATAATTATTATGCAGCTTATTCCAGCATTATTGATCGGTCTTGGATTGTTTATTATTTTTTATACAGTCATCCGGAATGAAAAAGATGTCAATGATTTAATATTTCAAAAAAACGTACTTGCCGCCATTGTTTTAATTGGGGTCGGAAGTTACATATTATTTTCAGGAGTATCATCTGTTTTGGTGAAACAGAAGTCTGTCGGTCTTTTGCTTACTGTTTTTGGCTTTTTTCTGGTCTTTAAATTTCCATACTGCGGTGCATATAATCGTGGTATGGATGGAACTGCGATGTTTTTTGGGACAATCATACTTATTGTAGGTCTTGTTCTTTTAATTTTTTGATTATTTAATCTTTTTTAAACAAAATGTTAATATACTAGTTAATTAAAAGTAATTGCATAGGTTGAATGTATTATGGGTGTTGATCCTTTAAGCTGGGAAATGGAAGGATTGGGTGGCGGTAAACCTAATGATATGAAAAGGAGTGGCTGGGTAGCTGTTGGTCTCAACACCTATCGGAAAGTCAGCACTACTTCAACTCTTGGTGCAACAGAGGGTATATATATCGGTCTTATTTTTGGTTTAGGCAATAAGGAATATAAGAGTATGAAAGTTGGTGAAGATTTTCATGTTACACCACATACACAGAACCCTTTTTATCAGAATGCAAAAGCTCAGAGAGGTGAGCTTGAAAGGATAATAAGTACTACTCTTACGGATATTGGTAACGAGGTCGGGCAGTGGCAACTTTTGCAGCATGATGTAAGGAAAGCGGAAGAGATGCTCAATTATTATTCATCGGATGATGCGGCTGCACTCAAGACTATTTTTGTTGATCAGGTTGATTATTATACTGGCGGCGGCGGGGGTCAGGGTGAAGGAAGACTCAGCATGGCCTTTATGCGAAAATCAAACATAATGCCTACGATTGTTGAAGATTTTCTTAGCATGTCAGATCTTGATGATCTTTCTGAAGGTGGTTCATTGAGTAAATTGCCACAGGTAGAAAAAAATTTTCTTAAAGCTAAATGGGCTGCATATACACAATGGAAAAATCTTTTTAAGGAAGGCATAGATGAAAGATATAGAGTAGTAAAATCATTATGCGATTCAAAAGAGAAATATCTTGAAGAGAGAAGAGAATGGCTCAAGCCACATGTGATGCAACATAAGATGCTCAATAATGCTCTTTCACGTAAGGAGGGGAGAGCAGGTCAAAATAATAGTTTTTTTGACAGGCCAGGTGAATCAAGAAGTTTTACTAATCAGACTGTATGGCTCTGGAAACCATTAAAGACAAGGCATAATATTGACAGGGTTCCTGATGAGATGTATCAAAATCCGAGATATATAGGTAAAAATGGACCTGTTAAAGCGTATGATTACCATATACAGGAAATTTTTTTATATAATTCTGATTCTGATAAAGGTGGTTTTGTGGGTAGGTATCCCGGGATTACTGAGAAACAGATTGAGGGTTATGTCGGTGGAATTACACACATGACTGATGCACAACATAAATTTGACCATCATGGGATCTTGGATGAGAATGAGTGGTATTATACTGTATGGACAATTGATTTTGAAAAAACCATATTCAATGTTATGAAAGATGGGCAACCTACACCATTAGAGGATGGTGCATGGACGATACATGGCTACATTGTCACTAAGAATATGCTGCTTCTGAAACTTCTTGAACGGAAATGCGAGGATGAAAAGATTGAGATTGAGATGCAGAATATCATCAATATGGACAAAGACAAATATTATCTTAGATATCATTGTCCAAAAGAATTCGGGTCATATATGATGAGCAAGGATAATATGGCATATGAACATAAAGATAAGATTCTTGACGGTAAAAATTTTAAGAAAGATGCAGATGATGACGGTAAAGTGGATGTCGACGGAAAAAAGTATGTTGAAGAAGATTTTATTTTGTTTTCAGAGGATGACCTGAAAAAGCTTAAAGAAGATGGTAAAGACTCTGGCGGACTTTCTTTTGATAAGGCGGGCAATCTCGTGATTCCAGGCGGGTATGATGGTAAAGGTGCCCGTAAGATGCGTGATGCTGCATTGGACGTCATAAAAGATGTAGCTCAGAAAAAATTGAAAAAGTTTAACAATTATAGTGATGTTGTATTGCAGAGGGTTTCTGCACCTGAAAAAAAAGAGACTAAGTTTGTAAAGACTACAAAAGAATTCTTTAAGAATTTTGGTGTAGACCTTAAATTCATGGTTGAAAAAGGACCGTACCAAAGTGAGATGCTGGATGCACTCACTCAAGGTACTTTCAAGCTTGCAGGGAGTACTTTCTGGGGGCCTGAGATAATTGGACCTCTTTATAGAAGTCTTAACATACCATGGTAAAAATCACTAATGTTTTTAAAAAGTAACATTGACAATTAATAGTCTTATAAAATGTAAAGGTGTTCTTATTTAACGATGTACTGATAAATAAAAAACAATTGAAAGCGCTTATCCGTGAGCTTGGTTCATATAGAGGCCGTCATACTGAACTTGTATCAATCAGTGTTCCTTCCGGATACAATATCAATGAGATAACGAATCTTGTCCGGCAGGAAGCAGGCACTTGCGCGAACATTAAATCAAAGGCTACAAGAAAAAATGTAATGGGTGCCCTTGCAAGGATTGAGCAGGCATTGAGAGATTATAAAGTTACACCGCCTAACGGTCTTTGCATCTACAGCGGTAATGTCTCAGAAAAGGAAGGTATGTCTGACATTAAATTGTGGATGTTTGAGCCACCAGAATCTATAAATCTTCGAACATATAGGTGTGAACAGACATTCTTGATTGATCATCTCAAAGAACTTATTCAAGAAAAAGAGGTATATGGTCTTATAACTATTGACAAATCAGAGGCAAGCATTGCGTTTCTTATGGGAAAAAGCATAAAACCATTAAATCATTTTGATTCCATGGTACCTGGAAAGACCGGTAAAGGCGGTCAGAGTGCTCAGAGGTTTGAGAGGGTGCGTGCAGGTCTTCTTCTTAATTTTATGAAGATGATCGGTGAAAGTGCAACAAAGTCTTTTGAAGAGAATAAACATCTTAAAGGTATACTGCTTGGTGGACCCGGGCCTGTAAAAGAAAAGTTTGCAGACGGTGATTTTCTTTCAGAAGCGTTGAAGAAAAAGATAATGGGCATAAAGGATATCTCATATTCTGGTGAACCGGGCCTTAAAGAACTTCTTGAACGGTCTGAAGATGTCTTAAGGGATGCATCTGCCACTACTGAACGAAATATCATTCTTGATTTTTTTGAACATCTAAAAAAAGAGGATGGTCTTGCAACTTATGGGTATCATGCTGTCATGAACGCTCTTAAGATGGGGGCTGTCAAAAGGTTAATTGTTTCAGAGGATTTACCTTTGCGTTATTTTGAGATCAAGTGTCGTTGCGGCCTATCGGAGGAAAAGGTTGCAAAAAGAGAAAGTATTCCTGACAATTGTCCTAAATGTGCATCAAGACTTGATATCTCTGAAAAAAAGGATATTTTTGAAATGCTTGAAAGTGCAGCAGAAAATATGGGCACTGAATATAAAGAAGTAAGTTCTGAGACGCCTGAAGGCGCACAGTTTATTCAGCTTGGCGGTATCGGTGCAGTTTTAAGATATGCGCTTTAATCCTTTTTCTTAATTTTCTTTCTCTGCTCTTTTGTCTTAAGGATTATCACTTTATCTGCTGCCTGCTGCAATGCTTTTGAGAAACCGGGTTCAAGACCTATTACATATGCTTTTTTACCAAGTCTTTTTGCAAGCTGTATGACTGGCAGGAAATCTGCATCTCTTGTTGCAAGTGCTATTATATCTATGTGTGGGTTATATATTGCAGATATTGCAGCTGTTGCAACATATACGTCAACATCGCTTGCTATATCATCTTTTTTTTCACCGACACCAATTATTGGTTCAAAACCATGGTTTGCAATAGCTTCAATAAGTTTGTCCGGTGCAAATTGATTAAGGAACACTTTTAATTCCCTTACAGAACCATATTCTTCAAGATCATCTCTTATCTGATTTAAATCAATCTCAAATTCTTTTCTTAAAAGATTTGGACCGTCAAGAAAAAGTGCAATTTTTGGTTTTCTGCTCATATTTATTCTTTTTTTAATATTATTTAACAAAAAAATCACCATAAAATTATCTATCTGAATGAAGTATAATTAAGACCATTATTATAAAAAGGTTTGTCTTGAGATTTTAATTTACTTAACAGTCAGGAATTTGTCTTTTGCGGAACGCATAGTTCCTGTAACACCAAGCGTCTTAAATATCAATGGTTCATGATCTATATTTCTTATCAGTGCAATGGCTGCGCGTACTTGCTGTACATAATCATGGCTGCATCTAATAATCCCTGTATTTGTATTTTCATTGTAGAGATTTGCGGGTATCCATATATGGAACTCAGAAGATCCTACTTCTCCGAAAAGCTGCAGGATTGAAGACCATATTGTCTTTACTGTATCTTCAAGAGAATAATTTTTGTCTGAAATAATTTTAAATACAATGTATCTTTCACGGATTTCCATTGTCGGGAGCAGTCTGTTTATACTCATGACCATCACATATCCTCTTTTTTTACCACTTCAACGCCTGACATGATGTAATTTTTGTCTTTTACTTTTTTTGCGTGGATTATGATATCTTCAGGTATTGATGATATTGCGTTAAGCGCTTCTGATAATTCCAGATTGATCAGAGCACCCAATGATGCAAGTTCTCGGCCTGCGCGCATGTCAAAAATGCTTTCTGCACCGCTTGTAATTACTATCGGTGCCTTGTATTTTTTTGCTAATATGATATTTGTTCTCATGTGTGATAACATGTGGGCTCTGACTTTTCGGTAAGAGTGAAGTACAAATTTAAAATTAAGTTCAATCGCTACTCCGTTTTCAAATGCAAGTTTTGCCATTACATTGTCAATGCCAGAATCTTTTCGTCCGCGTTCAGGATGTGCCAATATGTCTACTTTAGGATTTTCAACAGCGGCCCGGTTTATTTTTGAACTGCCTCCTGAAACAATTATTATGTCTGCTCTGTCTCTTAATCTTTTAATCTGCAGCCTCATTATTTCTGGGTCTTCGGTACTTATCTCTACACCTGTATATATTTCCAGATCAGTTTTGTGCTTTAGGATCTCTTCTCTTAAATTATCTAGATTATCTTTATTTTTGTCTTTTATGTGATCAATTATGCATATTGATGAAAAACCAAGAGATTCGGCTGTCTTTATGATGTCCGCTACACTATTTTGACCTATGGATAAGTTTGAGTATATATGTAAATCATTGAATTTGCGTTCCATGAATACCACACACCAATAATTATTTGTCTTTTTCTTTTTAAATAGATAGTTTTTGGTCTTATTGATGAAAATTAAAAAGAATTTGTCTATTAAACCTTATCAAAAGTATCTTTTATGAACTTGCTGTTTGGGATTATGTGTGTCTTTCCGGCTGATCTTATTTCTGTACTGAATGTGCTGATCTCAATGATTTCACCTGACAATCCCGTAACTGTTACTTTATCCTTTTCTTTAAGGCCCATATTTTTCATGTAAATGCCTGCCATGAAGTTTGGTGCGAGGTCTTTTAGGGACAATACAACAAGTGCTGATGCAGTCAATAACAGAATGCCCATCAGAACAGTTATTGCTGTTGGGTCAACACCCAACACTTTAAGTGCTATTATTATTGATATGATGTATAGCATAATGCTTGTGAATGTTGAAGTTAAAGATACTATCCCTTCAAGTTCGGTCCTTTTCTTTTTGCCATGGATCAATTCGGATACAATCTTTCCGAATAGGTCGGCAACAAAAGATCCTATGATGATGATTATCACTGCAACTACAATGTTTGGCAAGTATCTTACAATTGCTGAAAATATTGCAGAGATGTCTTTCAAACCTAAGACTTCAAAAGCGGAGGATAGTGCAAGCAAGTATACAAATAATCTTGTAATGTCTGCGACAAGTGTTACTGCTGTACCACGATACCCAATCTCTTTAAGTACAATGTGCACTTTGCTGGCTTTCATTACATCGTCAATGCCTGTCATGGCCGATAATCTTATGATTGTATTCCTTATCAGAATACCGCCTATGTGCCCTAAAAATAATATGCCTATAAAATTAAAAAATACTGGATTAAAATAATATATATCTGCTAACATCTCTGAAATAACAATAACCATCTATTTTTTCACCTGTGTATCTATGTAATCTACTATTCTTTTTGCTATATTTATATCTGTCGCTTCTGTCATACCACGGATACCCGGGTTTATGTTGACTTCAAGGACTACTGGACCTTCTTTGCTTTCAAGGATGTCTACTGCTAAAATTTTACAGTCCATAATCTCAGCAACTTTAAGGCTTATGTCTTCAACATCTTGTGTGGGTGTGTACCTTACACCTGAGCCGCCGATTTTTATGTTTGCGCGTTTCTCTCCTTCTTTTGCGACTCGTTTATATGCGCCTGCAATTTCGCCGCCGACAACTAAAACTCTTATGTCTTCACCAGGATTATCTATGAATTCTTGTATAAGGACTTCTTGTTTCAGAACTTCCATCGATCTTAAAATGGATTTCATCGTATTTGGTTCCTTAACATACATTATGCCTTTTCCGCCACTTCCACCTTTTAATTTTACCATGACCGGAAATTTTATTATGTCTACCATGTCTTCAGAATTTTCTCCGGTCTTGAAAAGATAAGTTTTCGGGACTGCAATATTGTTTCTTGCAAGCATCTCTGTTGTCAGGAATTTGTCGTGGGCAATCATGATCGTTTCGGCCTTATATGGTTTCGGTACATCAAAATAGTCAAATGCTTTTACTACCTGGTATCCATATTCTTTTCGTGGTGCATCGATCTTTGGAAGAAAATAATCAACATTTGTAAGGTCTTGCCTGTTGTATTCACATCTTATCTTATTGTTGTCTACTATCAGGTTCATCCGGTTTATCGGTACATATTTTACATTGAACACTTTTTTTGCTTCATCTATTATCATCTGTGTTGTCGGTGATAATTTTCCAGGAGATGCAATAAGTATCTTATTCATGTGATTTCCACCTAATTTCACGGATCCATTCTAAAAATTTGTTGAATACTGGGTTCTCATCTCTTATAATTGTACGCTTTCCGAGATAGGAAACACATTTTTCTAAAAGATTTGTCTCATAGATGTCTCCAAAAAATTCAATCTTTGGTTTGATGTTGAATCCGACAACCATTACTTTGTCATTTGCTTTCAACAGGTTTATCTGGCATATGGTGGCTTTCAACAATTGCGATACAGACATGACTGTGTTTCTCTCTTCATTTGATAATTTGTATTGTTTATTTTTATTTTTTACACCATATGTATTATTGCCTATCATGAGAACACTTATCGCTACTGCGTCTTTGAATGTTTCCTGTAATGTAATTGGTTGCTTTAAAGTTTCAAGTGTGTCCACAACACCTTTTGCGGATTCAGCTGAATCAAGCACTATTGTCCCTGTCTTACTGTATGGTAATTTCAGTATTGCCGGGTATATCATTGTGTCTATACTTTTTTCAATCGCTGTTCTTGACATTGAAAGATATGTCCTTGGGGTCTGTATTGCGTTGTTGTTAAGTGAAAATGGGAGAAGAAATTCATTGTATCCATACAGGAGCGATTCGCTGCTTAAAGGGGATAATATATTGTGCTGTTCAAATATTTTTAGGAGCACATAACCAAAATCTGCGTTTCTTTTGCTGATCTGCGGAAATATGACATCAAAATCTAAAAGGTTGATGTTCTTGAAGAATGGCGCTGCTGTTTCTTTGCAGGTCTCTATCCGGATCATCTCTATCGGCGCATAAAGGATTGAGTCAAACTCTTTTTTTGCCAGTTCCATCAGTTCAATCTCGCTCTCTGACCTTTTTTCTGGACCGATTATGCATAATTTCATCAGAAGTCACTCCCCTCTAAATAAAGGGATGAAGGTTATTTGTGGCGGGAAGTATATAAAGATTGAGTGGGGGTGTGGGACTAAAACGAAAATAGACATTATAATACATATTTCTATAAATGTGGATTAGATTATAACAATACTTAAAAGCTTATATCTGCCATTACTTTTGGTGGTTTTGATTATAGATATTCCTAGTTCTGGTACACTTTATTCCTCAAAGGATGTTAAGGTCAAATTCTCAAAAATCGGGACGAATAAGAAGTTTGCAGGGAAATTCAAAGATAAAGATGACAACTCTTATCCTGAGCGCGGGACTTACAGCCAAGGCAATCCATTATCGCCCGTTTCTGTCGTCATACCTATGCCAGATAAAAAGGCTATACAGTGCGCGATTGAGGCAGGCGCTGCGATGGCAGGTTCTGTGGTCACCGCAAACATAGGTGTTGAAAAGATAATCCTTAATGTGATATCAAATCCTAACATAAGATACATCGTCCTTTTCGGCAAGGATTCGTCCGGGCATTTTTCAGGAGATGCAATCTACAATCTTCACAAGAATGGTGTCGATGAGAATCGGAAAGTCATAGGGTCAAAAGGGCTTACGCCATACCTTAAAAATATTTCAATTGATGCAATTGACAGGTTTCGTGAACAGATCATAACCGTAATAGATGTCATGGGCATGGATGATATATCTGTACTTGAAAATGTTATTCATTTCACTATCCAGGAGCCAGAAAATGCTGTCAAGATGGATATCAGCCGTGATGGTGATATTGAATCATTCACTCTTTTTGATCCGGGTCGATTTGATAAGGAACCTATCCGTGTCTCAATTACTGACACTATTCAATCCAATGGTCTTCATGAGACACTTACACATTATTCATCATCAATTGTCGCTCCATCCATTGCAAAAGCGTATCCTCTATTGATTGATGCGGTAATGTCTGCCGGTCTTGAACAGGATCTGTCGGATGAGAGGTTGTCTTTTACTCGCGAGCTTCTTAATGTTACAGTCCATATCGATAAACCGCTTGAAGATATGGTACCTCCCGGATACAAGCCTGAGGCGTGGCTTAAAGATTCTGATGAAGTACAGCAGTATCTTGGGAAGTATGCAAATACTTATTTTAATGGCGATATGGCAGTCGGTCTTGAAAATGGTAAGATTTCAAATGTCAAGAAGAAAAAAGGTAAAGAAGGGATGGAGTACACTTACGGGTACTTTATCCAGAAACATTATGAGGTCCAACAGATACTCAAAGTTGCAAACGAGGTGGCTGACAGCATCAAAAATAAAGAGCCTTCAAGACGGATATTGATCTCGCTGCCGGACCCTAAGATATTTAAGAAAGTCAGTGAAGTTCCGTGCTTTATCGATTATCAACTTTTTCCACGATACAACAGTCTTGATGATGTCTGGGAGTTGCATGCGACTGCGCACATGAGGTCTCATGATGTGAAAAATGCGTTTCCTGCCAATGCCTATGCGTTTGCGACCATTTTAGATAAGATCAGTTCTATTACAGGCTGTCGACCCGGGACATTGACCATGTTTTTAGGGAGTGCCCATGTCTATCTGAATAGATAAA
>WTCB01000118.1 GCA_013138765.1 Candidatus Nanohaloarchaea archaeon
GCGATACCATAAAATCCACCTCATCCTCTGTAAGTTGAAACATGAAATCAGAAGGAAATCTTTTAATATTTCTTTTTACCTGCTCCCTTAATCGAATAGGTTTAACATCATAAAAAATAGCTAAATCCTTATCTAACAACACTTGCGCCCCCCGAATCGTATAAATTTTCTTTCGGATTTCATCAGATATTATAATATCATTATCAGCCATACCATCCACACCCCTTAATTAATTCATAATGTATCCGACTGCCTTACATATAATTAGGTGACCACCTTGAGTGGTAAATGCTGATAAACTATCTTAATTGACATTAAAATATTAATTTTCCAATTTTTCTAGAAGTTTAAATGCATCTTTATTGAATTTAGAGAATGCAAACCATTTCTTTCCTAAATCCTTTAATGATGCACCAATATGATATACTTCTTTATCATCAATTATCAAAAATCGATCATGAGACTTCTTAAATTCTTTAATCAAGATTTGAGGATATTGAGAATTGTATTTATTCAAGTCTAACTTTAATTGTTCTGTAATATTTTTTGTATAGATTACAACGCGCACATCATAGTCTCTCTTAGAGAAGAATGTCAAGACAGAATCATCAACAAAATTATCGATTAATACAATTGATTCTTTTGCACGCCGTATAAGATCTGAAACAAATTTATATGCATCAAATATCTGACCGTCAAAGAAGATGCCTTGTTTAGGCTGAATCTCTTTAACTTCCATTGCATCCAAAACAGAATCAATCTTTTTATTAGTCTCAAGTTGTTTTATTTCAAGATTATCGAGTCTTTGAACTATCTGCGCATTTGCATATATAAATCGTCGCATAATAACAAATGCATTTATTATATCAATACTTACTTTAACTGCTGTTTTACTTCTTAAAACTGCAGAAAGCATAGCGATACCCTGTTCTGTAAACACATACGGATGCCGTCGTAACCCCATCTTATCCTCATTGGACATCACAATCTGTGATATCCATTTTGAAAATTCATCATCATTAAGTTTAAAGCAATATTCCTTTGGAAAACGTTTACTATTTCGTTTTACAGCTTGATTGATAATTCTAGTTTCAACATCATAAAGTAATGCTAGATCACGATCAATCATTACTTGTAAACCCCTAATCGTATAAATTCTGTTCTTAATTTCATCAGATATTATAATATTATCATCAACCATACTATTTTCTCTCCTTAATTAATTCATAATGTATCCAACCTGCCTTGCATATACTTAGGTGACCACCTTAGGTGGTTAATCAAAAATTCTATCAACTTATGTATTCAATGCAATCTCTTTAGAATTTAAGGTGCGCATATTCTGACTATGAAATACATAAGACTTAAAAATATTAATGACCTTAATTTTACTATTGTACGGAAATGATTTATATGACTTTAGAGGATTATCTTAAAGAACGAATTGAAGCAACACATATCGGATTAAAAAAAACTATAATAAATTCTAAACAAGAATTAACTGAACTTGAAAGTATTTATCTGGATTTAAATAATGCAGAATATCATGTATCTTTGACATCTTTATGGCTTTCTGAAGGTGGAGCAAGTTGTGATAGTACTTATACTGGTTCACTTAAAGACGCCATTGAAAAAACAGAAGTCAATTTTCTAAACTTAAATGACAAAAAGAGATCTAATATTTCCAGCATAGATGAATTTGAATATAGTCTCCAAGCTACTTATTCTGTACACATAGTCCTTGGAGACCATGAATATGCGCTTCCCGATAAATATTGGATACAATACAAAAAGAAAGATTCCTGCGAATAGTAATCTATATTTTTTCTAATAAGTCTTTTTAAGATATAATGATAAAGTATAAAAGCGCAGACGATCAAGGATCTGATCGGGGTGTATCTATAATGGCAAAGAGTTTTATAGGGATAGAGATAGGTAAGTCTGCGTATACTGAGTTTAAGATGAAAGATGGAAAGTTCGCGCACACAGAAGACGGAATATTCTTAGGTTCAGTTGAAGCGCAAGGAAAAAAGGAGGCGTTGGAGAAGTTAAAAGCGCTAGAATGCAACAAAGACAGAGTGTTTGATCAGATAGTAGTATTTGAAATTTATTTGTGATTGTCAGAATCAATATATGACTTCTTTTATTTTCCTGCATTTTTTGCAGATATAGCGCTGCCTGATTCTTCCGTTTCCGTAGTTATCAGGGCCCATATATTTTTCAAGCTTATGAAATCCCAAAAAACATTTGATTTTGTCTATTATAGCATAAAAATCAATTGTTATGGTTCTATATCTAGAATCATGATCCTTTTCTGATTTTGAGGGTCTGTTCTTAATTTTTTGTGGTTTGGATGATTGTTTGTCTGGTGGATGTGTTACTTGTGTATGTTCTTGTTCCATATATTCTTCCTTTATATATTCATTTATCATATCTTGATATGATATAGATATATCTGGGATATTCGTTACTACCCTTTTAGATACTTTCCCTGTTATTATGTTCAATGCTTCATTCTCTTTTTTAAACTGTATTTTTCTTTGTTTTTCCAGATATCTTGAATAATCTGGGCATCCATGGCCTTGGAATACTTTCCAGTCATTGTGGTTGCTGAATCCATCGATTGATGGAATTATGGGTTTTATATGCTCTTTGCAGAAAGGTCTTCCGCAATGTCTGCATTTTGAAACTTCTTTTTCCTGATGGTCGCAATTATGATGGTTGCAAATACCGGTTTCTGTAGTGTTTTTAATGTTTTTTGGTTTTGACATGCCCTTAACTTATAAGAAGAACTTTATATGATGACTCTATAGAAGTCTATGGATTTGGATTTAGGCA
>WTCB01000082.1 GCA_013138765.1 Candidatus Nanohaloarchaea archaeon
TAAACTTTCAAGAGAAATTGTAAATGTATCGGAAAAATCATTCCTGTTCCTGACTGAAACAACAATATCCGCAACATCACCCATAGGAACTGTCAAGGGATTAAGTCCCGCATAAGTTACATCAGGTTCATAAGATGTCTTTGGCGCACCCTCACAGCAATTGATCACTTGAGTGGCATCATATTCAACCCATTGACCATATGGTTTATCATCACAGAAATTACTAGTATCAGTATCATAAAAATTACAACCATTCACACCATCACATTCCGAATGACAACTAAGATCAACATTGGTTGTACAAAACTCAGTACAACCTTCAGAAACACAACCATTATATATACAAATATCTCCCGCTTCTGAACAATCAGAATCAGTCATACAATCATAAAGTACTTCAAAATAAATCATATCAGTACTATTTAATACACCATAAGAATCATTACAATAAAAAACAAGATCATAATATCCAACAGATACAGTATCATTTAAAAAATAAAAATTAGTCATTGAATCGTTTGATAATGTCACATTATCAGACCCATTAAGTGAATACCCACACCAATCGATAGAATTCCAATCATCAGTAACACTAACATTAAACCAGATTGCCTGATGATTATATAGACTGTTTAATGGAGAATCAATTGTTATTTGTGGAGGTTCATTAACTAAAAGAGGAATATTAATTAATTGAAACGTTGATAAAGTAAACATTCTAGAATCTGGCACATAACCATCTTTTGTTGTATCCATAACATAATTTATAACATACTCCTCAGTATTATTTTGCATAGATCCAAGCAATACATTAATTCCAATACCTCCAAAAGAATCAGTAAGCTTACTGAACATAAAAGTACCATCAATCTGCCAAATGCTAATATTCACATCACTTATAGGAGTCCCTGTTGAATCATTCACATATACACCAAGAGGCCATAATATCTCAATACTCCCAGAATTATCAGAATCAAAATAGATTTCACCTGCATCAAATGTAGAATTAATTATATAATTTTTATAATCATTTGTACCACGAACATATATATCAATAACATCAGAAACAATTAATTCAGTATTATACACAGTATTATTCTTAGAATTTGAAAGATACAATCCATACGCAGAATCACCAAAGGTTGTAATAGTATTATTTAATAACAAGCTATCCCAACTGGAAGATAAATAAACAGCAGAAGAATCCTCAATTTCACTTCCTTGAACAATATTACAATTTTTGATTGTAATATTATCGAAACCACTAGTTAACTCAACCCCATAACCAATACCACTTTGAGAATAATTAATTGTATGCCCTTGACAATCAAGAGTAATGTTATCAGCACCAATAATAAAACAAGTTCCAGATGATGATACATCATTATTTAACAAATACTGTCCATTTTCATTAGATAAAATACCACAAGAATTAAAACATGTTTCATACTCTAAAGTAGTTTCATGTAATTTTGGAGACAATATTGAATCTGGTGTTTCTAAAATTACACGGAACTGAAGATTGTTACCAGAACCAATCCCCCCACCTGCTGTGTAGTTTGTGTTGTTTGAAATTGCGAGCCAATTGGTTCCATCAGCTGTTACTTCAATTGAAACATAAACTGGTATCTGAGAACTTATATAAGATATTGTTGGTTCATTCAAAATATATTCACGAACACGAATATCATCAACCCATAAATCTTGTGGATGATCCCCCATATTACACCAACTACATGAATAATCATGTGTCAACATCCTTAATCTAAAAGTATCCCCCGAAAAAGAAGTTATATCACGAGTAAATTCTTGCCAAGTACCTGTAATCGTTGGAGGTGTATATATAAGTCCAGTCTCAGGATTTATTGGACTACCACAACCATTACCACTCCTACTAGCACATGCAAGCCAATAATAAGTCTGACCTTGATTACATGCTTTAGGACCATACCCATAACTATCTCGTTCTATTATAAACCCTCTTGAACTTGCCCAATATGCACCCCATCCTTTTATTGCAAAAGTAATAGATATATTTGAAACAGTATTAGGAAGTGTAAGTTCTTTCATTAAACCAGCATCACCACAAAAACCAGTCCCCCCGGTATCAATAAAACTCCCATAAGGTGATCTATAATATGTTAACGATTGTAAATCAAGATTTGCCATATTATCTGAGGTTATACAATTTTGAATACAACCCCCAGTAATCCTATTTTGATAGGATGTAAAGGTACTATCCGAAAAATCATCAAAAAACAAAAATAGTGCAGTCCCATTACTTTCAGTTACTGCTAAATTATTACCATAATATAAATTAATTGTTGTGTTTGTAGATGCAGACAGATTTACTTTAACCCAAACATCAGCATCACTTACTGTATCTTTTTCAATCCAATAATTCAATGGAACCCCAAAATAATCTGTAAATCTTAAATCTGAATAATCTGCATTCATGTCCAACTCTTTATCAATTACAATTTTGACCAAATAATCCGTCAATATTCCCTCGACATTTGAAATGTTTATCTCTTTTTTGTATTTCCAGCCATTTGTTGCATTCCATATTGCCTTAATTCTTGAAATTGTATTAACAGTATCAGTAATATTTGAAGTATATTGACCTGTTGTCGGAGGGGTCTGTTCTGCGCCGAATGATGTTGTTGGAAGAGTTGCAGTTTCTTTTCTTAAATATGAATTAGAGATACTAAATGCATTAACCAAACAAACTTCACCCCATTGAGGACTGGAAGTCTGTTCACTACATTGTATTGCGACTACATTATCTCCTTTTTTTAATGTAGATGTAATTGTCCATGCATTAGTACATGTTCCAGAACCATGACATGCGCCACCACAATGACCTATATATGTACCATCTCCTGCATATGACCACTGCCCATCATCACTTTGTATTGTTATGCTTGAAGTACTTACAGATGTGATAAATATTTTTTTTCTCATATACCAATCCATTGGACCTCCATTTGGCCATGAATCAAGACTTGCATCTGCAAGATTGACCCATCCAGAATCATCAAAACTTATTTTTTCCCAATTAGCAGGACCCGTACAGGAACTTGAAGTATAATATTTCCAGTCCGATTTCCAATCCCCTAATGGATCAAAGACAAGTGTTGCATTACTTTCACTTGTCGCAATTGTATCACCATAATACATATAGACTGTATTGTCGCCGGATGTTAGATTAGTCTTTATCCAGACAGTTGCATTATCCTGTGTGTAGTTTGATTCTATCCAGTACGGAATCTGTGTTTCGATATCGCTTGTCTCATTATAATAAGTAAATCTTATGTCTTCGAAATTATCCTGCATGTCGGAATCCCAGGTCATATACAGATTTACCTGATAATCAGTGAGCGCTGATGTTGATGATACGTTAATCGCTTTCCTATACCCCAAACCACAATAAAAACCTCCACTCCAACATAAACCCAAACTACCTAATTCAGATGATGTATTCTCATAATTCCCACTATCCCAGTCAGCATCTGTTGTCCAAGTCATAGTATTGGAAGCACCAGAAAAATGATTGACATAAACAATTGTATTTCCACCCTCAAATTCATAGCATGGTTTTTCTGAAACAGAACAAAAACCAATCTCAAAACAATCGGGATTATCAACAGTACCATCACATTTGAAAGTCTTCTGTCCAATTGATGATAAAATAATCTTACCACCTGTACCCTCTGGAACAAAACCATTGGTCTCAACCCAAACAAAATCATTCACAACCCGCTCTGTATCTTGCTCAATCTTTTGCTTCATATCATTATCAGCAATAATATTTGGTTTTACCCCACCATCAACAGCTACTAAATCCACATCATCAAAAAATACATGATTTTCAAAGACACCGACACGAATATCAACATTTCCAGAAGAATCACCATACTCCAAATTTAATAAGACCAATTCACCCGTATCACTATCAAACATCTGAACATTTAACGACACAATCTCATCGTTTAATAAATAATTATCATCTTTAACATCAACAGGAACAAAAAATAAAGCAAGAACTAAAAAGACTGATAAAAATACAACAATATAACGAGAATTAAAAGAATACATCTTAATCTATATATATATTATACTTAAGTTGTTTATATATTTCAAAAAAATAAAATCAAAATTCTAAAAGATTTTTCTGAGGCACTTTACTTTTTTTAACAACACTATCACTAGCAACCCCCGAAACATCAATCCCTTTCAGCTTCATAGCCGTCTTCTTGCCGACAATCTTCTCAAGTTCACCCAAGTCACCCCCACGAACGTCAGACGCAGACCTGAACCCCTTATCAAAAAGTGCGCGAGCCCTGACCCGACCAATCCCTTTGACCGCAACAAGCTTCAACAGCTCAGAAGAAACACCATTTTTAAGCTGCACCCGAAGACGGCTGACAACCCGATACACATCACCCAACTCAAAAAGCTTAGAGAACTCGC
>WTCB01000085.1 GCA_013138765.1 Candidatus Nanohaloarchaea archaeon
ACTGTTCCTGTATTTGTGTTTGTATTTCCTGCATTATCTGTTGCTGTTGCAGTAACTGTTTGATAATCATCGCCTGATGTTCCTGAAACAGTTATCTGTGCGGTATAAGTATTATCATCTGCAGTTGCATCACCACCATTTGAACCATCATCGTACATTGTAACTGATGCACCACCACCAATATTGCTTGCATCAATTGTAACTGAAGAAATTCCAGCCGGTGAATCAGATACTGTTGTAGTTAATGTAACTTCGTCTATATTTTTTGATTCAGCCTGTGTTCCAGGATATGCTACTGAAACTGTGCTTACTTCGGGTGCAGTATTATCAATTATAAAAGTATTAGATAGAGTTGGTATATAATCATCCCGATTTACTATTTCTACAAAATAATCAGAACCATCTGAAAAACCTGTTGTATCAAAACTATCCCAAGATCTTGCAGTTCCTGCAATATATGGGACTAAAGTTGAAGATTCTGTTCCTGAATTCCAATAAAGATTTATTTGCCAACCTAAAGCTGGATCTGTATCTGAAGTCCATGTAACGGTCTGTGTATCTGCCCAATATTCGCCACCGTTTGGAAATGTAACACTAACATCTGCTGCAGCAAAAGCCGAAGAAACAGATAATGATAATATCAAGAACATAGAAAGAACAAGAACAAGCGCATTTATACCATTGTGCGCGAAACCAGACCGGGTGGACGTATTTCCTAACATGATAATTCAACTCAATTACAGATATAAATCTTCACTCGTAAGAAATAAAATTTCTATAAAGTGATGACACCTGTTAAATTATTTTTGCACAAAAAGTATTTAAACCTATCTTTGAATTTTTGCCTGAAAAGTATTTAAAACCGACATATTTATAAGTGTTTTAAAGATTTTAGAAAAAACTAAAATTTATTTTTAATAAAATTTTTAAGATTTTTTTTGTTTGCATACATTGATAATTAACAATCCAAAAATAATCAATAAAACTAAAGAGATGCTAGTCTTTGAATCTTTCAATGTCTCAAGATTCGCTGTGACAAAACCTGTCAATGGCGCTATCTGTGATTCTGTATCTGTATCTGCTGCAGTTACAGTATCTGTAATTGATGTATCTGTCTCAATAGGTATTATTGGTTCTATGATCGGTTCTGTGATCGGGTCAGTCTCTGTAATCTCAGTTTCATCATTTTCACAATCTGATGGGCATAAGTTATAGTCTTCACCAGTCTGGCAGATGTTATCGCCACAGTATTCCAATACTCCACAGTCTGCTTCACAACCCTCATCTGTTCTTGGATCATATTGTAATTCTGTCGATTGACATATATTATCCCCGCAGTAAGGAAGTATTGTATGGCTCCCACCACTTGGATAAGATTTAATTGGTTCAATTGGTGCAACATATGTGTCTTTTGTCGTATTATCTGTTCCTGCAAGCCCTGTATTTCCGAATGAATCTGTCAATATCATTGATACTGTCAAGGTTCCGTCTGATAGATCTGAAACATCTATGCCTGTTATATTTATAGTGCCTGAACTGTCAACTGTTGCATTTCCTGTTATGTTTAGAGATCCGTCTGTGATTGTGTAATTGATTGTTGCGTTTGGTTCGCCTGTGCCTGTGATTGTAACTGCCATCTCGTTTGAGGGGGTTATCGGGTCAGTGGCTGTTATGTCTGGTGCAGTTGGCGCAACTGTGTCTTTTGTTGCTGTGCCTGTTGTTATGGCTCCTGAGTTACCTATCAAGTCTGTTAATATAGCGGAAACTATCAAAGTTCCGTCTGATAAGGTTGAAACATCTATATCTGTGATGTTTATATTGCCTGAGATGTCAACTGTTGATGTTCCTGTTATATCTAGAGTACTGTCTGTGATTGTGTAATTGATTGTTGCGTTTGGTTCGCCTGTGCCTGTGATTGTGACTGCCATCTCGTTTTCAGGAGTTATCGGGTCAGTAATTGTTATGTCTGGTGCATCAGGTAACGTTGTATCCCAGATCAATGTCATTTCATCATAACCTGTGTTTCCTACATTGTCTGTTGCCGTAAGCCTGATTATGTATGTGCCGTCTGTGTCGGCTGAAATTGTTGTGGTCTCTTCGGTTGGTGTATCAAAAGTTATTATTCCCGGACCTGATGTTTTTGTCCAATTATGAGATGCTATTCCTGATAAGTTGTCAGAAGTTGTTGCAGTCTGTAATATTTGTGCATTTGTTGTCTTATCTGTACCTGCATCGACTGTGGGGGATGCCTTGTCGATTTTTATCGTTACTGTAACTGTATCTTGAACGTTTCCAGCTTTGTCTGTTGTTGCGTAGCCTAAATAGGTTATACCTTCATCTGTAATAAATAAAGGTCCCCTATAAGTACTTGAAGGTATACAAGGAACTGTGTCAATACAATATTTTGTATATAATTTACCTGAACCAGTTTCTGCTGCAGTTAAAAAGATTGTTTGATTTTCATTTTGCCAGATACCATCTTTTGAAACATAATTATCATACGTTGCTGGTTTTATCTTATCTATATTAATCGGGTCTGAAGTCTTTACTGTTTCGTTGTTTCCTGCATTATCTGTTGAATGATACCTTACATATAGTTGGTAGCATACTGTGTCTGGATTACAAGTTATATCAATTATGGTTCCTGTTTGATCAGGGGTGCATGTATCTGCACCTACACAATATCTTGTTGTATTAACACCTGAATCATCATCTGTCGCTGTCAATAATATTGTCCAGTCATAATTTGTCCATGTGGATGTATAATTGTCTGTCGTTATTGGCGCTGTTGTATCTTCTGCGAAAACAGGTACCATTGCAGCAGAAATAAGGATAAAGATTACTAATATTATGTGGGTGCAAGCATGCATGAAATCAAATGGCCTATATTCATCTTCAAACATAAATATCGCATTCTAATAGTCTATTGTTATTCACTATTCAGAGATAAATCATTTATTAGTAACAACAATTATATATTTATTTGTGTCTAAAACTATATAAAGGTATATTTTTATCTCTGTAAAATCCAATCTTTGAGAAGTATGTATTTTTATAATAACTCCCAGTAACCTGCGCTTGTTTTTCCTTTTCGTATCAAAATATCTTTGTCTTTTAATCTTTTTATATATTCTTTAACGGTATCACTACTTATCTCAAGCAGTTCTGCAATTTCTCTTATTGAAATCTTATTATCTTTTTTAATGATATTTATTATTTTTACTTCAAGTGCGGTAACTTGGGGGGTAACTTGTACCTCTGAAAATAAGGTAAGCTTAAATGTATTTTCTTTAACTTCAATATCTAATGGGGGTAAATTATACTCTAATAACTGTAAATTAGCTCTTTGAATACCGCTTCCATATCTTTCAATAAATCCGCAATCCCTAAAAATCTCTGCAATTAATCTATTCCGGGGTTCGGATCTTTTTGAACCATCTAAGATATCTTCAACCGTTAAATCAAAAGGTAAACCCCCACTATTAATCAATTCTATTTTTTTGGGAAAAATCTTGAACTGAGAATGAAACCCTCTATAATCTCTATGAACTATGGCATTTATGACTAATTCACGAACAGCTTCTATTGGATATTGCCATCGTTCTTCTCTTTTGGGATTACCTGTGATTATAAATTCCTTTAAAATGTATGCCTTGATGAAATCTATTACTTCTTCCACTTCTGAAATTAAGAGGTATACAACTCTGTATCTATACAGGTCTGTATATATAAATATTTCTGTATTGTTTTTAGGGGGTGTATATGCATCTGACCTATTTTTGCAGTTATGTTACGGTTGACTGTAACAAACCATACCATTATGTTACGGCAGAACGTAACAGATACAATCATGAACCGATGTGTTCTTTAATCTGGACATTTCGTTTTCTTGCGATCATACTTTGATGATCTATCGGTCAGGATTGAATCATCACTTATTTATTATTTAAATTTAGACATATCTATTATCTAATTTTAGATAGGTGGTCAAATAAAAAAGATCAAAAAAGAAAAAAATCAATAAGAATATTGCTTATCCTTATTTTTGCGCAAGACTATGACCATACCGACAATGCCCAATAAAGACATAATCATCATGTACTTGTAGATGCTGCTTCCTGTCGGCTCTAAATCGTCTGAGGCATTATCAGCCTCAATTGATTCAAATGGACAGGACCCTACAGTATCCCAACCTTCAGGAACATCGCATGGTGTCGGATACACTACACATTCACCTGTCGCAGAATCCATTGCAGGTGTCATAACCTGTGCGCATACTCTATCGTCTTCAAAACCTGCAGCATATACCTCGGCTGTGAACGATGAGACTATATCCGCATCAATTTCGGAATTGATTTCATAATTTATATCTATTGTGTCGCCAGGACTCAATGAATCAAATATAAATGCAAATTCCGGGTCGTCTTCAACAATCTCTACTCTTGCACCTGAAGCGGTAACGGTTATATCTTTTGCAGATAAAGCAAAGGATTTAGGTACTGTATCATATAAGACAAAGCCTGTCACTTTGTTTTCACCGTCATATTTTATAGACATGTGCATGTTAGACCTTCCCGCAGCAACCTCAATGTTTCTTTCCAGAGATATCTGTGATGAGATTGACTCTGAAATGCGCATCATGTTACCAATTGCATCTTGGTCCATCTTACCTATCCCAAGAGCATTTTCAAGTGCTGCCTGAAGCTTTGTGTTTTCCCTAAGACCAGTTCCCGGTATAAGATTCGGTCTGTGTACAGCTTCTTTTTTTATATTGGATGGTAATGCTTGATGGTTTCCTTGTATGGGTTTTTCTTCTTCCGCAACAGGTCCTATCGTAATTGCCGGGATTGAATCTAAAGATATCGTCTTTGTAACTTGGTCTGATGGATCTGATGAGGTGACTGTAACTGAAAAATCATCTGTTGATGCGGGGTCATCTGCTTTAACATTCCAGATTACATTATATGTGCCTGTCACTTTACCGAGATCATATGTTCTGTTACCTGATACAATACTCCAGCCAGAAGGGATATCTAGATATGCTGAGACCCCGTCTATAGGTCCTGTGACTGCAATAGATAATGATATTGAAACTATATCATCTGTTGATATCTCTTCTTTATCGGATGAAAGACTAAGCATCCAGAACGGTGCTTGATCTACTGTCAATATAGTGGAAGATGTAGCTGTTGCAAGAACTGAACCATCCATTGATATTTCAATATCAAAAGGATTTTCATAAATACCTGTATTGTCTGCACTTACTGTAAATGAGACTTCTTCTGTCCCTGCGGCATCAAATACAATATCTTGAACACAAGTATCGCAACTTAAACCATCTGCCGGATAAAGTACAACCGATACTGTGCCTACACTATCAGAAGTTACAGATACCGGTACAATAAATATTGAATCTCTGTCTACTGTATTTTCATATTCGCCAATGCCTGCCTGCATGGATGCTGCTGAGGCTGTACCTAACATAAATACAGATATCATAAGAACTACTGCACATCCAAAAAATAATCTATTATTTGACATTCATATCACCTATCTTAATTAAACCATCCATACGCATGCTCGTCTGCATCATCCATACCTTCAAGATCATCTAGATCATCAATCTCGAGCAATACTGAATAACCTCCATCAGACCAACCGGATTTTGGACTTTCGATGATCAACATACAATTAGTTGTGTTTTCAATGATGCAGTTGGCATCACTATTTATTTTTTTGCCTGTCTTTTTATTCAGTATCTTATCAACTTCAACTTCTAAACTTTCACCGGCAAGATCTGATACGCCCATAACCTCTACAATCATTGCAACATCATCATCTGTTCCTGCATATATCCTGTCTTGTTCTTCTAATGAGACTTTTACTGCATATCTCTGTTCTCTAAACATACCATAAGCTTTAGTATCAACTGTCTTTTCAATACCATCACGAGTTACATTGACTTTTATCATAAATTCTACTGAATGATATCCCGTCATTGAATCATTTGCAATGAATGATACAAGTGCGGTATCTGCCGAGTAGGTCCTGTCGATCTCAAGAGACACCATATCTTCTGTAACTATATCTCTTGTATCGTGGACTGTTGCTTGTTGGATGGTTGCTGAAATTATTTTGCCTGCCGGTATTTCAATTCCGGTCACTGCATCTGTTGCAGTGACTGTGAAATAAACTCTCTCTCCAGGAAGTACTGTCTTATCAACACCACTAAGCGCTATCTGTTCAATGCCTAAATAGATGTCATCCACTTCAAATGATGCGGTTGCAGTCCTCATCTCATCATCAAGTGTGACTGAAGTGACTAATCTATAGATGCCACCATTTTCGGGCGTATTGAATGTAATTACACATGACTTATCGCCATAATCTTTTTTTAGACGATTTCGTATAGTGTTTGAGATCCCATTTTCAGACATATAATCTGAAATGGTCATGACTCTATATTCGCCACCTGAAACATCAACACCATCCTTATCGTATATTGCGTCAAAGTCAAACATAGAGATATTGCAACCATCTGTCATAGCATCTAATCTTATGCGTTTCTTGTCTTTTGTACCTTTACCTGAAATTATCATCGCACTTTCTTGTCCTGGTGCAAAACTGCTTATCTGACTAAAGTCGGATGAGATTGGATAAAGGGTCAGGTCATGGTCTTCAACTTCAAAACGTATCTTTCTGACTTCCTGCGTGTCTTGGTACATAAACTTGAACTGGACTGAGAATTTACCTTTTACATCCATAGGGATTGTATAGCTTTCTGTAAAAATTCCGTCTGCATCAGGAGTCAGCATGAATTTTTCAAGTGTCTTGTGTCCTGAGATCTTTGCTTCTGACTTTTGAATACCATCTACAATAAGTGCATCACCTTGTCCAAAAACTGATGCTCTCATAAATATGGTATCTCCGTTTGATACTTTAAATGCTGGATTTTCTTCTGCATCCACAACTGATACTTTAAGGCCAAAAATTTCTATACGGTATGATTCTGTTGCAAGACCATCATTGAATACTATTGAATGTGTTCCGGGAACATCGGATAATTCTATTGTGGTGTCTAATATGCCGAATTGATCCGTAGTACCTACTTGGACATCAGACAACTCAATGTTGCCTTCGGCATCAAAAACATCCATCGTTATCTCTTGATCAGATAACGAATTATAATCTGAGTCTAATGCAAGAACCAAAAGGTCGGATTGTGTGTAAGGAGGTTCAAAGACATGTCTGATTCGTTTTGCAAATATGACAAAATTACCTTTTGGATCGATGTACCATATTGAATATTTTTGATCTGCAATCTTTACTGCTGAACCTTCGATAAGGTAACTGTCATCATCTGAACCTGTAAAATCTGAATCATCATCAATATATAATCGGTCATATACTCCTGTCATATTTTCTAAAATCATATAATAGTCTTTTGTGTCTATTGTATAAATTGTTGCTTTAGTATCTAACATTATTGGATCAACTATGATTGAACTGTCTTCAGGTGTGCCAAATGAAGATACTGTAAATGAATCTTCAACAAGTTCTGCTTTCATCTCTGCTATTTCAATGACTGTAATCGGTACTGTTATTGATATCTGTTTTATGGCAACCTTATCAAAAATATTTACCATTACATCATATGTGCCTGCAACATAAGGTGCTTTAAGTATTGATATGAACATATTAGTCTCTGTATTAATATTAAAGTCTGTAGTCTCTGCTACGGTTATCCCTTCAGGGTCTACAAGAGATATGGTGAGTGATTCAAAAATGTTACTCCCATTATACCCCCATCCATAGATTGTTATGTTGTCTCCTGCCATATAATTTGTGGAATCAGTACCAATAATTAAAAGTATATCATTGTCATCTGCCAACACTTGTGAAGCCACCGAAAAAATTGCCATAAAGACAAAAAGCAAGAAAAAAACGTATCTTGCGGATTTTTTATTTATATTATCGCAATTAGACATATCCATAATTATCTACCATCATAACTAATTAGAAATTGTGACGCATGAGTATATATAATTTAATCTTATAAATATCACATAGTATTAATATTAAAGAGATGATCTTATGGCACAACTCACTCCTGAACAGATGGCACAACTGCAGCAGCTTCCACCGGAACAGAGGGCGCAGGTAGAACAGAAACTTGCAGCTCAAGGTGGCGGTATGGGCGCACCGCAACAGCCACAAGAGTGCATCTTCTGCAAGATTGTCAAAGGTGAGATCCCTGCAAAGATAATTGAGCAAAATAATGATTGTATCGCATTTTTAGATATCCAGCCAAAAGCTGCAGGACACACTGTAATTGTTACAAAGGCACATGTGGGCATGAGTTCTGAACTTAATGAGGCACAGAAAGCGAGCGTTCAGATGATGATCGACAGCATCTCACAAAAGATTATGACTAATCTTAAAGCTTCAGGGTACATAACTATCAATCCTAATGGCGTGAGCGCGGGTCAGGCCATGCCACACTATGCTGTGCATCTAATTCCAACTTACGGAGCCGCACCTGATCTGCCTATCATGAGCATATTGCAACCTGTAAAAGTTCCTGAGTTTATGATGGACTCTGTATTTTCTGCGTTGCAAGGTGGGGCTCAAGCTACTACAGCACCTCAGGCAAATGCACAACCTGCGCAAAACAAAGAGGGTTTCTATTTCTGATCGGTATGAAACGAGAACAGTTGAGCAAGAAAAATCTGAAAGAGCTTACTCTGTGGCTTGAGAGTTCGAGTTTAGTATGTACCTTTTCAAAAAAAGACAAAGTTGAAAGATTAGACAATAAAGTTCTTGCCGTAAATGGAAATATTGATTATGTTATCTTTGGAGATAAGATATATCCATCACTCAAGCTTGTCTTGAAAGAGGGTGTTGACAAGTTTAAGAAGATATCTGTTGATGCGGGCGCGATCCGGTTTGTGACCAAAGGCGCAGATGTCATGCGACCCGGAGTTACAAAAATTGATGATGGGATCTCTAAAGGTGACTTTATCATTATCGTAGATGATAGATTTCTGAAACCGTTGGCTTGCGGGATTTCTGGATATGATTCGGCTGGTATGCGCGCGCTTGATAAAGGAAAAGTATTGAAGAACATCCACTTTGTCGGCGATGATGTGTGGGAAGGGAAGTATTGATGCATATATATACCCTGACCTCTACAATATATTATGGCTGTTACAATCACTTTTGAAAAAAAACATTTTTTATTTGCAGGTGTAATTGTTGCAATCCCTTTTATGTTGATTGCGATAAATAGCATCTTCGCCTCTGCTGCCTCGATGCCTGCTGTCGGACATTCCATCTCTGAACTTTTTGTTGATGATGATATTAATATGAATGGTAATGAGATTATTGGTTCTGGGAACATTACAATTACAGGAACTGATAATGGTATCATATTTCCTGATGGAAGTTTTCAGAAATTCGTAACAGCTTCTGTTGGTAATGAATATGATTCTTGTGCATGGTATAAAAATGGTTGTCCTACAGGGACAATTAATGAGGCCAGTCCTGCCACCAATTCAAGAACGAAAGATTCAAAAGAATATTATGGATCTGTTTATGCCAATTCAGGGGGTGATTGTTATGAAACGTGTACTCCTTCTATAGGTGCAATTGGTTGTTGTATAAGTGCGGGATATATTAATACTGTAAGTACTACTAGTAATGGCAAGGGCAGTTCTGCTTGTGGTTGGTATTGTTCTTCTTGTGGTGATGATTGTTGGGGGCCGAGTATTGTATATCATTGGTGCTGTCCTGAATCATAAATTTTAATTTAAAGTTTCCTGAATTTTAATTTGTTGTTCTTTTTTTGAAATAAAAGAATTGCCTAAAATCCACTATCCCACAACCTTATATAAGGTTGACCAATAAAGTCACCACTCACTTACGTTCGGGTAACTAGTTTATTGAATTTATATTTGGGCGAGCTCCGGGGTACTTAAAAATCGTAGATTTTTTGTACTAAAAATCAAAAAGATTTTTATGTATTACGTGGATTTTCAAGACGGCAATCCCTACCTCCAAAAAATGCTCCGCATTTTGGGACCCAAAAACGCATATGTGCGTTTTTTAGGTTTCTTGATGGTTATAAACCGATGCAGAGCATCGGGGTATTAAATCCCATCAAGAAATAAAATGCAGTCATATATATTTATATATACTTAATTTGATCAATAATATGCTATGGCAGTTACAGTCACATTTCAAAAGAAACATTTTTTATTTGCAGGTGTAATTGTTGCAATCCCTTTTATGTTGATCGCGATAAACAGCATCTTCGCCTCTGCTGCCTCGATGCCTGCTGTCGGACATTCCATCTCTGAACTTTTTGTTGATGA
>WTCB01000021.1 GCA_013138765.1 Candidatus Nanohaloarchaea archaeon
CCGTCTGCACTGAACTCGACTGAGATGTCACCTGGCATCTGGGCACTTGTTGATGAAAGAGTTGGTTCTGTTGCGGAATATTTACGTGTATATGCATTAGGTATGCTGAATGCATCCACTAAACATCTTTCACCATATTGTGGTTCTGGTGCAGATTCAGTACATTGTATTGCAACTACATTATCTCCTTTTTTTAATGTGGATGTAATTGTCCATGCATCAGTACATGTTCCCGGAGCATGACATGCACCACCACAATGACCAATAGATGTTCCATCACCTGCATAGGACCATTGTCCATCATCACTGGTTATTGTCATGGTTGAAATACTTATAGATGAAATAAATAACTTTTTTCGCATATACCAATCCATTGGACCGCCATTTGGCCATGAATCAAGACTTGCATCAGCAAGATCTGTCCATCCGGAATCATCAAAACTTAATTTTTCCCAGTTTGTAGGACCAGTACAGGAACTTGAAGTATAATATTTCCATCCCGTTTTCCAATCACCTAAAGGATCAAAAACAAGTGTTGCATTGCTTTTAGAGGTTGCGGTAGGATTGCCATAATACATAAAAATTGTCGTGTTTGTCAAGGCGGAAAAGTTCGTCTTGACCCAGACTGTCGCATTGACTGTATTGTTCTCTTCAACCCAGTAGTTCAATTGATTGCTAGAATTGTCAGTAAATCGCAGATCTGAATAATCGGCATTCATTGAAGTCTCTTTGTCAATGACTATCTTTACTTGGTAATCAGTGAATGCGCCGCCAGTATTTGAGATATTTATCTCTTTTTTGTAGTTCCATGAATCTGTCGTGTTCCATGTCGCCTTGAGCCTTGATATTGTCTCAAGTGTGTCGGTCGTGTTTGAGGTGTACCGGCCTGTTGTGTTTGTGCCTGAAAGTGTGAGGTCACCACTTGAACTTGTCGTATTGACATGCGTCCCGCCATCCCAGTCACTATCTGTTGTCCAGGTCAGTGTATTGAATGCGCCAGAGAAATGATTGACATAAACAATCGTGTTTCCATTGTCATATTCGTAGCATGGTTTTTGGGAGATTGCGCAAGAGTCAATCTCGAAACAGTCCGGATTGTCGACCGTGCCATCACATTTGAAAGTCTTCTGACCTATCGATGACAATATTATCTTTCCGCCAGTCGTCGCTGGAACAAAACCTGATGTCTCAACCCAGACAAAATCATTGACTATCCTTTCTGTTGTCATTTCAATCTTTTGCTTTAGGTCTTGAGTTGTGACAAGAGTTGGTGTCTTTTCTGTATCGATTGATTTTGATGAAACTCCATCAAAGGTTGCATAACTTTTGGACATTCCAATTTTAAGATCCACTTTGTCCGGAAGATTATCTATATCTTTTATTGAACCATAATTGATAGCTATCTGTGTTTCATTTCCTGTTTCAATCAGTTGTAGGGGGTTAGACACTATGCTGTTGTCTGATACACCACCAAAAAATAAAAAGAAGATGTTTAGAGCTATGAAACTCAGTATAACTATGATTATTTTTTTGGATTTTGGTGACGACATCAGTACCTACATTAATATTGTCTGATACGGTTTATATAACTAAAGCAATATTTATTAAATATCCATTAAAATCATTTACTTTTTATGTCAAGAAGATATCTGTTGCCGTCTGCGCCAACATTTTCAATGATCATATCATGAAAACCTGCGCCAAATGTTTCAGAACTGACCACATCCATGTTTTCGTATTCTAAACTGACCACTATTTTATTTTTTTTAGAGAGTGGAAAACCAAAACTCGGGTTTGGTACTGTGTCAAAATTGTCCGAAATTATAGTTGGTATCCTTGAATCGATTGTATTTCTGTCGCCTTTTGTATATACAAGATAGGTCTTTGAGTTGATTGAGGCATTAAGATCTATGTTATCCGAATCTGATGAGACCCCATTAAATGTTCCTGCTGCATGAACTAATGCTGTGACTGTGTCTTGTGAGATATCTGAAACCACATAATTGTCGGACATATCTTCGTATGGGTTAAATGTTTGACTTTCCAGACGAATCAATACATCAACTGTTGGTTCGGGTACTGCTGAGATTACTGAAATAATACTAACAAGAATAAAAGATGTAATCACATAAAAATAAAATTTATGACTTGCCATAAATATATTTATTCAATACTTCTATATACAAGTTTGGTAACAAATATGGAAAAATTAGAAATTAAAATCAGGAACTTGTCCATTCATCAGCAATACCACCACAGGTTGTTGTTGCACGGACCGTTGTCAAAGTTGGAGTTCCAGCACCAAATTCACTTGAACAGTCCATAGGACCGAACTGTCCAATATCACCGATTGCAATAACTCCATCTGTGAAATTTATAGAACACATATCTGAATTGTTGTCTATTGTTAATATCTGCTTTATTGTGGTCTCTGCCTGCCCGATATTTTCAACCAATACGGTCACATATCCTGAAGAATTTGTCTGCACACCAATTGTCTCAGGTATGTTAATCATCTGTTTTGCACATGCAACTACAACATCAGTATTTTTAGATGCATCAGATGTTGTTTTTTTTGTATAATCATTCATCCAACCAATTATTATTGTTGAAATCGCAACAGTAAACACAATAAGAAGAACCACTGCAATCAAAGGACTTATACCTTTTCGTCTTTTCGTATACATCAGATACACCAATCAATCATACATAATATGGAATCATAAATTTGTATTCCAACCGACCACGGGGCGTTCAAGGATAAACCAGACACCTTCGCAAGTTGACTTGAACTGAATCTTTTTTAAATCACCAACATCAACGGAGGACAATGTTCCACTTTCTGCCACGTATACATCAATATCTTTAAGTAAATCTTCATCCTCTAAGACATTAAACTGTTCAAAATCTAGATATACAGGTATAGTTCTTTCATCATACCATACAGTTATATCTTCAATCCAGATGTCATTGAAACCTATATTTTCAAAACGGACAGATAAGTTCCCGCCTGTTACAGTTGGAGCATATAGTGTGAAATCATTATTAATTATAAAATTTGATCCGGAACATTTTATTTTTTCTTGATACTGTTCGGATTCATCTTGCTGGGTTTTTGTAAATTGTGTGACCCAGGCAGTAAGAAGTGCAGTCAAGGCCATAGTAAATGCTATTAACAAAACTGCTGCAATCAATGGAGAGACACCTTTTCGTTTCATAAATCTCAATTCGTTTATATTAAATTATTAAAATCAATTATTTATATTTAAATTATATACTATATATCGTTTTTGGCATTGTCTATCTTAAACATTACATACTACATCTGAAAGTTCTTCAACCTTGGATGAGATACTGCATGTTGTTGACACTGTAGCCATGTCAAATTCAGGACAACCGGCGGTAAATGTTATCTGGCATGAATCATTTGTCAATTCGATTGACTCGCTTTCATCCAGTGTTGAATCAGTTATGTTCAATATACATCTTGTACCGTTTGTATCCCAGACAAATGCTTCTTTCAATATCAATGGTTTGTGACCTGTGTTTCTTGCAATGACCTTTACACTGTTCTCTGAAAGTATATAGACTTTATCAATATCAATATTTGTGTTGGTGCAATCCAACATTGTCTGAGTATCCTGATTGGCATCTAAAGTCGCATCTTTTGTGTAAATGTTCATCCAGGAGATTATTATTGTTGCAATCCCTATTGTAAATACAACCAATAAAACTGTTGCTATCAATGGTGAAAGTCCTTTCTTTTTTGACTTTTTTGAAACAGACATCAATATCCCCTAATATGTTTTAGTTATGAGTCATATAAATAGTTTTTTAGAGTGTGGCAAGCAGCAATGCAGCATAACCAATAAATGACATTATTGCTGCGTGCTTAAACCCTGCTGAAATCGAGCCTTCTGAAAGTTTTCCTATTGCAATCCCTGAAAAGAATCCCTGGATCACTGATAAATGTCTGAATTTTACTGTATATTGAGCAACCAGATCTGCATTGGCAACACCAGAACCACCTAGGGTATCTGAACCTAAAATTGGCAGTAAGAATACCACAAGACCTATCATGACACCTATGAATACAAAAAATATCACGTAACCTTGCATCATCTGGCTCGATATGCTTGATATCCTTTCACGCCGTAATTTTTCTATATCAGTTATGGATTTACCAATCGCTGTCATTGCATTTGATATCTTTCCGCCGTATGTGTGCGCTTCAATTATTGTCGATGTCGCTCTTGTTATCAGACGGTTGTTTATTGAATCAGCCATACCTTTAAATGCTTTTTCAAAAGAGATGCCCCAGGACATCTGAGACACCATCCGATCAATATAAGGAGACAGTTTTCCAAAATTACTTTTGGCAGCATACTTGACTGATTGAGGAAGTGACATATTGCTTGATAATCCTTCAGATATCGCTTTTATGAAATTTGGAAAGTTTGATTCAATGTTTTTCATTTTCTGAAAATGACGGTATTGAAGTAAAATCAAAGGTACGACCATACCAATCACGGAAAAAAGCATTATGAATATAGTCATGAAAGGTAATAGCAAACGCGAGAGTACAAAATGATTAAAAAGAAATAGTATAAGACATACTATAGATATTGTAATAGCTGCGTTCAATTCTTTTCGATTGTATTGATTTATGATTAAGTCTATCTTGGTCTTGAATTTATTTGATTGTCCCTTATCTGACTTTCCCATAAATCACATCTCCGGAGCAGTAAATGTTATGAATGCTAAAAATAGTAAGTTCAGCAAAGGAATAAGACCATATACCCCAATCGACAATGCAGTCATTATATCCATCCCACCAGGTAACTGACTATTAGGAATTATGTTCATAACTACAAGTATAGATACTAAAAATAATGGTGCTGCGATTAAAAGAGCAGTATACATATCTGCATAGGTCGAAAGGGCGGCAAGGTATTTTTCCCTTGCCAATTTGTAATCAAACATAGCAATATCTGCCATCTCAGTAAGATATGCATCTAAAGTACCACCTGTCTGAGTTATTGTCAGGATACCGCCCAGTATCTCGCGAAATGTTTCGGATGGTGTGGTTTTAATTACATGTTTTAATGCAACAGTTATGTCTTCTCCAAATATGTCAATACGCCTTGTTATGTTTGACATTTCAGTTGATATCGCTCCAAACTCTTTGAAGGTAGACATTATACGAAATGCTTCCTCAGGTGGTGTACCAGATGATGCGATCGCTGAAAGATGTGTTAGCGCAAATGGTAGATTTGTGTCAATGCTCTTCTTTTTTGAATATGTTTTTTCTATCGGCAGATAGAACATAATGAAAGCAATTGATAAAGATATAAATATTGGAAACATCAGATAGGTCAGGTCAAATCCGGGTAATCTAAAAAATATTGCTGTGCCAAAAAATAATGATGAAAAAATAAATGCCAAAGATGAAAATAAAAATATTTTACCTGTATATACCTCTATAACTGAATCATAATCTGAAGAAACTAACGAATCATTTAATCTCTTGAAAAATGCTGGTTTTTTAAGATATATGAACTTACCAAATGCAGTATATAATTGTTCTGTTGTCCTTGAAGATATTATCTCTTGAAATAATATGTGAAAATCTGTCTTTTTATCTGTTTTTTTAATTGTTGCATCTGATAGCCCAAGCTTGTTAAGATGTTGCCGCAACTGTTCAAGATGTTCTTCTTCATCCTCTAAAGTTGTCTCGTTCTTTCTTGTTTTATGTAAAATCTTTTTAATAGACATTATAGACACTGACAGTATTTTAGCAAAGGGGGTTTTTATAGTTAAAATATAATTGCATCAAATTGTTAAGAATTAAGTTTTATTTTTCGGTTTTAAATGATGGGATTTTTATGGGTTTGCCTGTCTCTTCTTGTTTTGTGTCAGGAGACACATCCAGAGAAGTCTTGTCTACGTTATTATCTTTGTCGTTGTTGTTTTTTTCGATGCAATTGTTTAAATTACCACCATCAGTTGACGAGTCAGTATTTTTTAAAACAATATTATCCATAGTTGATGAAAAATTACTTTTATCAATTAAGTCTTTATAGGCCTTATTTGTGAAAATTCCACTTTTTGTGTGATATGTCTTTTCAGAAATCATATCAAGAATCTCATTCTTATCTTGATAATATTTAGATATATACAAAGATACATCACCATACTTGTGAATGTTATTTCTGTAAAGCCAGAACAGAAGCATTGATCTGTTTCTTATCTCATCAGTTATCTTTTTTGTTGAGATACCATAATCAATACTTAATTTTTCTACAAGAAGGCTGTGCTGAGATTTAAAGTCATCAGATGAAGGCTGCCATGAAAAGGTCTTTATTGTGTCTGCTTTTAAATCAGTTACATTAACATTGGAAATCTCATCTGTCTCCCTTATCCGTCTTGCATTAATACCAAACCGGCCTGCGTGCTGGACAAAAATCACTACGTCAAGAGCATTGATAAGACCTGCAGACAAGCTTATAGGCGGGGTTATCAGACGTTGTATAATCTCATCAACCGAACCTGCATGCATAGTACTTAAAGATGCATGACCTGAAGCCATACCCTGGAACAGTACAGATGCCTCGACCCCTCGAACCTCACCAACAATCACATAATCCGGGTTTTGTCTAAATGAGGATTTGAGAAGGTCAAACATAGTCACCTCACCATATTTCTCTTTGCCCGCACCGAAACTTTGTCTTGTGACTGAAGGTATCCAGTTTTCATGAAGCAGATGAAGTTCTCTTGTGTCTTCAATAGACACTATCTTTTCCTGAGGCGGTATAAAACTCACAAGAGAGTTCAATAAAGATGTCTTTCCTGCTGCGGTTGTTCCACAGATCAAGAAATTTTTCTGGTGCTCTACAAGATACCAAATATATGCGAACATATCTATTGAACCAGTACCATAGTTAATCATATCAATTATGCTGAATGGTGTTGATGAGAATTTTCTTATTGAAAATGTAGGTCCATTTGTTGTCACATCTTTTGAATAAGTTGCCTGGATCCTTGAACCATCAGGAAGAGTACCATCTAAAAGCGGTTCTGCATAGCTTATGTATCTGCCGCTACGCTCTGCAAGCTTCACTACAAAAGATGAAAGATAGCTCATATTTTTGAAATATACACCAGTCTTGATTGAACCAAATTTCTTGTGAAGTACAAAAATTGGTATGTGTACACCATCACAGCCGATATCCTCAATAAAAGAATCATGAAGAAGTGGCTCAATCTCATTTAAACCGACAAAATTTCTGAAAATATAATACATCAGCCTTGTTATCTCGCCTCTTCTTAGGATTATGCCTTTCTTTATTATGATATCTCTCACATTTTCCTTAAGATAAATGAAAAGATCATCTTTTGACTTTAGCTGGCTAAGCTTGACATCAATCATATCAGAAAGTGTTTCTTCAATCTCATTATAAATCTCTCGATCTCGCTGTTCAAAAGAAGGCTCTATTACAGAATATATCAAAGAATTTGATTCTCTGTTCCATCTTATAGATGCAAAAGCAAAGGGAGGTATCAATGGATATTTTATGTCCATCTTTTCTATATTATCAGGAATCTCATGAAATATTGGAGTTTCTGCCTCACCAATGTAGAAAGAATCCAGTTCCTTTGAGAAGTCATAAGGCTTAACATCGTGCTTTGCCTTGTTCAATTTCTGCCGTAACCAACCTCTCAAAGGTATACTTATCACCTGAATTAAAAAGTCTCACAAAATTATGTCGTTTTATAATCTTTTGCCTGACTTTTTCTTTACAGAGACCATCCTTCCAGTCTGGTCCCTCTTCATTATAATTCCACGATGCCTTGCACATGCAGGACATGCATACATCTTGTTTGTTCCAGCGCTCACCTGATTTCTGCTTATCTCTTTTCTTAGCACAGGATCAGTTATATGGAATCCACTGTATTGAATAAAACATTTATGTCTTGGCACTTTTCTCCCACAGTAACTGCAAAAGACTGTTGGCTGGTGGCCACGGGCTGATGTTTGACTGTGCCCCCTAGTATATGCTGATCTTCCTTCTGGCATGTGTTATCTACCTTATATTATTTAAACAATGGCATTTATATCATTAACCTTTTAAAGGTTTGTCTGAGTGTCAACTGATATGAGATCATTGCCATAGTACGCTTAAATCATTCTTTGTTTTTTGAACTTATATAAGCATTATGTAAGCCTAAAGAGGACTTATATAAGAGTTATGTAAGTGTTATGTAAGCAATATTGTGTCAGAAGGCAGAATTTGGACATATTAGACATTATATACGCAGAGTTACGTAAGTGTTATATAACAGTTATGTAAGTAGTTATGTAAGTTATGTAAGAGTTATGTAAGTTGTCCAAAGGAGGATTAAAAACCACATACAGAAGACATACAAATAATAAATTCCACTTATGCAATCATTATGTAACTTCCTTAAGAATAGTTAAAATCAGATACAAGAGAAATAGACAATCCTAAATGGAACTTATGTAAGTTGATCAAGTTGATTAAAAACAGATACAGAGAGGATAAAGAATATCAAAACAAACTTATGTAAGTTATGTAAGTCACTTAAAAAAGAAATACCGGAGACCCAACAAGTAAGAAATCAGACTTATGTAAGTCATGTAAGTTGATTAAAAATTGCAGGCAAATAAGTAAATTAAACATACAAACATACAAAAACAGACACAAGAGATAAAATAAAACAAAAAATAGAACATTTTGATCAAATAGTGTAGGGTATTTTGATGCGAAATTATGTCCAAAAAATGCAAAAAATAAATAGACCACTAAAAACACAACAATTCTAATTAGAACAATTGTGGAAATATTAAATCAAGGAATAAATAATATTTAGGCACCATGTTGTGCCAAAAAAGACAAAGATAAACAAAAGAAATGAAACTTTTTGTGAGTGCAATAAAACAATTACGTAAGTGTTATATAAGTCGAAAATACACATACAGACGGTATTTTTTTATTCTTGAGGAAATAGAGCAGTATCGAATAAAGATAGCATAAAGACGACAAAAAGTAAGAATTATCGCGAATTTACAAGCACATCAAACATACAAAATCACGCAAAAATCAGCTAACCCTAAGTAAACTTAATCAACAAACATGAAAAAATTGAATGAAAATGAGAGAGTTAGCAACACACATTTAAGCAAACATAATATTTGATAGATCAAGAAAGATATGATTTTCAATTAAATAGAGAATAATATAGCAAAATTACACCACATAACCCAATAATTACACATTACGAGAGAATATGTTAAAAAAAATGGGTGAAAATGAGAGAGTTAGGACAAAAGATAGATTAAAATAGACCGATAACATAGGATAAATCTGTTGAAAAATAACAAAAATATACAGAAACCACGAAGCTAAGAATCAAAAATAAGACAATAACACTAAAAAAATAAGCTATTTGCGAGACCAAATATGAAGGAGAATTAAATTACACGTTTTAGATGAGAATAGTTTTCATGAGTAAAATAGTTAATCACTTTCTCTTTCATAATAGATATGAAAACACTGTTGTTCTTGCGCTCTTTCTTTAAGAAACCGCTAAGTGCAAGCTTAGAAACATAAGCTGAAACTGTCGGGCGCTTGGAAGTCACAACACCTTCGGGATAAATCCTGTTTGTAAGGTCTGTAATGGTTATTGAAGTGATGTTGTTGTTGACTTTCAGTTCAACAAGCGTTTTCAATATGTTTTTTTCGAGATGAGTCAGGTTAGAGACATCAATATCGCGCTCTACCTCAACCAATACCTCCTTTTTTTGCACTTGCGGTTTTTCTTGAGAAGTCATCATTAATTGTTTATCAACTGTTTTTTTGAGTTCAGCACCAACAGCATCAAATCGAGAATCAAGAGATTCTTTTACCGAATTGTGATATCCTTCAAGGTCGGCGCGAGTCAAAAATTGTTGGGATTCCATCTGTTTTATCCGCGCATCTAAAGAGGCGATGTGTTCTGTCATCTCGGAAAATCCGGTTTTTGCATAAATCTGGACAGAATCTACAGTTTCCGAGACATCTGCGATTGAGTTTTCAGTTGCATTTTGCTGAGTCTGTGTCGCAAGGACTGCAGAACGGATGTCATCAACAGAAGCATTACTTGATTCTACTTGTGCGAGACGCGAATCAAAAGATGTGACAACCGCATTTGTTTGATCTGCTGTCTGTTCAATTGCAACCAATCGATCCCTGTGTGTCTGAAAACCCTTAGATACAGTACCTACAAGAAGATCCAACTCATCTTTATCTACAAAAGTATTCTCTTTTGGAAGAAAAAATGATAACAGTTTTGAGAACATAATATTGTTTATACCGCTAATTATTTATACTTAATGACGGGCTTCAGAATCATGAAACTTACGTTTCAAGCTTTTCAGTAAACTGAAAAAGCCCGGGTATCTTTATGACACGACCTCAACAAAGGTCGAACATGTAAGCGCATTGACTTACAGTCAACGCACTAACCAAAAATTAAGGTTAATTCAAGCAAAGCTTGAGGTCATGGTCAAAACATAAGCAGAAACAGTAAAAAAATCAGATCCGCGTAGTTACGACTGGTCTATCCCTTACAATCACTGTGTGCTCGGCCTGAGTCACAATCCCATCACCAGCCTCTTTTAGCACAGGATACATATAGATCGCGTTTGAATCGGAAAGTTGGCGCAAAGCAGAATCAAGCATAAACGGACTAATGTCTGTTATCCAGCGCGGAGTAAAGGGCATAGAATGATATTTTGTTTTTGCCAGACTCAATACTTTTCGTGCAGCAGGAAGCCGAGTGGGTTTTTGCGCAATATGCCTAAATATCTGAATCTTGCTTATCTCTTTGATCATCCCCTGACCATCAGTTGCAAATGGCTCGATTGCCAAGACCATATCTTCTTCAAGAGTGTCGTTCGTGTCTGTTTTTATGTTAGGGATGCTGAAACCGGAATGCAATTCGTAAGATGACAATATATGACCGCTCAGATTGACTATTGGCCTGTAACCTCTTGAAATTATTTCGGATTCAATAACTGCTCCTATTTCACCAACATTGGTTCCTGGAGTTGCAAGCTTGAGTGCTTTTTCGAGCGCAGACTTTGCAGCATTGTTCATGTCATCGTACGCCGGATCAAGACAGATTGTGGTTGCAGTATCTGCAATACAGCCTTCGACCATGACACCTATGTCCAACTTGACAACGTCTTTATCACCAATTGTTGATATGTCATTTAAAAGAGGTGTGTAATGTGCGGCGATTGTGTTTACAGAGAGCGTTGCAGGACATGCAAGTTGTGCGCCCGCATCTGTTATCATCTGTTCTGTCTGTTGGACAATATCTAAATATGTGGCACCTGACACAACCTTTTTTCTCATGTCAGCCAAGACACGAGAGGCAATCTTTCCAGCCCTGATATAATTATCATAAGTTGTATCGTCCATGCGTGTCATTTAGGTGCAATATTTAAAAAAGTATGGCTTTTTTATGGTTTTTATTTGTGGGTTGTAATTATAGTCAACCCTTATGAATCGGACATTGTTAAAAGTCACCCACCCCAGTTGTCAACAAACTATATACTGGGTGGTCCGCGCAAATAGAATCCATTAGGGAGAGGGATTAAATGGACAGAAAGATTAAAATGTGCTTATATGTCTGTCTGACTCTTGCCACTGTCGTCATGTACACTCAAGCATATGCCGTAAACTTGCCCACCACAATATGGATGGTCGCGCCAGATATAGAACTTGATCTTAGACTTGCCAACATAATACAAGGAGATAATCAGACAATTGAGATCAGCATATATAATCCCAATGATTATTCGGCGCTTGGAAATCTTTCAGTCAAGGTTGGTCGGCAGACACTTGCAGGACCTTATGAGTATCTTACTGAAAATGTGATTGAAGAACAATCTATACTTGCGATGGGTGCAAACAATACACAGTACCTTGTATACAACTGGAGCTCAGTCGGTTCAATCAATGGAACATACAAAGTATATCTCCGATTTGATTACAATGGAACATACACAACAAGATACACTACGTTTGAGATAACAGCATATGATGAGACCAATACAACTGAAACCATAGATGAGACTACACCAGATGATGGCGGACAGGGCGGAGAAGAAAGACTTGAGATAATAAGCATAAACGACAACCTTGACTTTGGGGCAATATCTACGATTGGTGTGAGATATCAATCAGGCCCTAAAACTCATGGGAAATTGCGAATCATCGGCTATGTATCAGGACCTAAAAAGATCAGCCAGGACCTTTATGGAAAAACTATCTATCGCAATTTCTGCAAGGTGAACACAGGTGTTGAGATCCGTAACGTTTGGTCAGATGGTCTGTTCTACCTCAATATACCGCTTCTTCTGAAAGATAATTGTGATGACGGCTATCTGCCCGGCAATTATTCTGTTACTGTGCGCGCGTGCAGATATGGTGATGATGGATGGGAATATTATTCGGACCCAGACCTTAAGAAGACAATTGATATCTGGATCAATAAAAATGAGATGTGTGTTGATATGATCGCGAGTTTAGAGACCGATACTTGCAGCAGTACGAGTGGAAGTTTATCAAATTATCTTGACATACAAGGATATGATCAAAAATCAAAATCTGATCCGGCTTTAAATGTGATAAAAAATAAGATATACGAAGTTATTGAATTTGATGAGACTGTGTATGTCGGTGATGTGTTTCAGACACAGATTGCAATTTTTAATAATTTGAGCGCTATCCAGAATGTGACAATATATTCTTATGCGTATGACAACACCACATTGATCTCGGACGGATTAAATGATTCTTTGTGGTCGCACAATTGGAATGCCAACAAGATGTCTTTTGAAGTTCTGCCATATTCAAATTACAGCGTTGTTCTTTTCAACAAGATTGAAAATGTATCCTCAGGACTTTACAGGTTCAGGGCAAGGATGTTTTATTCGGGGCGGAAGTATGACATATCCAGGTGGATCTCTGTGCATTCGCGGGAAGATCATGATATATTATCTGTTGAATGCAACATGTTTGGTTCGTTGGGACAGATGACCATCACTAACAAAGATAGCGCAGACATAGGTATCGAATATTATGTAATTGATGGCACTAAAATGGATTTTTATGATTTTAAATTGAAGAAAAATAGATTAAAAACTGTTAAGTTCTCGTTTTTTTCAGATAATGTATCCATCCTTGTAATCGGTGGCGGTCGTGACTTATATAAGTGTTACATAAGCCGTGAATTGGTTAATATCTCTGAAAATCTGACCCAACCTGCTGCGGTAACGGGTTATGTAACTCGAGATTATGATGTGCGTGAGGAGCGAGGTCTGATTGCGTGGATCCTTCGATTTTTTGGGAGAGGTCGATAGGTCAGAGATGAAGCCATATGAGCCAAAAAAGTCTTGTTGAAATTATCAGAAATGGTGAAAATGACAGAGTTGAATTTAAAAGATCAACAGCACAAATTGAAAAATCATTGAAGACTATCTGCGGGTTTTTGAACCATAAAGGCGGTGCTGTTTACTTTGGGATCGATGGTAAATCAATTGTCGGCCAGCAAGTATCGGATGCAACATTGAAATCAATATCCCAAAAGATTAGGCAGAAGATTAAGCCCGAAGCATCTCCCGTAATTAAAGTATCAGAATCAAATAAAAGAATTGCCTAAAATCCGCTATCCCAATCGGGGCAGAGTCCCGGGGTACTTAAAAATCGTAGATTTTTTGTACTAAAAATCAAAAAGATTTTTACGTATTACGCGGATTTTCAAGACGACAATTCCTACCTTTCTTGATGGTTTTGAAATGATGCAGAGCATCGGGGTATTAACCCATCAAGAAATAAAATGAAAATAATAGAAGTCAAAGTAAAGTCTGGCAACAACAAACCGTATTCTCTCAATGGTATTGCATATAAGCGGGTCGATAGTGAAACTCCCTTAATTCCACCTGATGAATTGGAGATATTCATCTTAACCAAACATGAACAAGAGTTCGATAACCAAATATGTGACGGAGCAGTTTATGAAGACATTGATTTAGAAACAATCAATTGGTCCAAAATTAAATATAAAGAGGTTTCAGGTAAATAATTAGCAGGTAGCGATACAGATATATTAAAATCACTTAATTGTATCATTTCAATAGATAACAAGTTTAAACCCACAAATGCTGGTATTTTGTTGTTCGGTAAGACTCCCGATGATTTATTTCCAAGACAATATATTACTATTGCAAGATACCCGCAAAAAGACATTGGTTCTGCTTATCTAGATATTAAAGATATCAAAGGAAACCTTTTCGAACAAATAGATGAATCGGAAAAATACATAAATACACATATAGAAGCATTGTATAGACTAAAAGAAGGTCAGGTCTCAAGAGAAAGAGTCCCACAATACCCACCATCTGCAATACGAGAATTGATTGCAAATGCAGTAGCACATAGGGATTACAGAGTTAGCGGTTCAACGATCATTATTAAAATGTATAAAGATAGGATCGAATTTGATTCACCCTGTGGCTTTTGCGGGAATGTGAACGAAAAAAATATCTTAACAGAACAATATTCGCGAAATCCAATCATTGTTAAAAATTTGAATAAAACAAGATACATTGAAGAGATGGGCGAAGGATGGAACTGAATTTTTAAGGAAGTTCAAGACTACCCACTAACATATGAGATATTACCCAAAATAAAAGGCAATAGTAGAGTTGTAGCAACTATTTTTAGTCCAGATATGGAAGAAAAACCGCAAGACATATCTATTAAGACATTACTGCAAGACCATAGCACTAGTATTGCACAATTTAATGAAAGACAAATTAGTGCAATAAAATATGTTTTAAAAAATAGAAAGATTACAAATAAAGAGTATAGGGCCATATTTGGAGTTACAGACCGGACTGCACTTCGAGATTTAAATGTAATTTGTGATGCTGGTATTTTTAAACGAATTGGTTTAACAGGAAGAGATACAAGCTATATTTTAACCCGACATAAACCCGACATAAAAAATGATATTTTGTCTTGATAAGATAACTTCTTTATTTATGTAAAGTTGATGGATTTCATTTCTTCGAGAATGAAAACAGTCCTTTCTGGGTACCTTTGTTCAATAGCTGGTCTTCTGTGATACCGACTGCTGAAAGTATCCTTAGAGATGCCGGAAGTATCTGGTGGTTGATATAATAGTTGGGGTCGTAGTCTTTTGCAAATTGTGACAGGTATGCGCGATCACTTATTGATCCTGCGCCTTTGGTTATTATGTATTTAAGCACTGTTCCCGGCTCAATCTTTAGACCTTGTGCTTGCGCTTTTTTTGCAGCTGCAACGTGGGGTCCCATCTGTACATATTTTTCGATAGGCATTGTAAGCTGGCTGTGGATTATCAATGTTTCAAGGTCTGCATTTCCTTTTTTCAGATCAGTTATCACTGTTTTTACAAAGTCTGTCGCCTCTTCTTTTTTTCCTGTCAGGACAAGGCGCATAACTGTCTCCTGAGTGTCTTTTGCAAGACTTGACCAGTCGCGCCGTACGCGCTCGAAACCCCGTACTTTCATGTCACCGTTTTCTTTTAAGAGTGCGTATCGTTTTTTTGCACCGCCAGTGCCTGACTTTTTTGCTGCAAAGATGCCACTCTTGAAAAAATCTTCAAATTCCAGCTCCATCATGCCGGGCAGGTTTTCGTTTATGTGCCTGAGGAATTTGTCAATTGTTGTTATTTTGTTATTCTTGAGCAATAAGAATAACGAATCAGTATCCCCATATACGGTCTCTAATTTGTATCTCTCTGCCTCAGAAATTGTCTTATGAATATAATTCCTGCCGAATGATGTGACTGACTCTGCGCACTCTCTTTTGTACCATCTTGAACCGGCAAAACCCAGATAGCCATAGAACGCGTTTGCAACAGTCTTAAAAGCATACTGTTTCTTGTCTAAAAGTATGTATTCTTGGGTGCCTTTGTTGTGGTTTTTCATTTCAGCCTTTACTTTTGCTCGGCCGTTTAAGAGTTCTTCAAGGATTATGGGGATAAACCCGCGTCTTTTTTCGCAGAAATGGTAGGGGAAGTCGGGGACTTTGTTTTTGGTACTATTTTTGCAGCAATCGCAATCAAAAGTATCAGGTGATATGTTATGCGAGACTATTATAGATGGGTACAGGGACTTGAAATCTAGGACTGCAATGTTGGCGTAAAGGCCGGGTTTTGGTTCGACGACGAATGCACCCTCAATCGCATCTATTCTTTTTCTTTCAGATATTGTATCGCTTGAAGGCCTGTTTGGTATTATGGTGTTAAGCTGCGCCGCTTTTTTCATAGCAAAGGACTCTACAAGCTGGCCGTAGGTCGATCTTGCTGCATCGGTCGGAATCTGGTTTGTCAGGTGGCACATGGCAAATATGTTTGGCAGGATGTATTCGGCAAGCTTCAAGGTGATTACAGAGTCGTGCAGGTTGTATTCGGCAATTGTCTTCAGGTCTTTTTTTTCTTTCCAGATGCGAAACATATCTTCAAAGTCCATGTCTAGCTTTTTTTCTTGGATTAGTTCATCTGCTACATTGTCCAATGTCAGTGTCTCAGACTTTAATGTAGTACGCATGACCTTGAATATGAACTGGTACAGATCAATGTGCGCAGATCCCTTGATTATCGCCGCGTTTGACATGCCACGCCTTAAAAACTGTATTGGGCGTGTGTTAAAACCTAGGTCAAGCGTTAGTCTGTAGAGGTCTGCGCGGTCTTTCAATACCGTGAAATCAAATTGGTCCCCGTTGTAGGTCACTATGAAATCCGGTCTTTCTTTCTGGATCTCTTTTATCAGCTCTTCTATGAGCTCTTTTTCTGAGGATTTAATTATTGTGTCTTTCTGTGTCGCTTTCTGGTATGTCAACACGCGCCTTAGTCCTTTGCTTGAGACGAGGGAGGCCATGATTATCTGCTGCCTGTTTTCACCTATAGGAATTGTCTCAAGGTCAAAGGCCAATATGTTCAGTTTTGGAAAATCTTGGCCTGTTTCTTTTTTTTCGATTACATCCGCCATTATTGTCGTGTCGCAGCTGTATCTTGTTTTTGTCTTTATCTCGGTTCCTTTGACTTTGAGCCAGGACAT
>WTCB01000056.1 GCA_013138765.1 Candidatus Nanohaloarchaea archaeon
TTTCTCCAACGCCCATCGCCTTCGGCATTGATGATTTTCTGTTTCACCAAAGACTCCATATACTTCCTGTAAGTCCTCTCCTTGATAGGGTCCGATGCAACCGCAGAATATTTATCATATAAGTCCGCGGAAGAAATCTCGCCTGCGCTCTCAACAACATCAAAAAGAATCCTCTGGTCATTATTCAGTTTAGGCAGTATCCTGTCTCGCCTAAGGAACTGTTCCTCTCCCACAGACTTCATGACATCATCAATGTCAATCTTTGGCTTGCCTCTCTCTTCAGCGACAAGCGCAGCCCTTTTGAGCATGTCGATTGCAACTCGCGCATCACCTTTGGCCTTGTGTGCCATGACCGATACAAGCTCATCGTCGATTGCGCCGGGGATAAGCGCATTATCCGCCCGCAACCTGATAATCTCAGCGATGTCTGCCGGCTTGTATTTAGGAAACTCTATGCTTCGTACATTAAGCGATGACTTTATCCTTGAGTCCGTATCGATGAATGCATAGGCATCATTTGATATCAGCACAAGCCCGAACTTTCCCCGTGAAAGCGTGTAGAGCAGTTCTTCATCATTTAGCTGGTCGATCTCATCCAGTGCGACAATGAGCGACAGAGATTTCTTTTTGCAATGTTTCTCAAGAAAGTCAATCAGTTCATTTGTCGGCTGTTTATGGTTGATGAATGTACCAAGGCTGAGGAGTATCTCTATAAGTATAGCATGGCTTGTCGATTTTTTCCAGCAATTGATGTATACAGTTGCAACGCGCGTTGACGAATGTTTTTCAAGCTCACGGAACATCCATCGGGTCAGAGAAGTCTTGCCGACACCAGTATCCCCGTATAAGAACAGATTAGATATCTGCCGGCCGACAGTCGCAGGCTTGAGCGCATTGGCCATCTCCTGCCTTTGCCCGTCCCTGTGCACCATCTCAGAAGGCACATAGTCCTCAAGAAGTATATTCTCGTCAGCTATCAATGTATTGCCCATGTCAAAGAGTCCCATGTTAAAATATTGTATGTCAATGATTTAAATGTTGATTAGATTGTAATTGCAATATCAACATTCTGTATTAAAAGAACCTGTTTCAAATAGCAGATTCAGATGGGTGACCACAATCAACAGATAATACTCTTTTGTGGTCACCTCAAAAAGAGTCTAATATCTCCTAGTTTTTATTAAATTACCAAAATAAATAATGCCTCCAGATAATTAAAACCTTTTTAAAGATAATTTTCCTTAGAACACACTATGATTCTTCCATATTCAACCGATATCCGAGATATAGACTCTATCGGAGATGACAGCCACATAAAAGTGACCTTAGCGGATGTAGTTGATTATCTACCGATTGATTCCAATCTAAAGGCTGAACTTTCAGGGATTTCACAAACATTTAAAGAAGCATCTCTTCATGTTTTTACAGAGCCGTCTGAAGACGCTGAATTTGAGGGTCGTGGTAGGTACTCACATCACGTTTATGGTGATAAGGATATAGTACTTTATACCAAAGGTGTAGGCAACATGCCAAATCTGATTCAGGCCACAGAAGAAGGTTTGTCAGATGAATTGTATTCTTTTGGCCCGGATTACTACGGGAAATATCTATTTGATGGAATTTCAAGTCCATCTTTTCCTCGTATCCTTGGCGCTGATTATTTCCCCAATACCTCTCATGAGTTTCTCAATGCTTTGCGTGTTATGGTCAATATTTGCAGCAAGCATAAATTTACATATCTTTCCGACCTTATAGATAATGGCGTCAGCATACCCATATCTACTGCCTATTTTGGTGGCCTGACAGACTATATTGGCGAAAAAGTATATGATGAGCTAGACGGTAGATGGGACTGGAAAAAGTCATCCGGTTTAGGTGCTGTGACATTGCTTGTTCCTTCAACCAAACGGACAAACATAAGGATTGGTAATAAAGTAGACAGTCATATATTGTCAAGCCATATTGCAAGGGGTATCAAATCATTATATAGCACATCTAATGCTGTCTTCGCTTTTGATTCATGTCATGCTCAGAACTTTTATTTAGCGCCAAAAAGTATTTGTCCTATTTCGGATTTCTCAGATCTTATTTTTGGTCTGGATCCAGAAAAAAAGACAGGTCTTCTTACACTAGGCATAATTCGTTTAATGTCTGTTTGCAGTTCCAATTATGGAATTAGTTCTGACCAACAAATCTTAGGTCATACTGTTTTTATGAATGGACTTATTGAAAAAGAAATAGAGTATGTGCCTGATTTTTACACAAGCAGTTTAACAGGTCTCATAAAACATATAGCTGAATGTATGAAGGGTGAACAATCTAATGACTTTTTTATTCCATCTGATGAGGTAATATCAAAAATAATAGATTCTTCATTGTATATGGGTGTTGAGGCAAAAATGTTGTTAGAAGGATTAAATATTATTGAAGATTCAGGTGTTCTTGAAATCAAGGCAAAACTTCCTGAAATGCCTGCATAGGACTCTGATCTGTCACAGATATTTGGATCTGCAATGATTTAAATGTTGATTAGATTTTGAATCGATTCTAGAATTAGATTAAGCCTATATTTTCTTTTCAAGAATAGAATATTTGTCTATGATATCATTATTGCTTCTGAACTCTCCTTGTTGTGATATAGTTAATCCTGATGGTAACATAGTCTTATCAACAGTAATCTTATCATCGACAATCAATATTTTACCATCTGTGTCTAGGACACTTGCAACATCTGAAATAAAATCAGTCATATTCTCTTTTTGGATAAATTTAAGAGTATAAGCCATCGTGACCATATCTGGTATGTATAGTTCGCGGTCTATATTTTGTTTAATCTCTTCAAAAGATAATTGAAAGAACAAAGGTACTTTTTTAAGCGGGAGCTTAAGTATACCTTTAGCTTCATCAAAGATAGTATTTCCACTGATTGCTTCATATATATTTTTAGACAGCAGGTCTGTGTACTGTTCAACCGAATCAACCTGCATCGCTACATCTCTTTTTAGGTATGCAAAATTTATGCTTGGTGCCGGGTCACATCCATATACATTAAAACCAGATGAGGCTAATGCTATCGCAAGACCTCCACCACCGCAACCTATATCCAATATGCAATAATCTGTCCTGTCTTCATCTACTGAATCTATTATAATCTGTGTGATATCTTCGACTGTACCTCTTATCACATTCTCAGCCAAAGGATTCCAAGATAATCTCCTATTTGATATTTTGTTTTCAATATCATATCTGTGACTACCATTTGCATATCTCATTTGTTTATCATATATTCTTTCAATATCTTCGAGTGTCTCATATCTATACAATATTTTATTTTCATTAGTGATCCCTAAAATCATATCAAAAAAGATTTCATTAAGTGTGCCTTCTAAAGGTATCTTAATTGAATCTGGATGCTCTTCAATTTTATCAAATGTTGTTTTTATTGTTCTTTCATCCGAGTCATAACTACCAAAACATCTACATGTTGCAATCGTATTGTTGTCAACTCCATAATGTTCATTAAGGATGTCTGTATCTCTGCAATTGTTTTTAGCGCAGTTATAGACCCTTCAAGATCTATTCTTTTTTGCAAGGTTTCAATTTCTGAGTCAGAATAACCTATTGCTACATAGTTAAACATAAGTAACTACTGAGGCGTTACATATATAAACATATCGTTTGTCGCATATATCTCGGAAAACCCATACCTAAGCCTCAACAAATATAAACCATAAACCCTAAATTAAGATACAGTGATTCTTATGAAACAGACATTGATAATGTATATGGAAGACCACCCGTTCTTGGTAGCGCTCGCGTTCGTATCGTTCCTGATGCTATTGTTTGCGCCGATATCAGCATCTCAAGGCGCATATG
>WTCB01000007.1 GCA_013138765.1 Candidatus Nanohaloarchaea archaeon
ATCCTCTGGATATCTTTTCACGCCACCGTCTTTATTTAGATCTCTCTCAATTCTCTCACTGACATTTTTCATTAAAGGGTTGTCAGAAAGATACATGCTGCCCTTGAAAGGAAATGATAGAAGTATCGTGCTTGAATCAATATTCTTTAGTGAATCTTGCAGGCAACGCTTTTTCAAAAAATTCAGTCGCAGATATTGACTCTGTTGAGATAAGATATTCTAATCCTTCTTCTTCAGCATTTATTATATTGAACCACCATTCAAAATTTTTTTCAATGGCATCCATTAATATTCCAGACTCTGCTTCAGAAGCACTTTGTAACTTGTAGATTAGACCTAATGTTGTATATGAAGAATCCCTGACCCACCTAAAATTAGAATACTCATACGCATCCTGACCTGTTGCAGGAAACGGACCGGTAGAATCCTGATGTTGTAAAATTATAGAAGTATAAGCCTCAGTTACTTCATTTAACATATTTAAAAATTCTATTTTATCTAAATCAAGCGGCATATACTTTATATGTCTGCAACATTGATAAACTTTTCTGTTTTCTGTGCCTCTTTGATCTATAAGAATATAGTCTGCTTCGAAGTAATTCATAATTTTAGATTTTCAACTGCTACAAGATACACCCAAAATAATCTTAACGCATATCATCCCTTAATTAAAAAGATTGACATCTTCACATGCCTAAAAACACGAGCTGTTGCTTAACGATATCTCTATGAGGTTTCTGGCTAAGCTTCTTAAACGAAAACACAGAAGAATGATTTTAGGCCACGCCGCTGCTGATTGCAGACTTCCATATCATCTCAAATTCGCTCTTGTACTCTCCGGCAATCTGTGCATCATGGATTATCAGGATGTTCTCATCATTTTTTTCATCACCTGATTTTGAAGGGTTGAAAGAGCCTGTGACAACAATTGAATCATCGATGATGAACACCTTATTATGCATATTATACTTGCTGCCGTCCCATGTGATATCCATCCCCTCATCTTTCATCCTGTCATATTCGCACCATTCATTGTTCTGGGATTTTTCAAAGACCCCCCGTATCATGACACCGTCATTATGCTTGTCGATGAGCGCGCCACCAATGCCGTCATGCGTAAAGCTGAACGTCATGAAATCCACGCTCCTGTTTGCCTGCATGATCACATCAACCACATTGTCTCCGCATGAGTCTTCAGGGCAGAAATAGTTTTCAACCGCAATGCCGTCAAGAGAGACTGCAGGATATCTTGCATTATCTCCCGAACCGAACACCCCTCCATAAAGTTCCTCAAACTCATCAAGATAATTTTCAGATATGTATCTTGATCTTATGACGACAATATTGTTGTTGTTCTTGGTGTCCCCCCGCACCGTAGGATTAAAAGAGCCAGTGACTGTTATCTTCCCGTCTATCACGCAGAACTTGTTGTGCATCAGCTGCCATGTCTTATCATTTTTGACATAGCTGAGCCCGTCAATATCTCCTGTATTTTTCTTGTCAACAACAAGCCTGTAATTTTTACCGTCAAGAGCAGACATCACATTTTCAAGCTCAAGATCATAGAGCGCGCAGTCAACAGATTCATTGGAGCTTTCTATCAGCTCTGACATTCGCCTGCCGCACATATCATCGGGACAGAAATAGACATCTATCTGTGTGCCATCTTCGACCGCAAGACCGCCCGATGAGACAGGATAGAGCAGACCCAAAAAAAATATGACGGCCAGTATAAGTATCTGTCCTAAATCTAGCATAGACATTATTGCTCATCAAGATATTAATAGATGATAGCAATATTCACCGCACACATTTTTCAAGAGCGTCTAACCGACAAACTTAGGTCTCTTTGAAAGAAGTTTAGGCAGCGGCAACCGTTCAAATGGATTATCTTTCATGTCGTCAGCTATCATCTCTTGTAACTTAGAGACAGACAGATTCTCCTGCTTGCCGATCATCCTGATCCGGACAGGCATCTCTTTTGCATTTTTCTCATTCTCGCCGACGACGACGACATAGGGCACCCATTCCTTTTCAGCATCGCGGATCTTCTTGCCCACCTTAAGGTCACGGTCATCAATGTCAACACGGACAGAATTGCCGATCTTAGATGAAATCTCCTCTGCAAGACCGACAAACCCTTCAGAAACTGGAATCACACGAACCTGTGTAGGCGACAGCCATACAGGCAGCATGGATTTCTTGCCCTGCTGCGCATTGATCGCCTGCCTTTCAAGAAGTGCCCAAAGATTCCGGTCAATGCCTCCGGATATGCTTGCATGCAGAAGAAGCGGATTGACTTTCTTGTCTTTCTCGTCAACGTAAGTGATGTCAAACCTTTCGGTGTTCTCGACATCAATCTGCACAGTCGACAATGTGGACGCCTTACCGAGCGAATCATTTACTGAAAATTCAAATTTCATGACGAAATAAAAGAATCTTTCTTCCCACAATTCAATCAGTATGGGCTTGCCCACAAGCTTGGCAAGATCTTTTGCAAACTCTTCATTCTCATAATAGAAATCTTTCACAAACCTTATGGCAATATCATAGTCCATGTCAAGGCCGCGCATCCATTCCATAGCAAGCTTATACTGTTCCATAAACTCTTTCTTTGCAGAAGGCATGTCAGCGCACATGGTGTGCATGTCAGGCATTGTGAACGCACGAAGCCTCTTCAACCCAGAAAGCTCGCCTCTCTGCTCACGCCTGAAAGAGTAATGTGTAAGCTCATACAGTTTAACTGGAAGATGCTTGTAAGACATGACCATATCATGACCCATCAGGTACTGCCCGAAACACGCAGCAAACCTCAGGAAATAATCCTTGTTATCTGACTTTATGACATACTGCCTTGCAGGAAACCTGTTCAGGTACTTGCTCAACTGCGGATGCTCAAAGTCATACATCAACGGTGTCTCAACCTGCATGGCCCCGGCTTTTTTAACTAGGTCAGTCACTTTAGTCTCAAGGAGTTTCTTGATCATCTGCCCTTTAGGATACCACCTAAGATTACCAGAATCCGAACCCGGCTCATAATCAACAAGCTCAAGATTGCGCATCATGGCGATATGTGGCGGTTCTTTCTGGTTGATCCTTGATCCTTTCATCTCGTACTGATAGAATTTCTTAAGTTCTGGATATTTAGAATAGTCAAACTTGTCAGCAGGAATGAGCTTTCCGTCAACATCTAAGATATGCCATGTTGACCTTAACTTATCCTCATTCTTGACTGCCTCATTCTCTTCCTCTTTCTTGACAGCTTCACCGACAGCGATATCACGGCTCAGTTCAGACAATGGATGCCCTTTGCATTTGATATTGAAAGATTTATACCAACCGAACGGCGCACGAGACACAATATATCCTTTCTCTGAAAGTATATCCTCAGACAGTTTCATGACCTTGAGCGCAGCATCAGGTTTTGACGGTGTACTAGTAAGATGGACCCATGGATAGATGACAACATTTTTCGTGTTGACCTGTTCAGCGACCGATATGACTTCTTCCGTAAATTTTAAAGCAATGCCTTTGGTATCGGTCTCATCATTTTTCTCAACGGCCGACATAGCGACCAGGCAGTCTTCAACCCTGTGTTTTTTGACATCAATCTCTTCAGGTTTCTTGACTGCTTTCTTTTTTGCCTCAAACTCAATAAAGTCCGAGTGCAACAGTATTGTCTTCATCTCAAAAGCCTCCAATCTAAGTAAAAATATGAACTCAATGTTAAATATATAGCTGGTATCCCTCTAATTTCAGGACAAGAATTAAATAAGTTTGCGCATTCATCAGAAAGTAAGACATTCACCCATAACTTAACACCTATAAAAATAATGCAACGTCAATGTTTAAAAGTGTTTTTGTAAAAGACAACCAGATTTAAATTATTCCTCATCCAATTTTCATCATGTCTGACATATTACTAAAACAATTAAACGAAAAATACCCTCCGATAGGACCTCATAATGCAACTCAATTATCCATTTATCCTTATCAAGAACTTAGTAGCAGATATATTGAACGAATATACCTTGATGTTTTAGATTTAAAATTTATTAAAAATCCTAAAGATTTAATTACAATGGATGAAATGAAAGATCTCGCAGAAAGCATATTTGATGACATTGATTTTGAAATGAAAAACATTAGGGATGAAGGTTATATTGTAGAATTCAAACCGCACGGTATTAGTGATTATTTAGAAAATTATAGTGGACATGCAATCATAATAAGAGAACCTTTTAGTACCCCCCATATAACTATTTCTACTGGCAACCGTGGCAGTATAGGTTTAAATGACAGACAGAGAGAAAAATATTTTAATTTTGTAAACGGACTATATGACATTTTTGTTGAAAATCTAGAAAAAAACATCCTACAATCCAAACCTGTTTAAGATTAAACACACCATATATTATAGTGTGATTTTTATGCCACAAAAAACAAGACCTTGGTCAAAAAAGACAGAATACAGACCGATGACGACCGGCCAGATAAAAAAAAGATTCAAAGACAAAATCCATACAATCCCGCCCAATTCAACTTTTGAACACATGATGGCAGAACTTGCAAAGACAGGTAACAAAAACACATTAAACCTGGAAAATTGCGTCCTCCTCCCGAAACACCCGGATGAAGTAATGTCCTACAACATCCATAACCTCCCCGAAACCGACACAGAACACATAAACTACTCAGACGAGACCGACTGGAACATATACGGCAACTTCTGGCAGATATCCCTTAATGATTTCAAAGAAAAAAGATCAAACCTGATAAAATCCGTCTACCCATACTCACTAAACAAACGAAAACAATTCATAAAAAGAGTAAAAACAAAAAAAGTAGACCAAGATATGCCTTTTGAACCAAGATTCCGATACGACGCACTAAAACAAGACTGGCCACCATGGACAAAACACGAAACCACTTACAACCTCTGGGATTATATGACCGCCATAAAAGGTGGTGCAAAATTTTATACAGAACACACAGATGGAAACCATCTTGAATTTGAAAATATAGATAACAATACATGGACTGCCGATGTACCCTCAGACAGCAATCCTGAAAAGACCTACAGGACAACAATTGAATACATAAAAAACAAACAGCGATTCCTAACAAATTTTATAGGCGACTGTGACTGCCCCGACCACAAAAAAAGGTCAACAGACAAAAGAAACAGGATATGCAAACACATCTTCTATGCAATGTACGAACTTGCCTGCCACACAGACCGGATACCTGAAACATTTCCATTTCCAAAATTGAGTGCATTCAGGTTAAACGAAAAGCTAGACAGTCTTATCTACCCTCAGGGAAAAAGAACCGACACCTCAAAAGACGCAATTATGCGCGCATACATAGACCACAAGATAGACGATATCACAACATTATTTGCAACCGACCCGAAATATGCGCAACGACTGCACAGCGCATATAAAGATATTATAACATAAAAGCAAAAAAAACCTACTTTTAAAAACCTTAAAAACAAAATAAGACTTAATCAGGTGATACCAATAAGAGTAAAGATCATAAAAGACGCAGTCCATGGCGACATAGAATGCTCTGGACTTGAGATGGAGATCATTGATTCTCCACAGTTTCAAAGACTTAGAAAGATCGGCCAATTAGGTCTCTCAGACCTTGTCTACCCATCCGCAAACCACACGCGCTACGAACATTCATTAGGCGTCATGCACCTTGCAGGAAAGATAGGTCACAGTCTTGACCTCCCAGAAAAAGACACAAAACTCATCCGCATAGCAGGACTGTTGCATGACATAGGCCACCTGCCATTTTCACACACGCTTGAATCTGTACTTTCAAACGGCGCAGACCATCTTCACGAGACGAATGCAATAAACATAATAGAGACTGATTTCTCTGAACTTTTTGAAAAGCATGACATAGACAAAGATGCAGTAAAAGACATGATAATCGGAAAAGGAAAATACGGAAATATCCTGTCCTCAGGTGTTGACATAGATAAACTTGATTACCTCACAAGAGATTCATATTTTACGGGTGTTGCATACGGTGTAATAGACCTGAGCCGATTGATGCACATAGCAACAGTTGATGATGGCATATTTGCCTTCCACGAAAAAGGGCTAAGGACTATAGAATCCGTCATACTTGCACGGTTCATGATGTTTTCAGCAGTCTATGACTACACAACAAAAAGAACTGCAGAACGGATGCTTTTCCACGCACTGGATGCCATGGACAGACGATCGTTGAACATAACCAAATTACTAAAGATTGACGAAGTGGATTTTTTGAGCACTTTAAGGCAGCAGGACGGTTACACAAAAGACATAATTGATAGGATAGACAAAAGACACATCTTCAAGACTGCACGTATTATCACAAAAAATGACCTGAGCACTGAGCACGTTGCAAAATGTCTTGAAATAAAAGACAGCATATACCAACTAAAAAGAATTGAAAACACAATCGCAAAAGAACTAAACATTCCCAAAGGTTACTTGATTTTAGACATTATGGACTATCCAAAGGGAATAGAGAACATAAACATAAAAAAATACAACGGAGACATCGTAAAGCTAAAAGACATCTCTGCGCTATCACGATCCTTGATGCGCCAGCGCTGGCAAGACTGGCGCGTATCATTTTTATGTCCAAAAGAATATAGACAGATTGTAAAAGAAAAAGCAAAAAACCTGTTCTTAAAATGCCTGTAACGTATCTCAACTGAAAAATGACCCAAACAACCACATATCTTTTTAAAAATTACTGCAACCATTTATTACATAGCATATGCAGTCCCGTGGTGTAGAGGCCAATCATTCCGGTCTTTGGAACCGGGTACCCAGGTTCGAATTTCAAAAATCAGAAAATTTTATCATTTTCTGACTTTGTCCGAAAATCCTGGCGGGACTATCTTTTCACCAAAAACCTCAGATTCTAAAGACTTTGCCTAACATAGTCCTTTTGGCTCCTATCGCTTTAGACTGACATATCTCACTGCAGCAATAACATCTTATGCACTTAGAATAACCAATAACAGACCGTAAAGATACATATCATGTCACAAGAGACATAGGCTTGAGCCATACATTATCTTATGCAGAGAACAATAAAAAATAATAAATCAAAAATCACATAAAATCAATAAACACTTTTAATGTTTCAGAAGATGGAACCTCATCAGTCCCAAGATAAATCTTCCCATAAATTTCAGACACATCATCTTTTTTAATAAAACTTAACTCGATGTCTCTTGGTCCAGAAAAACCATAACTCTCAGGATCAAGAACATCACCGCCATCCTCAGTTAACGCTTTTATAAATACAGTACGATAATTTGATGAATTAAAAGACCCTTTATCCCTATACTGTATCCTACCTATTGCATCCTTACATACTTTATCATAATTTGGTTCTTGTGGAAAAATAATCTTAATATTGCCCTTACCAGATAAATCAATAAATTCTTTAATCGTTTCTTCTTTAGTCAACCTATAAGACACCATAAAGTCATCACTATAAGTATATAACTTTTAAAACTTATAAATCAACCTAAAATAAAGAAAAAATACTAAACATGAGAAAAAAATAAAAAAATCAACCAAGATAATCAAGCGAAACCTCTTCTTTAGAAATCTTTGACTTATCAACCTTTTTATCATAGGATTCAATTTCAGCCTTTGTAACTGTCGGCTTGACTTTGTCAAATGCCTTATCAAAATCATCTTTTGTGATTGTCTTAGACTTTATGTCTTTACGGAGCGCAATCAATGCGGCCTCCCGACATATTGATTCAATGTCCGCGCCGACATAATTATCACTCTTTGATATAAGTTCCGACACCTTGACATCTTTTGCAATCGGCATCTTGGACAGATAGACATCAAATATTTTTTTCCGTGATTCCTTATCGGGAACTGGAATATAGATATGTCTGTCAAACCTGCCCGGACGAAGTACGCCCGTATCAATTATATCGGGTCGATTAGTGGCCGCAATCACGACCACGCCCTCAAGCCCTTCAAGCCCGTCCATCTCAGTCAGAAGCTGGTTCACAACCCTGTCAGAAACACCAGAATCCATATCATGCCCACGTTTAGGTGCGATCGCATCAATCTCGTCAATGAATATGATTGACGGCGCGACCTGCCTTGCTCGCTTGAAGACTTCACGGATAGCTTTCTCGCTCTCGCCCACATACTTATTGAACACTTCAGGTCCCTTGATCGATATGAAATTAGTGTTGCTCTTGTTGGCCACAGCCTTTGCAAGAAGTGTCTTGCCAGTTCCCGGAAGACCATAAAGCAAAATACCGCGAGGTGGACGGATCCCCATTGTCTTGAATGAATCCGGATATTTCAATGGCCACTCGATGCTTTCCATAAGCCTTTTCTTGACATCGGAAAGACCGCCGACATCATCCCACTGGACTTTAGGTATCTCAATCATGACCTCACGCATTGCAGACGGCTCGACCGAAAGGAGCGCATTATTGAAGTCAGATCTGTTGACCTCTAACTTTTCGATCACTTTTGGGTCTATGGTATCATCTTTAAGATTTATTTCAGGAAGAATTCGCCTTAAAGAACTCATGGCCGCCTCTTTTGCAAGAGCGTTCAGGTCAGCGCCGACATACCCGTAAGTGACATCTGCTATCTTTGAGATGTTGACATCTTTTGATAACGGCATATTTCTTGTATGGATCTGAAGTATCTCTTTCCTGCCATCTCTTGTCGGAACCCCTATCTCAATCTCACGGTCAAATCTGCCCCCACGACGGAGCGCAGGATCAATCGAATTGATTATGTTAGTTGCAGCAATCACAATCACTTGACCACGACTTTTAAGACCGTCCATAAGAGACAGGAGCTGTGCAACCACACGCCTTTCAACCTCGCCGCTATTCTCACGTTTGGGTGCAAGAGAATCAATCTCATCAATAAATATGATTGATGGTGCATTCTCTTCTGCATCATTGAAAATCTTTCTTACGTTCTCTTCACTTTCACCATAGAACTTGCTCATGACTTCAGGTCCTGCAATTGAATAGAAATTAACTCCACTTTCAGATGCAACCGCCCGCGCAAGAAGTGTCTTACCAGTTCCCGGCGGACCATAGAGAAGGACTCCTTTGGGCGGATCGATGCCAAGCTTCTGGAAAAGTTCTGGATGTTTCATAGGAAGCTCTATCATCTCACGCACTTTCTTGACCTCTTCATGAAGCCCACCGATATCTTCATAGGTCATGCTGACAGTAGTTTCATCTGTAACCTCAACAGCCTTTGAAAGTACTTTGACCTCTGTCTGATCAGTAATCTTGACAATGCCCTTAGGGCTGGATTCCGCAACAATCAATTTAAGATCGGAAAAACCAAAACCGCCAAGCATATTTTTTACATCGATATCCATACCGAAAAGATCGCCAAAATCCGGCTGTCTTTGTCGTGTCCGGACAGATGGTGAAATCAGATCACCTTTTGATACCACGCGCCCCATAATCAGGCTTTTTGCCTGTCCAGATGATATTTTCATCTCGATTCCTTTCTCAGCTGGAGCAATGGATATGCTTTTTGCTTCCTTCAATTCGCTCTTGCGCACAAATACCTTTTCACCGATACCGGTAACTGCATTACGTCTTGTATACCCGTCCATACGTATGATCTTAAGTCCTGCATCAGACGGATAAGGTCTCAATACAATGGCTCCGGTCTTTCGTTTGCCTTCAATTTCACATACATCGCCCTCACGGAGCCCTAAAGCATGAAGTATCTGTGTATCCATACGGACGATGCCCATACCAATGTCTCTTTGCGCATTAGACGGCATCTCGCCCACACGGACTTCAATCCCTTTAACATCTTTTGTATCTTTTTTATCCATGCATATCCACCCAATTATCAATCATCATCAAAGTACATCATTCTCTTCTAACATCTTTATCTGTTGTGGTGTTAATATAATTTCAAAAATATTATATTTAACTTTATGTTTCCATGTATCTATATATTCAGTAATAAGTTTAATATCTTTGCATGCAACTATAAACAAACTTTTATTTACCTTAAAAAATGGTACCTCATCTAAAAGCCCGCTCTTATAATATTCATATTCCCCATAACTTTTCTTTATCTTCTGACGCCACCCATAAAGCCCGCGATAAAATTTATTTCTTTCATAATTAGAATCAAACATATCACTCCGAACCGAAAATGACACAAGCACAGCTTTTCTTATTACCATATACGATTATGTTATCTAAAAAATAATATAAACCTTTTGTTTAAATGAACTAAAAACATTAAGACCACACAAAATAACCACCCCCGGTGGTCAACACCTATAATATACCAACCACAGCCAATCAATAGACATGAAAAAAATAAAAACATTCTTGACCCGAAACAATCCAAATGAAATAAAAGATTATCACAACAATAATTATATTATGGATAATGATAAAGGCACCATACCAGAAAAACTTGAATTTGCTTCAGAAAACCTGAATGAATTCTTCGGTGGCGGTCTTGAACCTGGCGTCATTACTAACATCTACGGCGAAGCAGGCGCAGCAAAGACATCATTTGCACTTGAGGCCGCAAAATCATGTATAAATAAAGGTAAAAAAGTCATATTCATAGACACCGAAGGCGGTTTCTCAGTCGAAAGATTCTGTCAGATGAATAAAAAAGAAAAGCTTGAGATGCTGTTCCTTATCGAACCAAAAACATTCAGGGATCAAAACACAGCAATAGGCTCTCTTGAAAAAAAGATAGAAGAAGAAAAAGAAAAGATAGGCCTTATAATCATAGATTCTCTCGTATCCCTTTATCGCCTTGAGCTGCACAATGGTGACGTCCAGCCGACAAACAGGATGTTGAGCGCACAGATGGCAACACTGATACGGATTGCAAAAGACCGCAACATTCCGGTCATTGCCACAAACCAGGTCTACTCAGATTTCGAGACTGGAAATATTGAACTTGTCGGCGGCGACATACCAAAATATGCCTCAAAATGTCTTGTCCTTTTAGAGAAGATTGAATGGGGCAAACGAAAGATGACAATGATAAAGCACAGGTCCCTTCCCGAAGGCAAAAAGACAACATTTGAGATCAAAAACGAAGGTCTGGTCGACTGCAAGAAAAAACTTGGAATTTTTTAATAAAACCTTTCTCTATTTCTGCCGGCATATCGGCACACCACCGACATCAAGGTTTTTAAATATGCATCTTCGTTTATACTTTATGGATGACAAAAAAACAGCCCAGATAGAAGAGATAATGAAAAAGACTGGCCTTAAACATGAAGAGGTTCTAAAACAGATAGAAGATAAAGAGAAAGAATTTGAAGGTCTTGTCTCCGAAGATGGTGCAATTTACATGATAGGTAAAGAAGCGGGTCTTGATTTAGCCAAACCAAAAGTTGAAAATCTAAAAATAAAGAACATAGTGCCAAACATGCGACAGATAAACTTAATCGCAAAGATCATATTCATCTCCCCCCTAAGAACCTTCAAAAAAGGCGACACAGACGGAAAAGTCCAGAACATAGCACTTGGTGACACAACAGGAACGATAACACTTTCAATATGGAACGAAGATATAGACAAATTAAAAGACATAACGGCAGACGATGTAATCGAATTAAAAAATGGTTATTCAAAAAACGGTTATCTTGGAAAGATTGAACTTGTCTTCACCTCACGAAGTGAAATAGAGAAATCAGATGAAACCCTAAATTTGCCAGAAACAAATACACAGACCCATGAAACCAAGAAAAAAACAACCATAACTTCTCTTAAATCAATTAAAGAATATGATTATGTAAAAATAAAAGGTTGTCTTGCAAGCGCCTACAATAAAAAGATAGTACACAGCCTCTGCCCGGAATGCAGAAAAAAAATAGACGAAAATAACACTTGTCAGGTACATGGAAAAGTAAAACCAAATAAATTTCTTGTAATTTCAGGAACAGTTGATGACGGACAAGGAAGAGTCAACGCAGTATTTTTCAACAGAGCAGTAGAATCATTATTGCAAAAAAAAGCTGAAGATATTGAAAAGGATATAGACGGCACACAGATTACAAAATATCTTTCAGACAACAAAATACTTGCAGAGGATTTTGAGCTTGAAGGAGTCATAAAAAATAACAGATTAACAGGCTCCCCAGAGTTACACGTCCAGGTGGTCACCAAACTTAATATAGCGACCGAAATCAAAAATAATATTAAAGGATTAGAGGTTTGATAAATATGGCAGAACTTAAAGATTTACCAGGGGTAGGACCAAAAACAATTGAAAAACTGGAAGACGCGGGATATGCAGAATTAATGTCACTTGCAACTGCAAGCAGTGGGATCATAGCGGCTGTCGCAGACATTGGTGAGGGAAGTGCAACAAAGATAATAAATGCGGCAAGAGATGCTTTAGACATGGGTTTTGAAAATGGTCTTAAAGCTCTTGAAAGAAGACAGTTGATTGAAAAGATCCCGACCGGATCAAAAGCATTGGATGACTTATTAAACGGCGGTCTTGAGACTCAGGCCATAACAGAATGTTATGGTGCTTTTGGATCATCAAAAACACAGATTGCACACCAGCTTGCAGTCAATGTACAGAAACCAAAAGAAGAAGGAGGTATAGGTGGCTCTGTTTTATATCTAGACACAGAGAATACATTCAGGCCTGAAAGAATACAGCAGATGTCTGAAGCACTTGGTATGGATCCAAATAAAATTCTTGAAAATATATACATCGCACGAGCATACAATTCCGACCATCAGATGATTCTCGCAGAAAAAGCAAAAGATATCATGAAAGAAAAAAACATAAAATTAGTCATTGTCGACTCTTTGATGGCACATTTCAGATCAGATTATGTGGGTCGAGGAACATTATCCGACAGACAGCAGAAACTTAACAGGCACATGCACGAACTGCAAAAATTAGGAGATACCTACAATGCAGCCGTATATGTAACAAACCAGGTTATGTCAAGACCGAATGTACTTTTCGGGGATCCTACTGCAGCAATTGGAGGGCACATAGTAGGTCACGCATCCACATTCAGGATATACCTACGAAAAAGCAGACAGAACCTAAGGGTTGCAAAACTTGTGGACAGTCCTTATCTTCCAGAAGGAGAAGCAGTTTTTTCTGTAACTGCTGAAGGCATAAAAGATCAATAAAAGGTTAAAAGAACAAAAAAATAGAATAAAAAGATTTTATTAGAAAATCTCTTTTTCTGTTACAATAACAAAATCACCAACAGATTTGACTGCTGAGAACGGTATCAGATACCTTCCCTGCTCATCTTCCTGAAGCTGAAGCTCTGCTGTATGTTTTGTCGGATTAGAAAGAAGCATGTTCATAAGCTCTCCTGTATCCGAAATAAACGTCATGTCAGACACTTCTCCAAATTTTCGTCCTGTCTGTTCACTGACAATAGTTTTTCCTGCAATATCTTTAACTCTTACATTTGTATCCATAATACCACCAAGTATACTTTAATCTTTAGCATCAAAGGTTTATAAAATTAATTGAAAAAACAAAAATCCACAAGATCATGCATTGACTGTAACACTTTTTAATTTAGGTGAAATTTTATATATAAATGCCTTGCCTGCTTTTTCACGGATCACAAGACCCATAATAGTTAATCGTCTAAGGATATTGTTAATGGACCGCAATGCGTGTCCATGCGACTGATAATCACTTATATCAATCTTATTTATAATCTGTGACGGTGTGGATGCTTTTTCAGATAAGACATCAATTATCGCTTTCTGTTTATCTGTCAGATTAGAGATATGTGTATTGATTTCATCAACAACATTGACTTCAGGCGTTGCATCAAAATAAGAATTATCAATTATTGCTGATTTTTTTTCCATTGCAGTATGGACAAGTGAATTGCAAAGCTTTATGACTTCACGAGGAAATCCGCCGGTCCTCTTATATACATCCAAAAGCGCATCCATTGTAAATGGTTCAAGTCCATTCCCCCCCACAAACGAAATCCTTTTTTTAACAAGATTTATCGAGTCCTCTTTTGAAAGTGCTTTTAGCTCAACTTCAGACGATACCCTTTGTGCTAACGTCTCAAGCGTTTCAAGATAGTCACCTTTCAATTTTGGTAATCCTGCAAGAACTAAAGACATGCCATATATCTGATCAGATATGGATCTTAACCATTCGAGTACATGAACTTTTGTTTCATGTGCTTCATCAACTAAAAGTATAACTTTCTTATTCTTGTTTCTTTTATTGAAAACTTCAGCAAGATTGTATAGATTAATGCCATTGATACGAAATATTTTCTGAAAGATTGTTGGTTTAAGATAAGTTGCCTTAAATATATCTACAAGCTCTTTCTCATCAAGAGGCGGTTTAGGAAGATAGATTACATCATATTTGTCGCATAACCATTTGAGAAAAGTCGTTTTTCCGGCACCGGTTGACCCAGTTATAAGTATAAACTTCTGTCCTTCATCCAACGACCGTACAATTTCTTTAACTTCATTAGAATATCCGACAAAAAGAGATGGCTGAATCTCCAAAGTGAATGGATTACCAGACCAATTGAACTGCGAAAACCAATTATCATCATTCATATTTTTGTTCATGTGAATATCCCTCTGTTAATGTGAACCAAACCCATTTACTAATTTACACAAAAAGAATATAAATGTAACTGTTATCAAACTGTTTATGCGATATTTCATAAGTGCAGAGCTACCTGAAAACATCAGAGAAGAGATTATATCTATTCAAAATGAATTTAACGTGAACAAAAAACACATACAATACGTGAAACTGAACAATATACACATAACCCTGCGTTTTCTGGGAAATATAAGACCCAACACATTAGAAAATATCAACATAGCATTGAAATCATCAATGAGCAATACAAATGCATCCTCCGCACACATTGAGAGACTAGAACCCTACCAGAACAAGAACAATATGATAGGTGTATGGTTGCAAATATATTCACGTGAACTAAACTCTATCAAAAACAAGATAGACCAGATAATATATGACGCATGCAAAGAAAAACAATGTGCCCCAAAAACACACAACAGCTATAAGATACACGCAACGCTTTTCAGGATAAAGAGACCAGACAAAAAAACAAAAGGAGACATCATAAAAACTATAGATTGCTTGAACAAAAAAATAAAAAAGACCTATTTCACAATAAAAAATATCGAACTGAAACAAAGTGAACTTAGACCAGATGGACCAAGATATACCACCATCCAGAGTTACATCCTAAAGAATAACAACCAATGGTGGTCAAAAAGATATATCAATGCTGACCAACAACATATACAATATGGACCCAAACAAGACAATAAGTTCACGTGAATTAAAATATCTAAGTTTTGCAATAACACTGTTAGGTCTAATCATACTGATTCACGCAACAGATACATTCACGCCAGAGACAATACAGATAAAATACATTGATGAAAGTTTTCAAGGAAAGTATATTTCAGCATGCGGCACTGTAACAGACATAAGAACGAGCAAACAAAACACATTCATAACGCTTGAATCTGAAAAAACAACAATAAGTGCCGTATTCTTTGAAACGATCAAGTACATACAATTAAACAATAATCTATGCATCCAGGGCAGAATTGAGATATACAAAGGAACTGTAGAAATTATAGGAGATAAAATAATAAAACAATAAAAAGAAAAAAGAAAAAAGGTATGACTTACCTTGTTTTTGCAATATCATGAATTGCTTTCAATGCAACAACCAATGCCGCTGCTGAAACAAAGAATGATATATAACGTACAATATCAACAAGATATGCACCTATAATTGGCAATTCTTCAATACCACCACGCATAACAACAAGTAATGCAATTGTTGCAATAAGGAATGATCTGACTTCATCTTCATTTATATTCAAGAACCCGACAATAAGACCAAAAATAGTCAATATCAAAGGTGCCATAGTAGCAGTTGCTGTAGGCACTGATCCTGGAAGTCCTGCAATCACTGCAAGAGCAATACCCAAGAAAAATGAAAAAGTACCAACTTTCTCTGCATGCTTAAAATCCGCAATAGTTTTTCCTTTAGCCATGTAAAAACCTCCGACATACAAAATATCAGATATACATACTTACATTTATATAGTATATATCATTTTGGGTTATTTAAACTAAAAAAATCAAGAAAACCCAAGACGTGTCTTGACAGCAACACCTTCTTTAAAATCCATCATCTCATCATGATTAAGTATACATTTGCCCGTACCGATAAGATTATCTAAAGAATCAACAATCAAGACTTCGTCATAAGGTCTTATCGCAGTATCAGCACCGATCACAAACTTAGAGAACACACTTTTACCTTCACGAACAAAAGGCACCGCATCATCAGCCACCACAACCCTATATGCAGGTTTAGGAAGTGCTGACATCAACCGTTCCGCACCCAATTTAGCAGGTATGAAAAAACCGTCTTCCGCACGGATTGTACCAAGTATGTCTGGACCTATGTAAATACGGCGCAGACGTCCTGTCTTCTTTGAGATTTCAAGCTTGATATCTCCAAAAATTATCTTTTCTGCACCACGACCATATTGATACATAAGAAGCGATCTCACTTCAAGAACATGGTCTACAGGGGTTTTTTCAAAATCGCTAAATTCTTTTACGTCCTTATATTTAGACAAAATATGAAATTTAGGATAATATGACTTATAAGCTGAAATATAATCATTTATTGACTTTTCAGAATCGCAGAGAAGATCTTTTGAAACGCTGGACGGCACGATAGTCTGCCCGAATGGATACATGTTAAGCAATTCTGAAGGCAATGCACCATAAATAGTGTCCATCATAATAAAATGAGACGACTTTGTAGACTTTGCAAACCTTTCAAAAGAACGCACTATATATCCATTACGCCCTTTTGGAGGCACATACCGTTCGCTTAATCTTTTTTCTGCCCTAAATACTGCAGGCCTGTCTAAAGACACACTGCCGGTATAAAAGAATGCTCTCCCTTTGGTCACCGGATCAAACTTTTCCATAAATTCAACATATTCTTTATTTGCAACCAACTTAAGATACGCATCAAAAAGTGCAGGATGTGCACGGACCCTCATCTCGGCAAGTTCAAAAAGAGTACCATCAACTATCGCCTGCCTTATTGTCTTGATTTCCTGAAAAGTTACATAAAGATTATGCATAGCAATGTCTCGCATTTTCATATCAGACGGTTTTTTGCCGGAACAGGCAGGACAATTGCATGGAAGTTCACTTATATCATCAACTTTTAAAGTGCCATTGACAGTCATATATCTCCTGTCTTCCGCATACAATGCATACGCAGCAGAATCAAAAAGATCAACGCCCAAAAGTGTAAGCAATGAAAACAGCATAGGGTGCCCGCAACCAAATGCATGGACTGGTTTATTTAACGGCAGATTCATCTTGGCAACCATAATAGTATCAATTAATTTTGAAAAATCATATCTTTCCATCAAAGGGACAATGCCGCCTACTGCAAAGACATCCGCTCCACTTTTACCGACTGCGCCTGCTGCTTCCGCCCGAAGTTCCAAAAAGCGACCGCCCTGAATAGGCCCCACAAGATCTTGAGAAGTCACAGATTCTCTTGCCTCACAGATTCGTAACATTGTATCTTTTAACTTTTGTTCAGCAACCTCATGATTATCTTTAGGTAACGTGAAAAGATCAAGAGGCGTTATTATGTCAGAACCAATCTTTTTTTGATATGCTATTGTCTCTTCTGGGCCGATCTTTACAGAACCATGCGAATACATCTGAAAAGTACCGCTGTCCGTATAGATAGGCCCTTCCCAATCATAGACTTTATGCATCCCTTCTTTCTCAATCTGTTTTGCTTTTTTAGAATTTCGGATGATGTATGCATTGGTAATTATAATTTCAGCACCAAAAATATCTTTAAGCTCGCGAGGTGTCACTATCTGCTTATCAGGATTGACAACTATTGCAATGTTGGGTGTCATGACCTTATACTTCCCAATTTTCCAGTCACAGATCCTTGCACAGGCATCTCTAGCTTTTATTTCAAACATAGATATCACACTTAAACTTGGGTAAACAAAACAATTGCTAAATGAATTTTAAATAATTAAATATAAATACCCCATGGTATCTATATAAACCTTAACCAATATTAAAAATAAATCAAACATTTTTTTAAGAACTATTAGAACACAAACATAAAATCTAACTGAACTGCTATCAAAATATACATAATCCACTAATTAACCTTTAGGCCACAATAGTTGAAATAAATACGAGCCCATAAACAAAAACAGTTAACGTAGATAATATGATTATTTTATTCTTGAAATCAACCATAATACACACCTGACCAAATAAAAAATCAAAATCACAGATCTAAAAATCCCACTCATCCAAAAAAAAGAATCATTGTAGGTTTTAGACATTTGGTAGTTAAAATCTAAATCTGGTATTTATAATTATTGCATGTAATATATATAGTTTACGGTTTTAAGAATAGGAACATTTATAAATCACTTAACCTTTGCTATAATTTTAATAAAAAATCAACAAATAACAGACTAAAAAAACATATCTAAAAATATATAGAAAAAACAAAAAAGAACAGAATAAAATTATTTAACTTAAAAATTAAATCAAAAAAACATTTATTTTCCTTGAGGCCACCATAATAGTTTTTTCCTCTGCCCAATCTTAGCAGATTCCATCCTTCCATCAATGATGCCCATGCTTTTAAGTTTATAGCAATGCGCATTTATAGTACTCCAAGAAAGTTCAGTAACTTTTGCAAGAGCATATGTTGAAACTGGTTTCCCTGCCTCTTTAAGTTTTTCTTCTATGAGTTGATCAATCTCGTCCATCATCTCGCGAATCTCTTCTTTTGCCATACATATACACAACCATACTAATATCTCAATATATAAATATAAACAACATTTGTGTATACTCACTATATATAGTTTTTGGTTATGGGACAAACATAGCTAGTCTCTAAAAACCAAAAACTATTTAATGTTAGATGGTTATATTATGTTTATATGAAACTAAAGGTCATATGTAAAAAATGTGACAGGATTTTCAACTGGAAAGCTGAAAACGAGATAGAGACCTGTCCGTACTGCAGTTCTGAACTGACCATAAAAGACGTACGTATGAACCCAGTAGAACTAAAAAAATACCAGAAATATAAAACAGAGCATAGAAGTGAAACTGAATACACAGCTACTGCTCAGACTAAAACCTCAATTAACCAGCTCCAAACAACAGTACACACCAAAGAACCAGAATCAACAGAACTTGATGAAGACATAAAAGGACGATTCATAATAAAGAAAGGCCGAACAAAATACGGTACATTAGAGATCACAAATCCAGACTACATGATACTTAAGCTTTCATTCTGGGCAATGGGCCCCCAACAAAAATATCTTGTAAAAGAACTGAACGGCAAGATAAAGCAATTCTTAAAAGAAACCGGATTTACTGTCGAAAAAAAATGGTAACCTAAAAACAACATATAAACTATAAAAGCCTATTTTATCATAGATACTTATGGAATGGTATATCTTTGCAGGACTTTGCGCACTCTTCGGCGGCATATCATCCATCATAGAAAAAAAGACCCTACGAAAACAGCACGCAATGGAATTTTCTACAGTCCTTGCCATATTTAATTTTATTATAGTTCTACCACTCATCATTAATGCTGATTTTTCACAGATGACGCTTAAATATTACTTTATTATCTTTGGAGTTTCCTGTCTGGGAAGTGTTGCATTCCTGCTTGTCGCAAAAAGCCTAAGGCACATGGAAATTTCACAGGTATCCCCATTGCTCAATTTCGGACCTGTATTTGTCGCAATCCTTGCTTTTTTCTTCCTCGGCGAAAGAATTACTGGAGTTCAGATGTCAGGAATATTGCTCCTCATCTTAGGATCATATATCCTTGAGATCAATCACGGTTTTCAGAACATCCTTGACCCGATAAGAAACATGTTCAATTCAAGACACACAATATATATCTTTATTGCACTGTTGCTTTACGCATTCTCATCATTGGGCGACAAGATCATATTAGGTGCAATTTCCCCGATAACATACATAATAGTTGTGCAATTCTTCCTCGCAGTAAATTTTATTGTAATGATAACCGTTTTCCATGACGGCATTGCAGGAATCAGACGAGGAATTAAAAATGCAGGACACTGGATTTTAGTAGTTGCAATACTGACCACATCCTACCGCCTTTTTCAGGCACAGGCAATATCTATGGTCTTTTTAAGCCTTGTAATCCCCATCAAGAGAACAAGCACATTGATTTCAACAATAATTGGTGGTGAACTGTTCCACGAAGACGGTCTTCTAAAAAAAGCAATCGCATGCATTGTCATGTTGCTCGGCGCATACTTTGTGATTGTTGGTTAAACCATAAAAAAGACATTGCAATAATCAATTTATAAAAATACCCCTCCAATTAATCCCTTATGCCAATCGATAAATCAAAGACATTCATATTGAAGAGCGGAAAATGTTCATGGGGTAACTGCATCTACTGCGGCTACGGCAAGATTGAAGGTTTTGAACCGACAGCAGAAAATGTCAACCGCGACCTTGACGGCTTCTTTAAGATTGTAGATGAAACGACCGAACAGATAAAGATTTTCGGTTCCGGAAGCTTTCTTGACGAAAAACAATTTCCTATCGCCTCGCGAAAATATCTGGTTGACCTATGCAAAAAACACAGCATAAAACAGCTTCTTTTTGAATCCCGCCCGGAATTCATAACAGATGAAACCCTAAAACCATTCAAAGATCAAGATTACACTGTAGCGATAGGTCTTGAAATCGCAGACAACAAGACCCTAAAAGACATAAAAAAAGGTTTCACGGTTGAACAATACGAAAAAGCCGCAAAGACAATACACAAAAATAACGGCAAAGTAAGGACGTACCTCCTTATAAACCTGCCTTATGTAAAGGACATCCAAAAATCACTTGACACATCAGTTGAATTCGCACTAAACTATTCAGATTCCATAGTTCTCATAAACTTATACCCGCATTCAAGCGCAAAAATGATTGACCTTTACCTTGACCTGAAATGGAGACCGCTTGACAGAAACCAATTCAAAAAAGTAACAGGCAAATGGAAAACTAACAAAAAGATAGAGATTGATTTTGAGACATTTGCGTTCACGCCAAGAATCCCGGAACAGATGAAATGTGAACTGGAGGGTGCAGACGAAAAAAACCTGAACCACCCCCACTACGAAATCTGGCAAGACTATTTTACTAGGTTCTACACCCCCCCAAAAGTAAAAGACACGATCCTTTTCCTGCCTTGCGCATTCAGGAAACCATACTCACTGTCAAAGACACACAAAGAAATACTTAAACGAATACAGAACCTGCACTTCTACGCACGGATACATCAGGTGATGATCTCAAACCCGGGAGTCATACCCCGAGAATTTGAATCCAAATATCCCTTTGCACACTATGACTGGCCTGAATGGGAAGAGACTGAAGACCTAAAAAAACAATACACAAAAGTAACACAGAGACGAATTGAAGATTATCTTAAAGCGCACAGGTACAAAAAATATATGTGCTATTTCAAGCAAGAATCAGAAAGTTACATTGCACTCAAAAATGCCTGCAAAAAATTAGACATTGAGCTGATACAGCTTTTTGACAAGACATTATACAAAGACAATATGCCAGAGACAAACGTTCTTGTTAAGAGGCGCGCACTTGATGCAATGGTCACTCGCCTGAAAAAAGAGATGAAAAGATAAGATGAGATGATTCTGTTATGGGGCACGAAGCACGAATTCAAAAACTACGAGAGCTCATGACCGAAAAAAAACTTGACGCAGTTCTTATACCTTCTTTTGACCACAGCTCGCCGAACCTATACTATTTCACTGAATATAATGACTGCGGCCCAAATTTTCACATAGTGACCCCTGACGACGAAATGCTCCTTACCTGGGAATGCATGAAAGCCAAAAAAGAATCATCTGTAAAAAATTGCGCAACCATATTACACACAACAATCTCTAGTTACCTAAAGACGAGGGCACTTGACGACAAGACAATAGGCATTGACGGCAACATCCGTTATTCTTTCATACATTCACTTAGACAAAAATTACCCAAAATAAAACTTATTGACATACAGCACGACATGACAGATATCAGAGCAATAAAAGAACCGCAAGAAATTGAAAACATACGGTCTGCCTGCCTTATGTCCGACAGGATATTAAAAGAAATCAGAGAAGAACGATTCCCGCAGAACGAAATCCTACTTAAGCAGGAGATACACAAAAAGATTGTAAATGCTGGGGCTGAATGGTCTTTTGACACGCTTGTGGCAGGTGATGAAAATTCTGCAAACATCCACCACCTTCCAAAAAATAATCATTTCAAAAATATAGTGCTCATTGATTTCGGCATAAAGAACAATCATTACACCTCAGACGTCACACGGACATTCATCCTCAAAAAAGATGACAAGATGCAAAAAGCGATGAACGCACTAGTAAGCTTGCACAGCCGTCTGGACGACATATTGGAACCTGGTATAAAGGCGCAAGACATCGCACTTTTTGCACGTCATCATCTTGAAATGGCCGGTTACAAAGACACAAGCTACAGCAATGTCCACAGCCTAGGTCACGGTGTAGGTCTAAAAGAACATGAATATCCGATTATTTCAGAAAAGTCAACACACAGGCTTGAAAAAGACATGGTCTTCACACTTGAACCGGCAATATATTTCTCCGGTGAATTCGGAATAAGATTAGAAGACACGGTCCTCATGAAAGGGACCGGCATAAAAAGGCTTTCAAGATTCCCTTTTGAATAAATTTAAGACATCATTCAATAGAAATGAAATCAAATGCAATAGAACGAGAACCCTCATCTTTTAGTTTGGGATCAACTTTTTTTGGCGACCAGAAACTTGCCTTGAACATAATATTATTTTCACCCATCCTTAATACTTTTTCAGATAGTTCTATATTCTTTTCAATAATGCCGCTGCCATCCGGAACAATATCAAGAACCTCGCTACCATTGACAATGATACGTACATGTTTATCGGAAATATGTTCAGGAACAAAAAATCGCACAGTAAGAATACATGATTTTATTTCAGACAAAGTAAATGTGACTGTACCGTGCTTATTATCTTTGCCGGACCATCTTGAATTGCCTTCAGAATTCCACCATCCTGAAGAGAGCACACCATTTTCACTTTCAGCCCCAGCCATATCTATCTCAATAAACGGCTTGTGCATATCCTCTTTATCCACATTTTTATCCAATGACAGGTCATGACTATCTGCTATAGCTTTATCATCACCATTATCAATCTCAACAACATAGTTTTGTTTCTGCGTATCTAAACTATCGGAAGCATTAGACCCACCTGATGCAAAACCCAAAAAATCAATCTCAGATTCAAGATCAGATAATAGCTCGGTAAGATGTTTTACTTTATTCTCAAAGTAAGACGCTTTCTCATTAAGTCTCTCAATCTCTTTTGATGCACCTTTTTTGAATATGGAAAAAATAGATCATTACCTCCTTGAATATTTCATGTGTCGTATCTTACGCTTTAATCTTTCGCCTTTTCTTGCAGCATCATCAAATGAAGTATCAATCTTCTTATACTTTTGAGAGGTTGAATCCATATCGACCTTAGATTTACCTAAAATATCACCCGATACTTTCATAGAAAAAAACACTAAAAAAAGAACCGATGCCATTGTAATGAGATATTTATATTCCACAAAAAAATTATTGTTCTGCGTATCCGAAAACACATTTAAGACAGTACCTTTAGTATATGTACTCTTTCCGGAATAGTGGACAATGCCCTCAACAGTGTATATTCCTGTCCTCTTTGGAGTATAGTAAGCAGTAAGATTAATAGTTCCGCCTACCTCAACAAACATCTCATCACTTTCAATCATGTCTACAAGCACATCATCCAAATATATCTCTCCTTTAAATTTAGCAGTTGCGGGAACCTCACCAGTATTCATAAATATTGCATAGAACCTAACAATATCTTCAGGAGAAGACCATGGTCTATTTGAGATAAGCTGAACAAATTCTCCAGACAATAAAAGTGCTCCCTTCTCCAAGATATCAAAAGTTATCATCTTTGTATAGATTATTTCATCAAAGACAGATACAGAAATGTTAGCCCAATATTGACCTTCTTGCAGATTTTCAGTAGCTATATGAATTGTCTCTGTTTTCTTGACAGTAGGCATGACACTTTCAGGAGTTATATTATTTGAAGACACTAAGATAGATCTGTTTGAATTGTATACATCTATACTTATTTTAGGTGTTACGCGCACATTACCATCATTTTTACCTGAAAATGTCAACGGTACAGCATAACCGACCTCAACAGATTCTAAAGACATATCGGCAACAGAATAATCGACAATCTGTTCCCCCACAACCTCTGCGGACACCTTAAGTATTACAGCAGTCTCTATGTTCAGCCCATACTGAACATCGTGTGTCTGTTTATATCTCGGTCTTGAGACAAGCGTTATCGTACCCTCGTATTGCCCGTTTGCTGCATCCCATGGAGGCCTTATTATGACAAGTGAATCACCTGTCGACTGTGGTTCAAGAACAAGTGATTCTGGATAGAATGACAGCCATTCTGCAATCTGACCCTCTGCAATTATTTCAACATCAACTGGTACGTCCTCAGGATTATTGGCAAATATCTCTGTTTCGGCATAACCGCTCTTGAGCATATTTTCAAAAGCTATCGTGCCCGGAGCCGCCGCAAAACTGCCGCCAAAAACAGGACAGCTCATCAAGATACAGAATAAGACAAATGATAATGTGCATACAAGATATCTATCATTATTGCGCAGATTAAAAAAAGAATCCATCCATGATTACCCCTGTATCAATTATTTGTCATACCTTGCTTATTAAATTTCAGATAGAAATGATACAAAAACAGAATTATGGATATATCGATCATCGATTATCAAAAAAGAAAGATGAACAAAAAATATGAAAAAAGAAAAAAGATAAGAAAAGGAAAGTTCATCTAAGAACTTTCT
>WTCB01000106.1 GCA_013138765.1 Candidatus Nanohaloarchaea archaeon
GGGGATTTTCCTGAAAAGACTAGACCTGCGCCTTCAAGTTCTTTTACGTAATCGTTGTTGACTTCATACCTGTGCCTGTGCCGTTCTGAAATTTCTTGTGTACCATATAATTTTTCTACAAGTGAGCCTTTTTTAAGAATTGCCGGCCAGGCACCAAGGCGCATTGTGGCACCCTTTGAATCTATTTTTTTTTGGTCTGCCATTATATCAATTATTGGATTTTTTGCATTAGGATCTATTTCAGCCGATGCGGCGTCTTTTAGGTTGCAGATGTTTCTTGCAAATTCTACACAGGCAAGCTGGAATCCCAGACAGAGACCTAAAAAGGGCAATTTATTTTCTCTTGCGTATCTTATGCATTCAATCTTTCCTTCAGTGCCACGGGAACCGAAACCACCAGGCACTATGAGTGCGTCAACATCTTTAAGTTCTGTTTTTAAGTCTATCTTTTTTTCTTCGATGTCTGTAGTCTCTATGAATTTCATATCAATTTCACAGGCGTATCTTGATCTTGCGTGATTGAGCGCTTCATTTATCGATACATAAGAATCATGGAGCTGGGTGTATTTTCCGGTCATTGCAATTGTAATTTTCTTGTCTGCGTTTTTTAGACCTTCTACAAAAGAGGTCCACTCAGTCAGTTCTGGACCGTTGTGTTTCATGTTGAAGTGGTCTATTATTTTTTCTGCAATTTTTTGTTCTTTGAGGATCAGTGGCAGTTCGTAGATGTTTGCGTCATGGTCTGATATTACGTCTTCTTTTTTTACGCCACAGAAGAGTGAGATTTTTCTTTTTGTCCTATCTGCCAATGGATCTTTGCAGCGGCAGACGACCATGTTAGGCCTTATTCCTAGATCCCCTAAAATTCTGACTGAATGCTGTGCGGGTTTTGTTTTTTGTTCTCCCACAACATCAAGGGTGGGTACAAGGACTAGGTGGATGAAACAGACATCTTCAGTCACTGACAGTTCACGGGCGGCCTCAAGGAAAGGTATGCTTTCTATGTCTCCTACTGTGCCGCCGACTTCAATCAGGACAAAATCTTTGCCCTTTCCTATTTTTTTAATGTGGTCCTGGATTGCGCAAGTTATATGCGGGATAATCTGTACAGTCTTTCCGAGATAGTCGCCCTTTCGTTCCTTGTCGATCACGTGTTTGTATACTTTGCCTGTTGTAAGGTTGTTCTTTCGTGCAAGGGTCCTTTCAAGGAACCGTTCATAATTACCAAGATCCATGTCAACTTCGCCGCCGTCATCCAAGACGAAGACTTCGCCGTGCTCAAGCGGGTTCATGGTACCTGCATCTATGTTTAGGTAGGGATCAATCTTTAGGGGTTCTATTGTATAATTTTGTGCTTGCAGAAGCTTGCCTATAGATACTGTCAATATGCCTTTTCCAAGGCCTGACATGACACCGCCAGTTATGAAGATATATTTTGTCTTTTTTTCCATCAGAACACAACACATGTATACAGAATATAATATAAAATAAAAATGTATATTTTATAAATCTAACGCAAAAAAAGAGGAGGTTTAAGTCGGAAGAGGAGAACAGGGTCTTCAATTATGGGTATGTCTTGGTTATAAAACTAGTTTATTATTGTTATTTATATGCTTTTGTATGGTCTAGAAGCAATTATTTTTTGCGGCTCATAAGCTACTCCGGAAATCACTAAGCCATGAAGCTTTCATCCTAGGGCATATAATCATTGCCGCATGACAAGTTATGTTGTTCAGTTTTAAATTACTATTCTTTTGGCCGACCTTTCTTGTCAAGTGGCGTGAGTTCGAAATCAAAGGAGTCATCTGTCGGCATCGAGAGGACAATTGCAGCATCAAGACCTTTCTTTGCTGCCCTTTTTGCATTCTTTACCGTTGTCTCGATGCGGCTGTTTTTTTCTGTGTAGGTGTCGGGTTTCAATATCATGGTGCCAAAATTGCCTAAAATTACACCTTTTCGGATAAGACCTTGCTCTGTAACGGTTTCCCAGGGCTGTCTTATGTTCTCTGCTCGGTGTTTCATGCGGTTCCAGTACTGGTAATCATATTTTGTTGATGCCGTGCAAAGATGGACTGATATATCTTTTGTGTTTTTAGCTGCATATTCTAATAGGTCTTGACCCAGTTCTACACTGCCTTTGACAGCATAATCTTCATATTCTTTCAGTTCAAATCCTTGTTTTTCCATCCTTTCGCAGTTTGTGTCGGAATATTCAAGCTCGTTCAGGTTCATGTAGTCAATTATGCCTTCTGCATCTTTTATGAGCCTTTTTAGTGTTTTTTCATATCCGGGTATAAGGGGTATTTCGATGCCTATCTTGAATTCTGCCAAATCTTTTATTTTTTGTAGCCTGTCTATGTTGAATATGTGAAATCGTAGGGCGTCAAGACCTGATCGGTTAAGTTTTTTTATGTCGTCAGCTGTCAGATCTATCTTTGTGGTATATGCATGGATGTGGAAATGTGCTCCGAATTCGGTTTTTAAGAGAGTTACATAATGGCAGAATTTGTCTATATCAATTAGGGGTTCACCACCTGTTATTCCCACACCGGTCGAGCTGCATTTTTTTATTTCGTCAATTATGTCTGTGTCTTTTTTTACTTCTTTTTCGTTGATCCACATTTTTTTAGTTCCTTTTCTCTGTTCTGAAAGTGGGCAATAAAAACAGTCTTTATCACATTCACCTGTCAAGAACAGGACTGATTTTTTTCCTTTTATGCACATGCGGCATCCGTCAGGCAAGGTTCCTATGAGCTGTGAGTTGGCTCCCGTGTCTCTTATTTCTGTCATAATTATCTTCACGTGTAATTGCATATGTTTAAGGTGTTTATTGTATGTAACTATATACAAAGGTATTTAAATATTGACTGTTCAATTATAATCAGTGATAATCATGTCATACCCGGATAACCATAATATTACATGGGATTTCTTTACAGGCATGGTCACATATACAGCCCTGACTAAAAAATGTCTGACATGCAGAAGTTAGTCGGGGATGATTCTATAATTTTTTTCTTAGAGGACCTTTAAGACCTGAAGACAGGGTACACAAAAATTTAATTGATCAGATTTAGGTCTTTATGTTTTTTGCAGTTTATCTATCTGATCCAGGGTTAAAAAAAATAATCAAGGTGATCTGAATGAAGATGAAAGTAATATGTACAAGCTGTGAAAAAGAGATGGATTGGATATGGGGCAACCAGATTGCGCGCTGTGAATCGTGCAACACCATACTTGACATCCATGATGTCAAGATTGCTAAGAGTTCATATGAGAGCTTTTTGCCGGCAGGTTGATTTTTTATATTTTTAATCTTTTTCCATCTATCCATATTTTCGGATTCTTGAAGACCTGGTCCAGGTGGTATGCGCATCTGTTATTTCCTCCGAAGACTGTGTTCATGCCGAGTGCAATGTGAGCAGTTCCCAATACTTTTTCATCAAGGAGTGTCTGGCCTATAAGTCTTGCTTTTGGATTCAGTCCGATACCAAGTTCGGCAAGGATGTTTATGTTTCTGTCAATTTTTTCTATTGTTGTTATTGTGTCTGACAAGTCTTTTGAGGTGTTCTTGATCAATTGGCCGTTCTTGAATTCAAGGCAAAAATCGTCCTTTAAAAGTTCTGAGCCTGAAAGCGTCTTTATGGTTCCGTCAATCATTACTTTTCCGTTAGTCTTGGTCTCGTTCGGGGCAATATATATTTCGCCGAAGGGCATGTTTGTGCTTTTAAATTGGTGGAGTCCGCAGGCAATGTGCGATTTTCTGTCTTTTATGTCCAATCTTAGGTCTGTGCCGGCATCTGCTGTGATCCTGATTGTGTTTCCGTTGTCGATTTCGTCTTTTATGCGCACCATGTCTTCTAATTTTTTTGTTGGGTCAAAAGATATTGCGTCTATAAATGTTGGCCAGTCTTCTTTTTTTATATTTTTAAGGCCAAGCGAGTAAATCAGTTTCAGGTTTCTTTTAAGGACAAATGCTTTGAAATTTTTTTCAGTTCCGGTAGGGATGAGGCCTATGTTGTTTGAGACCGAAACCACTACAATTGAATTTAGCGGCAGTTTTGAGAGCTGTTCAAAAATTGTTCTGTCAAGGTAATCTGTGTCGGTCTTTATTTCCTGGGTCAAGAGAGCACAATTACAATTTAGGGTTTCAAGCGCCTCTTTTTCTTTTTTGGCAAGAAGCGGGGCAAGAATGTTTTCATCAATTCCTTTGTCTGTTATTATGATTGCCGCATCATTATCTTTTACGTCCCAGCCATTTTTAAGTATCTTGTCAAGGTTGGGTATTTTGAAGTCTTGCGGTTCATCCATAATAATATGCCTCGTCAATGTTTTTTTTCTTTTTTTGAGCGGTTGAGGTCGTCTCTGCCAGTTTTAGCCGGTTGCGCGTTTTTTTATTTTTGTTTAAGTAAAGCATGAGCCTGTGTCTGTCTTCTTCATCTGGAAATTGATAGGAGATACCTGTCTTTTTGTTCTTTTTGAGTCTTATGTTGCACAAGGTCAGCCATTTATTGTATTTGGTCTCAAATTCAATGTGGAAAATATGACAGCCACATTGTTTGTGAAGATAGACTGAGAAACTGCCTATGTCTGATAAGTAGATGGGGAGGTCAAGTTCTTTTTTTAATGCGGTCTTATTTTCTTTTGTCTGAGTGAAAATTCGTAACTTATCCTTTTTTTCCATTGATATACTTTTTTTTGAAAGAATTTATAATTGCTTTATTTTTGGGAGTTCAAGCAATTTTCCGTCAACTTTGATTTTTGGATTCTTGAAAACTTGGTCAAGATGGACTATTGCGTAGATTGTGCCACCGAACCAGTAATTGCTGCCGATTGCGACGTGTGCCGTGCCCATCACTTTTTCGTCAATGTTCATGGAACCGATTATCTTTGCGTTTGGGTTCAGCCCTATACCCAGTTCACCAATACGTCTCACGCCCCATGGAAATTTTGAGTTATCATGCGCCCATTCAATAGTCTCTTTTAGGTTTTCTGCTTCTTTATCTCCTGTAATTGAGATTACGTTACCTTCCTTTATTTCAAGAGTGATGGGAGTTGTTATGAGCTGTGTGCCATCTTTGGTCTGTGAGCTTAAATCAACTACAACAGTTCCATTGACAAACTTGCCACGACAAGGGGTGTAGACCTCACCTATCGGCATGTTTCCGCCTGTGCCTGCCTGGTCGTATACGCCTGTTACGGATAATGCTTTTTTTCCGTGGATGTTCATGTAGAGGTCGGTTCCTTCATCTGTTGTTATGTGTAATTCTTTACCGTCATCTATTATTTTTCTAATTATTTCGCAATTTTTTCTTACAGCATCATAATCAATGTCTAAGGTTGTGAGCACTTTATCAATGTCTCTTGTTGGTATCTTTCCAAGACTGGGCATGGATGCAAACCGGTGGCCTTCGTGTTTTATGAAAGTCCTGAAACTTTTACTCAACGATGCAAATTTACCAAGGCGGTTTGATATGGCAACAATGACGGGTGTGTTTTGATTAAGATTTTTTAGTGTATCGGTTATCGAAGGATCGGCATAGTCACCACGTACTTTAGGTGTCTGGATTATTATTTTTGGTATATTTAAGCCTAATTTTTTTGCGGCAAGAAAGTAACCGACACACAATATTATTGAGAGCCGTCTGTCTTCATATCCGGAATCGCCCATAATTAAAAGCGTTTCATCTTTTTTGACTTTTAAGCAATCAGATATTACTTTTGACAGATAAGGCATTGCATTTTCTGCAAGGTGCAATTCTTCAGCTGTCAGGGTTTTTATAATGTCGTCCATGGTACACCCACAAAAAATAGGTTCAAAGATATATAAATTGAAATACCATTATTTATTAATGTGAGTGTTGATGTCTGAAATCAAGAAAAAAATAATCGGGTTGACCGAAGTTGTCCATGTATGCGGGTCAAAAAAATGTGCAAAGATAGCCGCAATCTGCGATACCGGTGCCACAACTACGTCTATTGATGCAACAATAGCCAAAGAGCTTGATTTTGGTAAACCGATCGGGACAATAACGGTCCTTAATCCGTCTGTCAACAAGAAATTTAAAAGAGAGATCGTCAAAGTCAACCTTGAAATTTCAGGCAGAACTTTTGAAGTGGGTGCAAATGTGCAGGACAGGACACACATGACACACAAGATGATAATCGGCCGGGACATATTGTTTGAGAATTTCATTGTGGATGTTTCAATAACACACGACGGCAGCAATCTTAAGACAATAAAAGACAAAGAACTCCTTAAAGTGGAGATATATGATGTGTGAGTGTTATGGGATTGATAACTGAGCATGAATCTAAAAAGTTGTTTTCAAGCTATGGGCTTAATGTTACTCGTGAGTTTGTTGCAAAAGACAGACATGAGGCGTCTGCATATGCTGGCAGGATCGGATATCCTGTTGTCATGAAAGTTATATCTGCTGAAATTGTGCATAAGACTGATTCAGGCGGGGTCGTGCTTAACATACACAATTCAGCGGATGCACTGAAGGCATATGACCTTATCATGAAAAATGTCTCTAAATCAAATCCACATGCCAAGATTGATGGAGTGATTGTTGAGGAACAGGTGCAGGGGCATGAATTGATAATCGGGTCTAAGGTAGATCCACAGTTCGGGCCGGTCATCATGGTCGGTATCGGCGGCATATTTGTCGAGGTCTTAAAAGATGTGGCATTTCGCGTGATTCCTATTACTGAGAAAGATGCGGGTGAGATGCTGCATGAACTAAAATCATTTTCTGTGTTAGAAGGCGTTCGTGGGCAGCCAAAAGCTAACATTTCTAAGATAAAAAAAGCGATGGTTTCAGTTTCTAGATTAGTCAAGGATAATCCGGATATACAAGAGCTTGACATAAATCCTCTTATGGTCGATTCAAAAAGGGCGGTCGTTGCCGATGCTAGGATTATTGTCGATTGAAAAAAGTTTAAAGTTTAAAGAATTTTTTAATATTATCTATTTTTGTAGGGGGTCCCAAATTAGGTTCATATTTTTTTAATTCTGTCCGAAGATAACCGGATTCACCATCATCTAGATCATGCCATTCTAAAGAGCCATCTAAAACCGCATCTGCAATTTCTGAATTTGGATAAACAAATACAGCTATAGATGCAGTGATATCAAAAGTTTTAGTATAAGGTTCTTGAGTTTCATCAAAATGAGTTGAACTTAATTCTGTTCCTTCATGATCCTTTATAATGGCACTATATGTAGGGTTTATAATCGATAATTGTCCAACTTTTTCAGGATAATAAGAATGAGGAAATCTAATAGTTTGGTCGTTAATTTCTAAATCAGTATTTTGAGAATCACTTGGCCTATTAATTTTATGATTTTCATCTAAAATTGTTTTTTTGAAAGTTGAAAATTTTGTCATATCAGATATTCTATATTTTGGGGCAATGTGCAAGGTAATATTATTAAAAGGTGTATTTAAAGAATCAGGCAAACCATATTTTATTGGCATTTCACCACACATAGCACTCTGAACTGTTTCTTCTTCTAAAATGATAGGCACTAGCGTTTCTTTTACCACAGTAATATTGGGATTTTTAGTTAAAACGTCATAGATTTTAGTAACAAGGTTATTTGGAGCGTGTGGCATGCTGTGAATCATACTTGTACAGTGGTAAATTAAACTTTATAAATTTATAGATTGTTTGAAAATCATTCTGCAAGGAAAGTCTCTCCAAATATAGAAAGGGCCAAGCCATTAATTGAAATACCTGAAGCAAGAATAAGTATTATAAAAGAGATAAATGAGAAAAATTGTAATTTTGTGTTTGAAGATTATTATGCGTCTCTTTTGGAATTATTG
>WTCB01000010.1 GCA_013138765.1 Candidatus Nanohaloarchaea archaeon
ATATAATCAATAATCACTGAATATTTGTCGTTGTCTATCCTGAAATATGATTGGGGTGGTGCGAAGTTTGGTACCAAGTCTCTTAATTTGTTTAGTGGTATCGGATTTTTTAAGATATGTATTTGGGATATCGGTAGCGCATGACAGGTCTTTGATCCTTTGAAATAATTTATTATGGCTTGATCGTTGCTGAAACTGTGTGTCTGTCTCAATGCGAGCATATCATCTATATTGCCTTCTAGCGGTGGGTTGAACTTTATTATTGCTGTGATTTTGCTTATTGGCGCTGAGACATAGATTAAAGAATAGAAATTGTGGTTGATTTTTGAGAAACGGCGCCTGAATTCGTGCAGCTTTGTCTTGTTTTCTATTGCGTTCATGTACTGTTCTTTGAGGCTTATCATGAATTCTATCTGCATGATTCAGCATTCTCCGGGTGAATAAGAGTCTACAAGAGGGTTACTGCAGGCCACGCATGAATTGCTGAAGGTCTCCTTTATCGGGTCACAGGGCGCAGTTATGCACTGTATGTTGACGGTTGCGCAGACTGGCCGGTAAAGGGTAATGCAAAACTCTGCGTCTCTCTGGTCGTCTGTGCATTTGATTGAGATGTCCTCAACAAAAGTCTGGTCGCCTGCCCTGCACTGTCTTGGGTAGCTTTCCATTATTGGGTTTCCGGCGGCTGCGCAAGTCTCAAATGAATCTATCTTATCAGATGTTATGTCGTCGATCGGGCAGATCTCTGAATCGGTGTCTTCTGTGTCACAGTCGTCCTGTTCTAAAATGACGAATGTTGTTGTTATTAGAATTAATGAGGTTATGATCAGTGTTTTTTTAGTGTTGGGTTGCATATTACCATTTGTTGGAGTTGGTTTTTATATTTGATGGGTTTTTGGTTGTGTATATTATAATCAAATCTCAAAGTCTAAAACCTGACAGTTGTCAATTTTTATTTCCCACATATCTTTATCAGATAAATTATTGAAATATCCGTTTATGATCTGCAATATCTCGCTATGTGTAACTATAAGGATTGTCTTGTGTTTCAGCTGTTTCAGCTCTTCTAAAAATGAGAACACTCTCTTTTTTTCTTCCTGGAATGATTCACCGTCATTGAATTTTAGATTGAACATGTCGGGCTTTAATGCATTGAAGAAATCAGGGACCGGTCTGCTGTCGAAACCAGTCTTTCTGTCATTTATTCTCGGGTCAATCCTGAATTGTACATCATGATTTTTTGTTATTATATCTGCTGTCTCTTTAGTCCTTGGCAATTCTGATATGAATACCAGGTCTATATCGATATCTTTTAATGTTTCTGCAATGATGTCTGCCTGCTCTTTTCCAAGTTCGGTCAGGTGAACATCTTTTTTTGGATCATCATTGCATAAGTCCAAAAGATTGTAATTTGTTTCACCATGCCGGATAAAATATGCTTGCATGATGTTATCTTGTTTGTTAAGATTATATATTTATCTTAAATAGGTTTTTGTTGTATATGTTAAATCGATAAGATTATTGATTCTTCTTTTTTATTGTTTTAGAAACAGTCTTCTTCTTTTTTGCAGGCGCAGTCTTCTTCTTAACCGGATACTTCTTGACGTTGTCTTTGCCGTCCAGGCGCTCTGTATACCTGCATTTTGGGTATCCGGAACATCCTAAGAACTTTCCGTAGATGCTGCTCCTCAATATCAGCTTTGATCTGCATTTAGGACAAGTCTTGACAAGAGTTCCGTCAGCCATTTCCTTGACTTCTTCGGTTGCGCCTGCATCCTCGATCTTCTTTGACGGGCATTTCGGATTGATGCACAGCTGCTGCGGTTTCTTGCCTTTGTTTATTATGCTGATGAGCGGGAAACCGCACTCTTCACATTCTTTTTTCAGGCTTTTTATCATGCCGTTTTTTGGCAGGGAATATGTGACTTTACAGTCTGGGTATCTGTCGCAGGCGATGAACCTGCCGAACTTGGACCTTTTCATCATCAATGTACCCTTGCCGCAGACTTTGCAAGGACCGATTGTGCTCTCTTCGTTCTGTGTCTCTCTCGTTGCCTTTACAAGGGACAGTCCGATCTCTTTTTCGTGCTCTTTGTATTTGGTCAGGATTACTGTGAGCTCTTTTTCTGCCTTGTTGATTATTGTCTCGCTTGATTCTTTTTCGTGCTCGATGTCATCCATGTGCTTTTCGAAAGTCCGTGTCAGCTCTTCTGAGATTATCTCCGGGCAGTACTTTTCAAGTGTGTCAATCACTGTCAGGCCAAGGTCTGTGACCTCGATTCTTTTTTCCATCAGGTAATCTCTTTTGTAAAGGTTGTTGATTATCTCTGCCCGTGTTGCCTTTGTTCCAAGGTTACGTCTTTCCAGCTCTTTTATGATGGATGATTCATTGTATCTGTTCGGCGGTTTTGTATCTTTGTCCAGGAGCGTGATCTTCTTGTTAGTTACAGTCTCGCCGTCTGTCATCTGCGGCAGTGTCACTTCTTCAAGCTTGACGTAAGGTTCGTAAAGGTCAAACCAACCATTCTCGACTGTTCTTTTTCCCTCAGTCTGGAACTTGTGTGCATTGACGTCAAGGATTATCTTTGATGACTGGCGTGTGGCCGGGGTTCCGAAAGTTGCAAAGAACCGTTTGACTATCAGGTCATATATCTTCTTGTCACGGCCGATCAGGCCTTTTGGCATCTCGCCTGTCGGGTGTATCGGCGGGTGCGCATCATCTGTCTTCTTACCGTTGTTTGGTACTAGTTTAGGGAGCGCTAAAAGGAATTTTGTCTTATCCTGGTATTCGGCGTTCTTTGATAGTTTTTCTAATATCTCTCTGAAACCTAGTTTTGGATCTAATATTTGTGAACTTGTCCTCGGGTATGATATGACTGCCATCTCGTATAATTTCTGGGCAATCTGCTGTGTGTCTCGCGGGACTATGCTGAATAGTTTGTGCGCTTCAACTTGCAGGTCTGTAAGATTAAATGGGTTTGGCGGTTGCTGCCTGTAATTCTTGTTTGTCTGGCTTATGACCTTTGCGTCTTTTCCTGTTGTTTCAGAAACTATCTTTTCTGCGTCTTTCCTGTCAAGTATCTTGTCATTTTCATACATTGCCTTGAACTTTGGTGTGTCCATCTCTATCTGCCAGAATGGTGTTGAGACGAATGCTTTGATCTCTTTTTCTCGTTTTGCCAAGAATGCGAGTGCCGGGCCCTGGACACGTCCTGCGCTCAGTACCTTGTATGTCCCTGCGGTCTTGACTGCGATTGTCAGTGCGCGTGAGATGTTAATACCGAAATAGAAGTCAAGTGTGTGTCTTGTAACTCCTGCGTCTGCAAGACCGAAATTGATGTGCGGTTTTGCGTTGTCGTAAGCGTTGATCAGGTCTTGTTTTGTCAGTGTGGAGAATTCCATCCGTTTTGCATCTGTTGTCTTGCAGATGTTTTTAAGGATTGTGTATGCAATTGTCTCCCCCTCGATATCAAGGTCGGTCGCCACAACAAAACCGTCTGCGTCTTTCGATAATTGTTTTAGCATGTTGTAATATTTTTTTACATATCCTGCATTTTTTGATATCTTGAATGTCGGCTGCCATTCGGTGTCAAATACGGGATATGTCCAGTTTTTGCTTTTCTGTGCAAGCCCGAACAGGTGACCTACTGCCGGGGCTACAAGAATCTTTTCGCCCTTTCTTTCAATCTCCAAGTAGCTCACATCGCCCGCTTTCAGTACCTTGACGCCTTTGTCTGCTATCGCTGCGGCTATCTTTCGCGCGGCGGACGGTTTCTCTGAGATGATAAGTTTGTAAGACATTAATATGGATTGATGTCAGGTGCTTTTATATGTTTTTGTGTTTTATAGTTTTTATTCTTGTTAAATGATTAAATTTATAAGTTTTGATGGGTTATATTTAGTTTATGGTTGATGAAACAAGTTCTCAATATTTAGAAATGCCACAGTTTGATGTGGATAAACTTATTGGTATGTATGCAATAGTAAATTATATTTCTAAAACGAAAGAAGAAATTTTGAAGGATATTGAGAGTAGTTTGAAAAATGAAGCTGAAAGGAGCTATAAGGATTTTATTGAAGAAAAAGTTACACAGCGTCCATTTTCGTTTAGGACAAGAAGAGTAAAGTTCATTGAGTGTCGTGAGAGATCTAATGAAGAATCGTTATATAATCATTTAAATGATAAGAGGAGAGGAGATTTAAATTCATTATTCTCTGGTGATCTGAAAGAATTGTGTGAGTTATTATGTGATTATTGTAATGACGATTTAACTTATATGACTGTTTATGATAATTTGTATAATGTGATAAAGGGAGTAAAAGATCTTGATAATAAATTAAGATTACCAGATAATTCAATTTCAAAATCTAAACAATTAAAGACAACTCAAGATACTATTGATTATTATATTTCTGAAGCAATAGAAGAAATAAATAAATTTAATGAATATTTTGATTTGGTTTATGAAGTCGCAGATAGATTAAATGTATTTTCAGAACAGGATTCTGAAGGTGTGCCTGATGTTTCTAAAAAAACTAAAAAAGAATTTGAAATATGTTTGACTGAATGCAATGCACAGTTAAAAAATTTACAAATACATAGAGATACAGATGATTTAATTGAATATGTTGAAACATTAGATACGTATTTGAATGATTTTTTAAAAAATATGAAACATATTAAGTTTACATATAAGAATTTTTCAGAAACATTAAAAGAAAGTACAAGAGATTTATTATCATCAAAACTTGGAAATGATAAAATTCAAGCTTGGTGTGAAGAGAGTTTGACTGATAAGGAATATAAAATGGTTTTTAATTAAATTTGAGCATTTAAAAAATGTTTTCAAAACAAAGTGTCATTTATGGACGTTCAAGGTAATGCAGAAATTGATTTTGAAAAAATATTTGAATTGCATCAATTTTATTGTGCACTTTTAGATTGAAATGCTGATGCTGAAACACAGATATCTGAGGGTCTTGCAGAATATATCAAAGAGATAATGCCTAACTTTTATACTGCTTTTGATACTTTTAAAAGAAATATACCTTATATTTTTAATAAGTTCAATCTGAATTTAAGTTCTGATATAAATGAAAAATGTTCGCTTAATAATTTATGTTATGGTCAATTTAGAAAATTAGGAAAAGAATATGCTTTAGAGGGTTTTTCGTCAGAGACTGAGTCCAAAAATGGAATTCTTGATTTATGTTATGATATGAGAGAAATAGAATCATTATATTTTAATTTTAAAAAAAATGCAATCAATCAACCTTTAAATGATTTATTTGAAGAAGTAAGAAAAAATAATACTTCAAGGTATCATGGAGGGGGGGTTATTTTTATTTGATCCGTCATTTCAGTCAGTGGAGTATACTACAAAATTAAAGCCTAATTCTGGCATAATTGATGAATCTATGTTAAAACTTGTACAGACCTGTGTTAAAGATATGAGTGAGGATCAAATAAAAAAGTTGATAGACGAGACACAAACATTGTCAAGCATTGATGAACCAGGAATACAGTTCTATACAAATAACATGTCTGAAAAAATAGATAAATTCAATAATGATATTAGTGATGCTTTAGAGTTATTTTATAATAATCCTATTATTCCTAACTTAGAAACTATGAGTTCTGATGATGTTGAATTATCTGAATATATGAATTATTTTAAGGAATCTGTTCGTTTATTCAATAAATATTTTGGTGCGATATATGACGGAAATAGTGAGGATCTCGGCAAGGATATACTTTCATTAGGGATGGAACTTGATAATGTGATTAATTATTTTGATGATTTGGTCAGTGGTGGGAAATTTGAGTATTCTTCTGAACAGAGAAGATGTTGCAATAGCAAATTTCATTCATTTAGTACGGCTGAGCATTCTCTTTTAGGACATTTGTTTAAATATAGTCAACTGGTATACACTACTGATAATCTTAATAAGATGCAGGAAGAAATACTTGAAAATTTAGGTTTTAGTTTTGGTGGGGATTTTGATAGGCGCAATAGGACTGCTAAGATTGGATATGCAGAATATGATAATAGATTTAATTCTTAAATGATTTTTATAATTTATTATCAGTTTAATAATTGTTGGTTTTTAGTATGTTCGGGTAAAATCCCGACCATTTGAGTAGTTTTATATAGTTTAATTTAACCATATTAAATTATGATTAAAAAATATTTTATTGTCATATTTATGTCTGTACTTATTCCGACTATTGCCTTTGCTGAAACAATTAACGATACACAGATACATCCCGGAACTCTTGATACACCTCAAATAAACCCTCCGACTCAGGGTGTGGTGTTAACTGAAGAAGAAATGATCAGGAGACAGGAACAGATAGATCAATTTTTAAATCGTTCCAGTAAAAAAGATAATTTTAATTCGTCTAATATCTCATTTATTTCAGACCATAAGATATCAATATCTCCCGGGCTTGCGCAGAATATATCGTATGATGCTGGATATTATGTAATTCAATTTTATGCTTCGTTGGGCAGTGTGGATGTGACTACGCGCGATAAGATTGAAGAGCTCGACATTGCTCTTTTGCAGTATATCAATGACAATGCGTTTTATGCTAAAATACCTAAGTCTGCATTTGACAGTATTGATGGATTAGTTCTTGATAAAAAAATAAGGTATGTGGGCAATATCCCTTTAGATGCCAAGATAAGACAAGCGTTTCAGGAAGAATTAAAGAATAATTCTGATTCCATGTATGGTGTGACTGTTTTTCTTTTTGAAAGACCTACTATAAGCCAATTAATCAAATTAGAGTTGGATATGGATGTCTATTCGTATTCAGATGTCACTTATTTTGTCTATGGGTCTGCAAGCGGCAATGATATAGTTGATATTTCCAAGATGGATTTTGTAAAATTTATTGAGAGACAGGCAAGTGCTTCGGTATCGTCAGCGGATAATGACGATAAGATGTCTGATATTGAAGTGTTACGTCTGGCTGTATTTTCGTCTCTAACATTTTTTATAGGTCTTATGGTACTTTTAGTATTATTTGCTTTCATGAAAAAAAGAAAAAAGCGAGCTCAAAAAACTGAAGGTATGCATTGATTGATTTTTATAATTTATTATTCAAACATAGTCTATGCAGATTATCATTGAGACGCCTAAATATTCTTTTTTTAAGTACGATCTGATCAGTCCTAACAGATACAAAAAAGTCATGTTCTCGCCTATCCCTATAATATTTAATTACGGGTCGATTGTCGGTACCCGTGCGCAAGATAATATGCCAGTCGATGTCATCGTCCTTGGACCGCGGATGCGTCAAGGGTCGATAATTGAAAGAGATGACAACAAGAAGTTTGACGGTGCCGTGCATTTTATTGATGATTCTATTGTTGATGACAAAATGATTGTCTATGTGCGCGGGCTTAAAAGCCGGTCTGTCTTATCTTTGTATTTTAGGGTGTATGCGCTATATAAAATTATCTGGAATCTGATATCAAAAAGAAAAATAACTGGATGCCGTGTTGCAGGCATTGAGTTCTATTGATTTTTTTCAGCATCAAAGGAAATGTTTCCGGACCGGTTCAAACATCCTTATGACCTCTTCAGCAACACCATTTTTTAGGTCAAGTGGATGCACCTTGTTTTCGATGAATGCTTTCTCTAATTCATTGTAATTGTTAAATTCCAAGTTGCCGCCGTATTTTTCTGGGCGCTGTATTACAAACTTTTCTGTGTGCGGGAATACGAGCAGCCTTGCAATTGACATCACCGGGTTGTCTTCAATTATTCCTGCTATGCAATGCGCCTTGTTGATCTTTGTCTTTATGTCTTTTTCTGAATCTTTGACCGATATCATTGTCTCAGGCTTGCTTGATGACATCTTTCCGCCAGGGCCCTGAAGTGAAGGTATCAATGGCGTGTGCAGGCATACGACTGGCTTGTATCCTATCGTATCTGCAAGTTCACGGCCCATCATGTGGATCTTTCGCTGTTCAATTCCGCCTAACGCGACATCTACCTTTAGCGCTTTCATGTCTTCAATCTGCATGAACGGGTAGATCACTTGGGATACGTGCGCATGTTCAATGTCTCTTGCGACTTCCTGCATGCTGCGCAGAGCACGGCTTATTGTCGTATCAAGGGACATAAGGAGTATGTCGTCCATGTATTCCATGTTTCTCTGGAACATTGAGCCCTTGACGAATTCTGCGTCTGTGAGGCCCATCGACCTGAATGCTTTCTCCCAGGTCTTGATTGTTTTTTCTATGAAGTCCCAGTCGCCCTTTCGGTTCAGCCAGGTGTGCCAGTCGGCAAACAATACCTTTACTTTGAACCCTGCCTTCTGCAGGTCTATCAGTTTTGTGACGGTCACGGCGTGACCTAGGTGGACTTCGCCTGAGGTCTCGTAACCACAATATACGACCGGTGTTTTCTTTGTCTTCAGAAGTTCAATCAGCTCTTCTTCTTTTATGATCTCTTCCGTGTTTCGTGTTATGAGTTCAAGTCGTTCTTTGTCGTCCATCGTGCCCTACCTAATAAACAGATATCTGCTCAAACATATAAAAGTTATGATTGATATTGATGATATGGACAATATGGTCGTTGTTGACGGTTCGGCCGGTGAGGGCGGAGGGCAGGTCATAAGGACATCTGTTGCGCTCTCTGCATTGACAGGCAGACCGGTCAAGATTACAAACATTCGCGCTAACAGGTGCATGTCTGGGCTGCGTGCGCAACATGTATCCGGGATCAATGCAGTTGCGGACCTATGCAATGCGCAGACCGAATGCGTTTCGGTCGGTTCTGAAGAGATTGAATTTGTCCCTAATAAAATCGAGACCAAACATATCGATGTCAAGATTGCGACCGCAGGGTCAATAGGGCTTGTGCTTCAGGCGCTTCTCATACCTGCAATGCACATCAAGGAAAAAATAGAGATTAACATTTCTGGCGGTGCGGTTTTCGGCAAGTGGTCGCCACCGCTCCTTTATACGAAACATGTGCTTTTTCCTATTCTTTTGAAGATGGGCTATCGGATCGATATGGATATTTTAAAGTATGGCTATTATCCTAAAGGCGGGTCGGAGGTCAAGGTTGTCGTGCAGCCTGCAAAAGAATTGAAGACTCTTGATCTGTCAGACAGAGGGCGACTCTTGAGGATATCAGGGGCTGCGCATTCGTCGTCATCGTTAAAGAAAGGTAAGGTCTCTGAGCGTGAGGCGGAAGCTGCTGAAAAGTATCTGTCGGATAAATATGGGGTTCCTGTGAATGTGGATGTCAAATATTCTGGGACTGATTCTGTCGGAACGTCAATCGTGCTGTGGGCTGAGTTTGAGAATACTGTTATGGGGGCAGATGCTTTAGGCGATGTTGGTGTCCGCGCTGAAACGGTCGGGCATTCTGCGGCGAAAATTCTTTCTGGCTTTATTGATTCAGGTGCTACAGTTGACGAATATATGGGCGATCAGCTACCGCCGTATCTGGCATCTGTCAAAGGCATGTCAAGTTATACAATGCCTGAGATGTCAAGCCATGCAAAGACTAACATTGATGTTGTCAAGATGTTTTTGGATAAGGATTTTGTTCTCGGGAAAGAAAAAAGATGTACAATTATAACAGTTAAATGATATTATCATAATGTTTGATTTCTTGATGGTTTTAATATAAATATATATTAATAAAAAATAATGTTTGTGTATGACTGTTGAAAATAGTATTGATGGTGTGTTATCAAAAGGTTTTGAAATTTATAAGAAACAGTATGTTGCATTTATTCTTGCCACACTTATTGCTGTAATAGGGTCTATATTCATAATTACGTCCGTACCTTTGTTTTTCGGTCTTTATGTTATGGCTGTAAAGGTTGTTAAAGGTGAAACTGTTGAAATAACAGATGTATTTAAAGGTTTTAATTATTTTTTTATAAGTTGGTTGCTGTTTATCTTTTCAGGAATCTTAATTATATCGGGTCTTATTTTATTTATTCTTCCCGGGCTTTTCTTGATAGTGATGTTCCAGTATGCGGCACCTCTTGCAATACTTGAAAATTTGGGACCAGTTGATGCATTAAAAAGAAGTTATTCTGTGACCCGTACTAATTTAATATTTTCATTTGCATTGGGTATTATACTCTGGATAATCAATGCTGTGGGTGGTGCTTTGGGTCCAGCGAGTTTAATAACTCTTCCATTTACATTTATATGTTTTTCAATTGCTGCTTCAAATCTTTTGAAGTCTGTTGAAAAGAAATAACATATTTCATATTTTTTCTTTTTTTGTTATCTAAATCAATATATATAGGGAGGGGTATAATTTATGTATATATTATATTTAAATATTTGATTTAAATCTTAAAGATAAGATGGTGTTTACTTGATAGAGAATGTTCTTTTTGATATTGCTTTTGCAATAATTGCAGGAACCATTGTTGCTTATTTTATGAAGGTGCTTAAGCAACCACTTATCTTAGGGTATATAATTGCCGGCATGATTATCGGGCCATTGGGTTTTGGATGGATTGCGAATAGTGAAGTCATAATGCTTCTTTCAGAACTTGGTGTGGCATTTCTGCTTTTTATCATCGGTATGGAACTTGATTTCCGTAGGCTTGCAAATGTCGGGTCATTTGTGACTTATGGCGGATTTTTTCAAGTGATAACGACGTTTGTATTGGCATATCTATTATCTCTGGCATTAGGATTTACTGCGGTGACATCTCTTTATATGGGGCTTATACTTACGTTCAGCAGCACTATGATTGTCATCAAGCTTCTGTCGGATGGCGGCAAGATCGATACGCTTCCCGGGCGGATGATGCTCGGGATTCTTATTGTGCAAGACATAGTTGTCATACTTGCATTGTCAATTGTGGTCAGCATGACTGCGGGTAGCGACATGTCATCTTTAGTGTTCACACTGCTTAATGGTTTTGGGCTTGTTGCACTTGCTTTAATCTTTAAGAAATCTATAACTCCGCATCTATTGAAATTTGCGTCATCATCACCTGAACTTCTTTTCATGACTGCTATATCTGTATGTTTTACATTTGTCGGTGCTGCAAGCTATATTGGGTTTCCTATTGCTATCGGCGCATTTTTAGCGGGCATAAGTCTTACTGCTTATCCTTATGACCTTGAGATTGCGGCACGGGTCAGTTCACTTCGGGATTTTTTTGCAACACTTTTCTTTGTGGCGTTAGGGCTTCAGATAGTGTCATTCAGTTTCTTAAATTATATTGGACCTCTTATGATGTTTACTGCCTTTGTCCTTTTTATCAAGCCTTTAGTCCTTCTTATAATCGGGAAGGCTTTCGGGTATGAACTCCGTACTTCTTTTATTGCGGCATTAGGGCTTGCACAGATAAGTGAGTTTTCGCTCATAATTGTGACAGTAGGTGTTACAAGCGGCATTATACCCGTTGAAATATTTTCAATAACTGCAATACTTGCAATAATCACTATGACTTCAACAGGGTATTACATAAAATATTCAGATAAGATCTTTGATATGTTCTCGCATTATCTGCTCATCTTTGAGTTTTTTGGCAAGTTTTCAAAAAATGATAAGCTTGATAAGGGACAAGACGGTGTGAGGCATAAGAACCATATAGTCCTTGTCGGGTGTCATCTTCTGGGTGAAGGCATATTATCTGAATTAGGTAAGATGAAAAGGGCTGTGGTCGTTTTAGATTATAATCCTGAAATAATCAAGAGGCTTCTTGAAGATGACTTGGTCGCATATTATGGTGATGTACGGCACAGGGAAGTTCTGGAAAAATTAGATATTGGGCATGCAAGTCTTGTAATATCAACAATTCCAAATCGTGAAGATAACATGTTTCTGTTAAATGAGGTCAAGAAAAGAAATCCTAAATGCATCGTATTTGTAACTGCAAATAATATTGAGGATGCGCTTGTGTCCTATGATAATGGTGTGGATTATGTAATATTGCCTAAACTGCTCGGTTCTGAGCGAGTCAATGAGCATATCGATGATATACTTACCAATCCTGACGGGATACAGAGGTATATTGCACGGTTGCGCAAGAAGTATATACTGACTCTTGAGACTCAGCTCGAGAGGAAGATACTTGATGAAAATGAACCTAAATATCTTAAACATCTGCAGAAAAAGTTCAATCTGAGCATATTCCGTGATAAAAAGTTATGAAGTTTTGTGGTCATATTAATGGTATTGTGTGTTAAGGTGTGTTGTTGCTATGTTTTCAAAAAATAAAGATATAGGTAAAAATGATGAACTTATGCAGTTAAGTGACAGGATCAATAATATCGAGGCGGAGGTTTCTGACATTAAAAGCATGGTGTCTCGTCTGGATGGGGACCTTACGCAGTCTGTAGGCATTCTTAATGAGGAGATAAAAGATATTAAGGGTGATGTTTCTACACTTAAAAGTAAGTCAGATGTATTTGATCATGCGATACGTGACACAATAAAAGCTGAGTCTGATGAGGTGTCGAAAATTCGTGTGACCAATAGTTCTGTGTCTGAGTTCCGTGGTGAATTTGAAAAATTATCAGAAGCCATAAAACAGATGCAATCTGATATATCGCGGCTTGACAAGAAAGAAGTCACAATTCAATATGATCGCGAGTTAGGGACTCTCCGAGATGATTTTGAAAAGTTTAAGAAATTGGCACTGACTGTTGATGATAAGATCTGAGCGCTGTCAATTTTTTTTTGTTTTTAATCCACTTCTTTAAAAAGATATACTGCAATAATTATGTCTTATGGAAGATCAGATTGATTTCCGGAGGATGCCTGTAATCCATCCCTACAAAAAGATTCTTGATAAGGCCTATAGTGCAGCAAGTGAGGCAAGTACCACAGTCTCGGCTCAGAATAAGCTGCTAGAGATAAGAATCAAGGAACTTAAACGGGTTGAAACCGCAAATGAGATTATCTGTGATTATCTCAATAAGATTGTTGAGAGGACACCGCATGTCAATCTCATGCCACAATATTATACTGAAATTGTTTCTCTTGCGATTGATAAGGAGCAGTTCAAGAAATCACTGGGCGCGGTTCGTTGGGCTGCTGAAAAATCAAAAGAGCTCAGCACGACATACAAGAAAAAGCTTAAGGGGGCACAGGCACGGGATCTTGGACGGATCAGGTCTGAGTATTACGGGCGTCAGTCTTCTGTGCTACATCAGATTAGGCGTGATTTCACATTTTTAGAGGATTGCCGTGCACGATTAAAGAACCTGCCAAAGTTTAAGGAAATGAAGACTGTCGTGATTGCAGGATTTCCTAATGTGGGCAAGTCATCAATGCTCAAGACGTTAACGGGGGCAGAGCCTAACATACAACCATATCCCTTTACTACTAAACATGTCAGGGTCGGCTATATTGAAAAATATGTCCAGCTTGTCGATACTCCAGGGCTTCTTGATAGGAGTCTCAATAAACGAAATGTTATAGAACTTCAGGCAGTTCTGGCACTTCAGTATCTGTCTGATATGATACTTTTTGTTTTTGATGCATCTGAAACCTGTGGCTATACGATGGTTGAGCAGATGTCGCTCTATAAAGAGATGAAACGAGAATTTGATGTACCCTTTGCTGTCTGTTTTAATAAATGTGATTTAGTCTCAGGAGACGAGTTAGATAAATATTATAACAAAGTCGGTACGAATCGATATCAAGTCTCTGCTTTAAAGAATGAAGGATTTTCTAAGTTGAGAGATTTTCTTTTGGCCGATGCATTGCCGTCAAAGAAAAAGTTCTATCAATGATGTTTTACACAATCAATATAAACAATGCATGTCCAATAGATATTAGATGGTGTTAATTTTGGATATTCAGTATCAGCTTGTCATACTTGCAATTCTTATCGCTCTGTCTGCATTTTTTTCTGCAGCAGAGATCGCTCTCTTGTCGCTTGGAAGGATAAGCAGGCATAAGATGCTCAAAGAAAAAGTAAAGAATTCTAAAATGATAGCAAAATTACTTGATGATCCTAATCGTCTGTTAATAACTATTCTTATCGGAAATAATCTTGTGAATGTTTCTGCTTCAGCTCTTGCGACATCAATCGGAATTTTTCTTTTTGGTTCATTGGGTATAGGTATTGCTGTGGGGGTCATGACTTTCTTAATACTTTTGTTTGGTGAAATCTTGCCTAAGAGCTATGCGGTCCATAATAAAGAGAAATTTGCCATATTTGCCGCAAAACCGATCTATACTTTTCAAAAGATCCAATCACCATTAATACGGTTCATGGCTGCCATAATAAACAGATTTATGGATTATTATGGGCTGACTGATAAAGAAAAAACTCTTGTTACGGAAGAAGAAGTCCTATCTGCTGTGACAATCGGTACGGAAGACGGGGAGATTGATCCCGAGGAGAAAGAATTGATCCATAATGTGTTTGAGTTTGATGATACCGAAGTAAAAGAGGTCATGGTTCCAAGAATTAATATGTGCTGTCTAGAAAAGTCAATGAGCCTTTTTGATGTGCTTAAGTTTATAGACAAGACAAGTTTTTCAAGGATACCAGTCTATGAAGAGACACCAGATAAAATTGTCGGCATACTTTATTCAAAAGATCTTCTGAAATATGTCGGTCAGAATGTGGACAGCTTTAATCTTAAAAAAATATTAAGGCCTGTCATATTTGTTCCGGAGACAAAAAAGATTGACGAACTTCTGAAAGAGTTTAAGTCTGCCAAGATTCACATTGCGATGGTCGTCGATGAATATGGGGGCATCACTGGCCTTGTCACTTTAGAGGACCTCTTGGAGGAACTTGTCGGTGAGATATATGATGAGACTGATGTCTCAAAAAATATGATCCGCAAAAAAGGCAAGAATACATTTATCGTTGATGGTGAATCTGAGATTGAAGATGTTGAGCGTGCGTTAAAGGTCAAGCTGGCATCAGATGATTCTGATTTTGAGACCATAAGCGGTCTTGTTCTTGAGACTCTTGGACGTGTTCCTCTAGAAGGGGATGTTGTTGAGCTTAATAAAATATCTATCTCTGTCGAAACTATGGATAGGCAAAAGATTGTTTCACTTAAAGTTACCAAGAAATAAAAAAAATCGCCATAGATCTATTAGCTTGATTTAATCATATTTTGTGAATCTGCAAGATTGCGATCTTTAGTCTTTCTTTCTAATGCTAGGCTGCAGTTAGTTTTTAGTATAGATATAGAAAGAAATAAAATTATCTCTTTTTAATTTCATCTGAGGACCAAATACTTTTACAGTCCGGGCAGATGTAACCGCCATACATCTTTATGTGATCCATATATTTCATATTCCATGATCCGCATTTTGGACAGGTTGGAGTCTTTTCGTTTAGCATAGTATTTTTTTTGCGTGAACGTTTTTATTTGTTTTCATGTTTTTATCCTTATCTGATCGGTTATCTGAAATATTTTTTGATCAGATATTTTTGTTTATTGGTGATAAATTAGGGGGGTTATTCAAAAATAGATAACATTGGCGGGATGTGTTGATTGATTTTTTTAATTTTTTAAGAGTGGCAGTATGTTTTCTTATTTGATTTGTTGTTGTGGGTCCTGTTGTTTTGTTATCTATAATTAGATAATAAGTATATATTAAATCACTATAATTATATATAGTACTTATATACTATTAGTTGTGTATGATAAAAAAGTTATAATTTTTGAAATCTGACGATTTCTTGCCCACGGCTTAAACGGGTACTTTTTTTTCATATCGGCGTTAAAAAATGAAAAATATGGTATGTTTGTCTTATAGATAAATGGGCTGTTGATATTGTTTTTTGAAAGAATGGGGCTGTTTTGGTGGTTTATATGAAAGAACTTTTCGAATATAATAATTTTTGGTTGATCTGGTTGAACTGTGCGGGAAGTAAAAAAGGCATCTCTCTTTTTAAGATACAAGAATCTTGGGGGATAAAAACAAATTATCTTTATCATAAGGAGCGAAGGTTAGATAAGCCATTATTTAAGGCCATGATTGAAGCAGGATATATTTGTGAAGGTGAAAAAGGATTTGTTGCAGAGTTTGATTGGATACCGTCCTATATCTTAAAGAATCATAATCTCAAATCTGATGATACTGGTTGGTCATTAAATGATTTTATTGTTGAAACAATGCCTATCGTGACTGAATTTATAAAAAATAATAATGCTGTATTATTTGATTCTGCATTTATCAAACAATTATATCTATCTGACATAAATACAATAAAACGTGATGGTCCTACAATTTTTGATGATGTTATGCTGTTTGTTTTTATATATAATCTGATTCCCTTCTGTAAAAGATATGACGCTGAGATTGTGATACGGATGATCTATACTTTTTTTGCATTTTCGTCCCAAAAAGATTTTTTAAATTATTTTAATGACCTTAATCATAAACTTCCAAAAGATGCAGTACCTGAAATAATAGCTAATGAGGGGGAACTCATAAAAGTTTTATGTCCCATTGATCTGTCAAGGGATCTGTGATTGTATAAATTAATCTTATCGTGTGGTGATTGTATGGTTGAAGCATATTGTGTCAAGTGCAATGCAAAAAAAAAGATAAAGAAGCCCAAATCGGTTGTATTGAAAACAGGCAGGTCTGCGACTGCAGGCGTCTGTCCGACCTGCGGTACTAAATTGTATCGTATGGGTCCGCTTGAACCTGTTTCTTATTAATATTTTATTTTATTCTGTTTATTTTATAGTACTTTTATATTAGTTAAGGTTATATACAACTCCTACCCTAATACATCTATGCGTGTAATATCTATTATTTCGGGAAAGGGCGGGGTTGGGAAAACAACTGTCGTTGCAAATCTTGGAATCATATTAGCATCAAAATTTAAAAAGAAGGTAATCATTGTTGATTGTAATATTACAACACCGCATCTTGGTCTTTATATGGGTATCCATCAACATCCAATTACTCTGAATAATTTGATCAGAGAAGAATCAGAGATATCTGAAGTCTTTTATACGCATCCAAGCGGCGTGAAAGTAGTTCCTGCTTCACTTTCTTTAAAAGATCTTGACGGTCTTGATATGCTGCATCTTAAATCTGCAATTGACCGCATAAAAAAAGAGTATGCTGACACCGATTATATCTTGCTGGACTGTGCACCAGGGTTTGGTCGTGAAGCCATAGCCGGGATGCGTTCAAGTGATGAGGTAATCTATGTGACAATTCCATATTTTCCGGTCGTTGTCGATGTTGTTAAATGTGTGCATGTGGTTGATGATCTCGAGTTAAAACCAATCGGCCTTATTGTCAACATGAAAAAGAACAATAAACATGAACTTACATTAACTGAAGTTGAAAATATTACAGAAATACCAATTATCGCTTCGATACCTTTTAGTCATGATGTTTTTAAAAGTCTTCATAATAGGATTCCGATATCTGTTGTAAAACCACATTCTAAGATAACTAAGCAATTTGATATAATCGCATCAGTTATAACTGGTGAAGAAATACCTAAGAGTAAGTTTTCGGATAGGGTTTTTGGTGTGTTTGACAAATATTGATGTATGTGATGCGTGGAGTGAAATGTGTTTATGGTTGATGATATCAAGATGAGAGCTATTCTGGTGGATGATGGGGATAAGGATGATATGATATCTAAATTAATCGCTGAAAAAAAAACAATCAAAGAAAAGAATGTGCGGCTTGCATCTTTATTGACTCTTGTTACAAAAAAAGTATCTGAGATGAATAATAATCAATCTAATTCTCTTGATGATTCTAAACTTATAGATATGGTCAATAAGATGGCATCATTAAAAAAACAGAGTTCTTCAATAGAACATATGCTTGAAAAATCAAAAATTGATTCAAAGGTTGATGAATTGATGAAAACTCTTTCAGATATTGATTCTCGTGTTGAGACAATTGAAACTAGACTGTCTGCAGTCCATAAGATTAATGACATCGAAAATAAACTTAATGATGTTGAAAGTTTAATCAAATTGCATAAGCGTGGTGGTGAGAATCCATTTGGTATGTTGGGCAATGTTGGCGGCGATGAAAAGTCAAGCACTAAATTAAGTGATCTGGGCAAGCTTGGTGATGCATCAAAATCTATGTCTTCTGATAAGGGGGATAAAAAAGTAAAGACTATTAAAAAACTTGATAAGAAGATAAAGGCATCATCAAAAAAATCAGATAAAAAAGAGATAAAAACGGTTCATAAGCATTCAAAGGCCATTGAAGATGTGTCTAATATCTCCAAGACCATGGAACATTTTGTGGATAAGCTGTATAAACATTAGATCTGTATTTATTTTTGTCTGAAATCGGTATTAGATGGTGTGGTCTATTCAGATTACTGATATAAGTATCAGTATTATTCTAATTCATTAAGCATATGTTTTTTTGTATGTTTTTCATTCAATGATCTATTTAACGCTTCGGTATCTGCATGCAATAATATGATTTCGCGCATGAAAATCTCAGCATCATATTTTTCTAGTAGGGTTATTATTTCTTCAGCATCTTCTATACGTATGATTATCAGTCCTCTTTGTACTTTTATATGGGGGTATCTGTTAAGAAAGCCATCTCGTTTATATATATATTTTCCTTTATTTGATTTATCGTTATATCCATAAAAGTCTCTGCAAAAACGATTAATTTTTGTGTGATTATTTTTTCCTGCAACCTTAAATGATATAAGTGCTCCTGTTCGTATTTTGTTCACATCCTATGTGTTTCTTACTGATATTTAGTATCAGTAATATTTATATCTTTAGTAAAGCTTTATTAACCCCCTTTGCCAATATATTATATACAGGTCTCTCATATTTATTTTGGTACATAAATATCGAAAATTTTGTAGGGATATTTAAACATTTTTAAAATCTGGTAAATTTGGTGTTTTAATGAGTAAAAGCAGTAATTCAAATAGACAAAAATACAATTTTCTGCTGTTCTTTATTATAAACTTATTTATTATGGGTTTTTATTCATTTAGGACTCAATTAATCTTTAGACGAAAATCGCACGGACTTCTTAATTCACCTACTAAAACAATATTTCTTATGTTTATTTTAGTATTCTTATTTGTACAATATCTTGTCTTGGCATTTACTCCGATCAATATGATGTTTGATAATAATACACCTGTGACTTCTCCGATTACAGGTAATCTTTTAGGGTCTGTCGGAGATAAAATTATTTCTTCTAATTCTCTTAATTTAACAGTGCCTGAAATCTCTGAAGTTATTTTAAATGAGACTGAGATTTTTGCAGCAGATAATGGAACCAAAAATAAATTACCAAATGAAGTACCAAATGAAACTGATGTTTTTGTGCCGGAGCCAAATGAAACAATTGTTGTTGATCTTTTAAATGAAACATCAGATGATATTGTAAATGAAATATCTGATGAAACATTGACTGGGACTGAAAATGAAACATCAGATGATATCGTAAATGAAACATCTGATGAAACATTGACTGGGACAGAAAATGAAACAGATGTTTTTGTCAATGATCCAATTGAAATGATTAATGAAACTATTGTGCAATCTCAAGTGACAATAATTGACATAATCTATCCGCGCATTGTTGAGATTGCGCAGGAGTTTGATATCACTGCCGTAATTACTTCTATTTATTCTAAATCTAAGATCACTGCAATACTTTCAATACCTGAAAGTTTTGTTACACAAGATAATATCACCCGGCATATGTCAATTGATGTAAATAATACACAGACAATTGCATGGACAATCAACCCCACATTATGCGGCAATTATTCATATAGCATAACTGCATCATCAAACGGTACTGTCGATTCACGCGAGGGAAACATAATGGTAGAATGTGATATTATCCCATCCATTGTCATAGATGCGTCAATTGTAAGAACGGGAGACACAAGAACACTTGAGATTAGCGGTAGAGTATTTGATCTTAAAACTGATGATAATGTTTGCGCAAATGTTACGGCAGAAGTTTCTGAGGAGACAGGAGATATCATCTTCTTAAGTACAAAATATACGGAAGGACCATTTAAGTTTGATTTTATCATGCCTGAAAATGCAAAAGGTTTCTATAATGTTCAAGTATTTGCAGATACACAATACGGAGCCTCCTATAATTCTACGTCTGTAAATGTAATTTTGAATGAAACAGATGAATTGAATGAGACCAACCAAACTATTCAAACTAATCAAACAATTCAAATTAATGGAACTAACGAAACAATATTTTTAGTTGAGGATTTAGAGGTTGTTCAAGGTTCTGCAGAAATTGGAAAACCTGTCAAGTGGTACAAGACGATACGTGTGAAAAATACAGAGGATGTTGAGGTTAAACAGGGGGTAATTGATGCCGATATACCTGTTTTATCAAAAAATATAATTGTTAGAGAAAAACATGAAAAGACGAGCGGTAAATCATTTTCAGCAGCAACAACAAGTTCTTTGAAAGTTAAAGCCAATACAGGGGTCTTTAAAGAGTCTGTAATCAAGCCAAAAGAGGTAAAAGAATATATTATTGAATATGAGACTCCTGCTCCTGAAATGGACTTGAAGAAAGTTTCAGAGAACGAATTGCCACAAAATACTAATTTCTATGAGACGATCAGAATTCATCACGATGATGAAAATGGCAGTGTGCATTATACCAATGTTACAGTCAGGATACCTTATGCAGAGAGATATGATAAATTGATGAAGAATGGCTTCATCGACCTTATGTGGTTGGGTGGGACTGAGAAATTCTTTGATAAGCCTACATCAATCATGGATGATCCGCGGTTCAATGTTACTTTTGAAGATACAGACGGAAACGGTGTGGATGATACAACTGTGTTTACTGTTCCTAAGTTGTCTGGGAGCGATTATGGGCTGGTGGGTTATAGCTGTTTGAGTACTAAAGAATCTCCGGCATGGGGGTGTATTGGAACAAAAACACAAGCAGTGACATGTACTGAAGTATTTGATCCTGTTTTTCATTGTCGTGCGACTGGTATTGACTGTCAGATGACTAATATCACTATAAGATATAGGGGTGCTGTTTCTGATACAAAGACACAGACATCATCTGTAAAATTTAAGCCGAGTGACGGGTCAAGCTGGTATTATACAATAAGTGAAGCGGATCTTGATCAAGATCCCGATTTTGATGCTGATGCAATGACACTTGGTCCTTTGACTACATGTACTCGGACGCAAGGTACTTTGCCTGGTGATTATACTGGTGATACATGTAATTTAACAGGTGCTGGTTTTGATACAGCTCAGTATAATGTAACACTTTATTCAGCCAAGGCTACAATAACTGATGTCTATGATATCAATTATACATGGTGTTGGCAAGAGGCAAAACCACAATTGAGCAATCCACTGATAAAATCTGAAAGTGCGGCATCATGGGGCAGTACAACAGTCGGGGGGTGGGGTGAAAAGTTTTATTTTAATGTAAGTGTTGTTGACCCGCAAGCAGATGAAGTCAATCTGACTTTGTGGTGGAATGAGAGTTTCGGTGCAACCCGAGATCATAGTTATCTTAATGAAACAATCTGTACATCATGTAGTCCTGAAAGTAATCAGACAATTAGTTATACGGGATTCTTCTGCAACACAACAGAATCCGATCTGGATACAGATGTATATTTCAGGATAAATGCGTCTGACAATTCAACCGGTAATTACAACAATTCATGGGGACCTGATTCTAGTTATTCATTTCAGATTGAAGAAGATGATGTCAATGTGTTCAACATAACACCTAGCTGGAATGCGACAGTCAACAGGAGTACTTGGTCTAATTTTACAATCCAGATTGTCGATGCTGATAGAGGAGTTTCTCCGACATCTGCTGAGCTTAAAAGTTCTGATTCGCCTATGTACATTTCAAAATATAATGATAATGCAACTCTTGATATTGCGTATATTACAATAAACTCTACGGGATATCTTAATCGTGAGATGGTCAATGATACGGATCATTGGTGCAAGTCATACTTTACTTTAGGTCAAAACTATTGGAAAGGTGGAGTATTGAGCGGTGCTGATTGTTATAAAGGGAACATTACAGAACCTGGACCATCGTCGGCATTTCCTTTTATGCTCTATGGAGATTTATTGCCGACTATAACGGCTCCTGTGGGACTTATCAATTATTCAATAACAGACACAATTCCATTTCAAGGGACTGTCAGTGATGATTGCGGTGCAACAATCGTTGATGAAGATGCTGATGTTTATTTTAAGATGATGCAGGATGGTTCAGAGGTTGCAAATTGTAAGGCATCTTATGCTGGCGGGTTTTGGAGCTGTTCTATCCCTACCGATTTTGTTGATTTCACTAAAGGATATTATAATGTTACTGTGAATGCATCATGGGATTATTATAATCCTGGGCAGTCTACATTTGAAGATGCATTTTACTTATTTGCAGTACCATTATTAGAAGACCCGACGGTTACACCAAGCATTGCTGAGGGATGGGGTGTTGAAAGAAATTATACTATAAATGTCACTGATGATTCGGGGGATACTGTGACGGTCTATCTTTGGGAGATGGCAGCATCCGGTGATTGGGTACAGGTCGGTACTTCAAAACAGTGCAATCCTTGTTCTGGGACAATATTGTCATGGGCATATAATTATACTTGCGGTAATTTTACAGCTGACCCTTTAAGATATTATAAGTTTAATGCAACAGATGGGGACGGAAACACCAAAGAGAATTCTGATGCGAGTCCTTTAACGCTCCAAAAAGATAATATACAGGTTGATTATGTCAGTGGTGATGGGAGTACAGCAACACTATCCACTCCTGCAGAATTTGTCTTAAGAGTAAATGATACCGATAAGAGTGAATACATAATTGATAATACATTAAATATGAAATATAATATAACAACAGATGCCGTGGGCGGTTCAGTAATTGATGGCTCTAATCTGACACAAGCAGACGGTTATGTTTATTATTCATTTTTACCTGATGGACGTTATGAGGCGGGAGTAAGAGATTGGTTCGGGTTTACAGATACTGAGTCCTGTTATTTGGTCAATGAGTCTAATGAATATACTGTAACTATCAATGTCAATTGGCCGTCAACATATCAAAATGAAAAAGTCAATGATGTCACTTCCGGAGCAACAGCCGGATGGGGTACAACATGGAACTTTTCAGTTCAGGTTATGGATGGTGAAAGTGATGATGTCAATGTAACTCTTCAGATTTATAATGGATCTGTATGGAATGATATATCTGAACAAGAATGTATCTCTTGCGGGGCATGGACTCAGAAGGATTTCTTGACAAGTTTTGATTGCGGTGTTGAACCTGAAGCAGTAAAATATAGATTTTTTATAGAAGACAACGTGTCAAATACTAATACAACAACTGAACATGCATTTGATATTGCTAAAGAAAAAGTTAATGTAGAATATGTATATGGGAATGATTCAATCGCTAACAGGAGTGCAAGTCAGACTAATCTGCTTATATTTAGAATACAGGATGAGAACGGTACTTACCTTTCTGATTTTGGCACTAAATTTTATGTTACGACAGATGGTCTGAATCCATATTCAGATGATACTTTTTTGAATACTACCAATAGTACGGGGTATACCCATCTTTCTTTTAATCCAACATGCATGAATGATTATGTTGGGGCTCCAAAATTTTTGGTCAGTGGACAACAATGGAAAGTAACAGTAAATGATTCTGAATTGAGCTGTTATCAACAGAATGATTCATCAAGCAGCATACAGACTAATTTAGTTGTCATGGGTGATATTTCACCAGTAATATCAAAACCGCAACTCCATTCTGATGCGGGGGGGAAGAACTTTACACAAGAAGAAAATATTGATTTCTTAGGGTATACTGTGGATGACTGCGGGGATTCATTGACGCTTAATACTGCTGCAGCATCTGGTGAAGTTAAATTTTATATCAATCAGTCACCGGCTACGGGCTATAATTGTACGGACGGTATTGATCTTGTAGGTTCAAATGCATATTCATGTACGATGCCAACTTCAATTACGACAGATAAAGGTTGGTATAATGCAACATTCTATGTCAATAAGAGTAATCATTACAATAATTTTACACAATATTCTGGTAATCCTGGACTGTTTTTTATTAATGCCATAAAGAAGCTTGAATCTCCTGATGGAACACCAACCTCAGAAGGGTGGGGTTATTCCAATTGGAACTTTTCAGTTGTTGCAAGCAGCGGTGATCCGGATCTGACATATAATGTAAGTGTTATGCTGTCGCAGACACCACCGCCATCAGAGGTAGATAAATGTGAAGCGCCGACTTGCATCAACCAGACGATAACTGATTGTAAGTATCCGGATTGTGTTGATAGGATGACTTATTGGTACCGTAATTTCACTGCAGATGATATAGGCACATGGTATTACCGGTACCTTATGAAATATCAGACTGATGAAGAATTATCAACTTTCGATGCGGGGGTACATAAAGTAATTTTAGAAGAGGATGAAAATAATATCACTTATGTTTCCGGGGATGGTTCTTCTGTTAATACTACAGATGGTGCAACATTTTCAGTAAGGGTATATGATTTGGATAAGAGCACTTATGACCTTGATCCTTCTGCAACAGTCACATTCTATGTCAATTCATCAAGCTATGATAATATTGTCGGTACAAATTTGACTAATGGTACGGGATATGCAGAATATTATTTTGTTCCGGACTGCCAGTTTGTTTCAGGAAATAACAATTGGTATGCTGAAATCAATTCAACTGATCCTTATTATAAAGAGAACCAATCGGGAGTATATGATGTCATTGTCAGTCTTACTGGTTGTGATTCGTCCATAGAGGTTGAAGCAGTATATTCACCTCGCGAAGTATTTCAACATCAAAATTTTACTATAAATGCAACAGTTCGGGCATGGGTTGCAGATGCAGATGATATCAATGTAACAATTGATGTTCCGTCTGGTTGGACAGTAATTGATCCAATACAAGAACTTGGGACAATAACTGCAGGGACAACCAAGACACTTTGGTGGAATATATACCCTACGACTGTCGGGCATTTTAATGCAACTGTCTTTGCAAATTCGAGCAATGCAGGAAATGATACAGCGTTCTCTTCTAAGTTTGCTTCATATAAGGAAAGGGTTGAAAGTGTGACACCTCATCAGAGTTTACCTGTATTGATCGGTGTTGAAGAGGAACATGTATTCAGTTGGGATTGTGAAGCGGGAGATTATCGTGCAACTCAGTTAGATATGGGCTTTGATTCGAATAATTCTATCATCAAAGTAAATGGATATTGCAGTACTTATTGCAATGAGATTTTAGGGCATATAAATGTTTCAACGATGACAAATATCAGCGTCCATGCAATTGGGAGTGTAATTACACCCAATGAAAGCAGTTATTGTAATTTTAAACTTATTAATCATGGTCCAGATGTCCTGAATGTAACATCTCTTAATCTGTCTGTGGCATATTATAATGAAACTGTGCAGATCCAAGATATTCAGGTAAAGGTCAACGGTAATGTGACCAATGGGATTGAAGCAGGTGAAGAGTCAATCAATGTTACTGTAAATATTGCAAACTCTATAAATATATCTTATTCAGGCACATTATGGCTTAACATAACAAACAGTACGGGAAGTCTTATGAATTCATCATCACAGGTAATCGATGTCCCATTGAATTCTTCAGGAAATCTCTATAATTTTACAGATATAAATACATCCCTATGGGCTGAAGATACATACAGTCTTGTGGCTGAATTTGTAAATGATTCCGTTGCTACAAAGAATCGTACCGAGACATTACAGGTGGACACTATTTTGTTATCTGTAATAAACACTTATTCTTCAGAAATCACATTGGAATCTTATGTATGTAATCAGACAACTGAACCTTACACTGTCATTGTCGTTCATCCGTTTACAGATGACATACAATATAATATATCTCTTGAGATTCCTCCAGGGTGGAGTGGTGTTCCAGCTTATCAGATAATAGATGCTGAATCTGTCGGAAATTATTCAGCGGTGTTCAATGTAACTTCAAGCAATGCTGCGTCTGAAACTGTATATGTAAATGTCACAGCAAACTATACATATCCTACAGCAGAAAAGAACAAGACAATCATGTATACAATAGTTGAGAGCAATGATATAGCTATACTTGATGTTGTGAGAGAGACTCCAAAAATAGTTGCAGGCGATACTGTGTTTGATTCTCAGCTGACAATATATAATAGGGGGTGCGGTCCAACATCGGGTACGACAAATGTTGTTGAGGTGTTATCTACGGGATGGACACCTGCAAATCCTGATATCATGACAAATGAATATGGTTCGAATATTGAATTAATATCTGCTACAACAGATCTTGTGAACAATAAAATTATCTGGGAGCTTGGAACAATAGGTGTGGGAGAATATGCAGTAGTTACATATCAGGTCAAATCACCTGTCAGCTATCCGGATGTAGGCACATTAAGATATAATGTCACATTTGGTGGAGGGATGTCTATGCAGGATATTGAACGGGTACCATCTACGATCCAGACATTTAATTATACAAACGAGTCTCATCTTGAATTTAATATTGAGACAATACAGCAGCCTGCCTACCCATGGGTTGAACCGAGAAGCGCGCAGGTCAATGTATCATACAACTATTCATTGAAAGTTACAAATATCGGTGATGTTGAGACAGGAACGGAATGGAATGTAACTTTAGATATACCAGCTGAATGTAATATTACGTATGTATATGATTCTGGAACATGGAATGAGACATCAAGGGGGATTACCTGGTCTTTGTCAAATGTTGCACCTTATTCAAAAACGTACTTAAATTTTACAGCCAACTGTACTGAAGAGGGATCATATAATTTTGTTGCAAATGAATTTAGAGATACCAGAAACTATACTTCTTATACAGATGACACAGAGATATATTGTATCGGCAGTGACTGTTCATTGAATTATACTTTTGATTTTACAACTCCACCGAATAGTAGATATGAGTATCTTACTGATATGTTTGATTTTTATATGTTCTATAATTGGACAGGTCAGAACATGACAATTGCTCAAGGAGATATAAGGATGTATGATGATTTTGGAAATCTTGAGTTGTTAAAAGACAGGTTTGTATTTCCTGGAAGTTCTTCTGAAATATCCGGTCATGAATGGTATAACCATTCAATTGTATTGCACGAGAAATATACATATGTGGATAATTCAAGAGAAATTTTGTTGAGCAGTTATGTTGATTCGACATACGGGTCTGATGGTAAGGTGGGTATCGAAAAGATCAGGTATGCATGGCGTACCGGAAAACGATTCCGTGAAACTCAGGACCTATATTTCAATGTAAAAATTTATGATTATTCGCCGTTACTTTTTAATTCTACATTATACATTGATGGGGATAATTCGTCCACTGTCGGCGGTTGGGGTGAGGGATTCAATTTCTCTACCATGGTCATGGACAGGTTCGGTCGGGATGTAACAGTCAATGTATGGCATAAGAAATCAGCGCAGAATTATGTATTGATAGATAGCTGGGTATGTCCGTCTTGTTCAACTTTGACACAGGCAAATTTTACTTATGATTATGTTTCTGATAACATCTCTACTTGGGAATTCAAGTTCAATGCGACTAATTCTGACGGGTCGTCTGAACTTTCAGGCAGCTCATATACTGTTGAGAAAGATGATATTGATTCTAATGTTATTGTGCCTGCAAATGAGGTTACAATAAACAGAAGCCAGTCAACTGTGTTTTCAGTAAGGTCTTATGACCGTGACAATGGTACATATCCTGACGGTGCAAACGGTAAAATCTGGATTACAGTATATGATATTGATACTTTTGAATCGTCGCCAACATCTCTTGTAAGTTCTGACGGATGGATAAACAGGACCATGACAAACGGTGACTGGTGTGCGGATGAAGGTCAATATTATCTGGGTCCAACTAAGCATGGATGGAAAGGCGGTACGTATGCAGATAATGACGTGAAAGATAATGTTACGGGTGCTATCAATTTTACATTGATTGGCAGTCTTTCAAATGTTCTTGTCAATCCCGTTTCAACATTAAACTTTACAAGGGATGCAACGATTACTTTTGATGCAACAGTTCAAGATGATTGTTCTTTAAGCAGAACTGCGGATTCTACAATTATATTTAAGATGAGCCGGGGAGCGTTTGAAAGAAACTGTACCGCGGATGTTACTGGTTCATGTGATATTGTTACAGATTCAAGTTTCCCGCTCGGTTGGTATAATGTAACTACCATGAGCAATAAGACGGGCTATAATGATGGCAATCTTTTGAATGAGAGCCAGTTCTTCTTAAGGAGCCCAATCCAGCTTGACAGTGATTCAAAAGTTCCGTCTGCTACAGAAGTTGCATGGGGACAATCACCTTACAAATTTTCAGTCAATATCACAAGCATAGACAATGAATCTGTAACCATATATCTTTGGATGTCAAACAGTTCAGGAACTTGGTGGATTGAGAACCAGACAACTTGTTTAGTCTGTGAAGATGTCACGTTTTCTACAATCAAGAGTTTTACAAATGATTCGATCAACGGTAATATCTGGTATTTTAAGTTCAATGCAACATCGACTACAGGTTACATGAATTCTACTCTTGCTTCGCAATGGTTCAATGTTACACAGAATTCAATTGATCTGCGAACTTTTGGAAATAATGGTTCATCTGTCAACAGAACTTCGGTTTTTGGAGACATTGTTAATATTAGTGCAAGGGTCTGGGATTTAGTATTAAATCAAGACACTCTTGATTCAAGCACACCAAATATCACTCTTGATGAGATTAATTTATATGTATATAATGGAACAGAATATGTTCTTAATGTGACTGAAGAATCGTTGAACGGGACTGATTATATAAGAAGCTTCAATCCGACTTGCAATTATACAGTGGGTCCAGCATACTGGAATGTTACAGTAAGCGGTTCACAGGCATATTCAGACAATACAACAACAGGATATAATACGCTTTCAGTAAATATTATCGGTGACCTCAATGCTACTTACATATCACCTATCTCTTTGCAGGA
>WTCB01000120.1 GCA_013138765.1 Candidatus Nanohaloarchaea archaeon
TTTTAAGGTTACGCCTACGGCTTCACCCAAATTCGAGCAAAGCTCGAACTTCTCAAAAGCACATGAGTTATATTCAATTTATCCCTCACTAAAAAGAAAGCCCCAACCCCTCCAAAACCCTTTCGAGATTCGCTCTCGCCGCATCCTCAAACACAGCAATATAATTAATCTTAAACTCCCCCAGATAACTTAAATCTTTACAAATCAGAAATTCATAATCATCAAAGATTTCAGCAGACCTAGAATCTATCATTCATTCTGAGATATACAATATTCAACAAATGATTGTGTTGGAAGAACAAAAACAATGTCATCAGATACTGATGTTAAATAAACAAATCCTCTTTTTTTAGCTATGCCAACAGTATCATTTCGATCGACTTTCTCTATGTATTCTTTTGCTGTATTATTTGACACAAGTTTGATTCTCTTTGGCTGCCAAATGCCTGTATTTGCACTATTATACAAAATCGAATTAAGTATATCTTCTGCATCTGAATCATGAAGCGGAGACCCTATAGTAAAATGATTTAAATCCTTCCATTTACCTTTAGCAATTCCTGCTTTTCGAGAACCTACAACATCATCTAAAGGATATAAATTATTAATCTGTTCTAAATATGCATCTGTATAGATCTCATTTTCAATATTAGCATCTTTCCCAATTAGTTCTTCAGGTATAAGCTCAAGTTCTGTTCTTTCAACCATATACGAAAATAACATGTGAGCTTTATAAACTTATTTGCAATTTATACCTAGTTAGTAGTTACACCACTAAATGAGACCCACATTATTAATCATACAAAAACGCCTCAAACGTCCAACTTAACCAAAACCCTTTCTAGATTCGCTCTCGCCTGCGCCCCATACGCATCCTCAAACACATCTGTATAATAGATCTGGGACCTTTCCAAAAATTTCAGAAGAATCTCAGACCTTTTAGTCTTGAACTCATCCGGATCAGCCCAACTATACTCTTTACCGATCCGGAATTCATAATCATCAAAGATTTCAGGAACCGTACCAAATACCAAAGTATCAATGTCAGCAATAACCTCCCCCTCAAAAGTTTCAGGGACCTTATTATGCGCAGTATCCAACACCAACCTTTTGACATCTGTTGCAAAGTCCTCACCCAACAGAACATTTCGGCTTAAGTTAGATGCGGCTTCTGCACTTTTAATTTCATTCACGTTAGACTGTCTTTTATAGACTGAATCATGGAACCACCAAGCAAACTCAACCTCATCCGGTTTATCTAAAAGCTCCCTTACACCCCACAACTCATCAAGACCACTTACGATATGGTCCAATGTATGATAATGCCTGTGCGGTTCTGAATATGCCCTGACTAACCGTCTGTACTCTTCATCCGGAGTCCCGTCCGCACCGATACGATTCCATAGCCCGCTGAAACGAAGCTCACCCCACCTATCAACTTTGAATATCATGTCTTTGAAATACCCATCAATGTCAGGATTAGAATCAAAACTATTATCAATCTCCCAAAGTGTCCCATTATTATCTTTAGAAATCGCATCCAACAATTTCTCTCTCTTCAGATTTTCAGTATACTGACTTTCTTTTCGCCGTCCAATCTGTTCATGATCAAGCCCAGAATTAAAAAGTCGTGACTCTTGTGTCTTCTCATCAGTTGAGACAAGAATCGTATTATTATTTGACAGATTCATCCATCCAAATTCGGCAATAAGTGCACCATCAATCAACAATAAACCCTTTTTATCCGCCCCGTATCTTTCACGGGTTATTTTAATCATCATAGGCTTATACATAATTTCATTTAATCTTGTCATATTTTCAGGATTATCAAATACAACAGCACCAAGTGCTTTTCTGTCTACAAACCCACCAGATGATTCAACATCAAAAGTTTCAATTATTTTTAATCTTGTCTTGACATACAAATCTTCTGTTGCCTCTTCCAATATCTGGTGCCCTAAAACATCTAAATCGATGTGATGTATAGGGATTCCAGATTCATTACACTTATTCTTTATTTCCTTGGCCCAATATGATTTTCCTGCCCCGCTCACACCTGTAAGGCCGATTGGATATTGACTTAAATATTTCCCATATATTGCTTCTTTTACAGATGAAGATACAGATGAATCAATAGATCCGTGTTCTTTGGCGATTGCTTTAGCATTGCTTGAACTTATCTTTGTCATCTCATAGTGTGCAGGAATGAAAAACATTTCAAACTCAGAATTTTGATCCCTCAAAACATTAAACAGATTTAATTCATCGCGTGCATCATATTCGTCCCTAATCCCTCTATAGACCACATCAAAACCATTTTCACAGGCATAATCTGTAAGCATGCCTTCAAAAGCTGCAACCTCAACATTTAAATCAGATAAATACTTACATGCCATATCCGTTCTTTCATCTAATGTAAACAGATAATTCTTATCGGGATTGACACCTATACCGATAACTAATTCATCATCAGGGTGCGCCTTTAAGATCCTTTCAATGACGTGTCTATGGCCGCGAGTTACCGGGTCTCCTGAAAACGCATACAGACCTTTAGACATAGAATTAATTGTTTTGCAATCTTTATAAGCCTCAAGAAAATCACCACTCAACAAGAATTATAACCATACCGATTTAATAGAATAATCAAAATCAACTCTAAAAAACATTGACAGATACATCTCGACCCAACATTTCACTCAGGACAGTTTCCAACTCTTCTGTCTTCAAAGAAACAATCTTATTTGAATCGCTAACCTCTTTTTCTATCCTTAAGATATCCTGCTCATCCCGCACAATCAAACCGTCAATACCGTTTAAATTTTGTCGTGCCCTCTCAATTTCATTATTTATTTCCATGCCACAAAGAACATCTTTAAGATTTTCAGACGTATCCTGCAACTGATTGTATTCAGTTGCCCACCCATCCAACATGGAAATGTCTTTAAGATTGTTTAATCGAACCAAGACTTTATTTTTTTGCTTATCTTTCAGATCAATTTTACCGGAATCAATAAGAATCTCTGTATTTTCAATAATCCTAGAGAGTGTCTTGAATCCCTTATCACGGACGAGAGCCTTGACTGGCGATTCGATATATAATGCAAGTATTTTTTCATCACCAGAATTAAGTCCGGTAGAATGCCGTTCATATTTTTTCAAGACTTTTGAAACATATGAAAATGTCTGAAGTATATCACTGCGGATCTTACTGATTTTTGCATCAGCATCATCTTTTTGCTCAATGATCTGTTTTAATTCAGATACATCCTCACTTGTTTCTAATCCATGCAAGCTCAGTTCATATCTCTTTTTTTTATCTTGCAATTTCTCTAAAGATATCTTTTTTTGCATCAGTCTTTTATTATCGCTTCCCAACCCCGCCAAAATATCCTCAGCCCCATGCAACATATCCCTAATTTCTTTAACCTTATCTGATTTATCCTTATGCCTGTTCAATGCTTTCTGTGATTCAAGTATGATGTCTGAAATATCATTTAAACAATCTGTAACCTCTTTTATCTCATCGGCAAACAGCATCTTAGCAAGATGAATGTTCCTTACGGTTTCACGAGTCAGCTTATTTATCTCAATGGCGACCATACCAAAATAATCAAAAAAAAGCAAACTATCCAAAACATCAGGAGGTGTTATCTTGCTGTTGAATGCCCTAACTTTATTTATGAATGAAGTCTTGTTATCATATGCAAATTTTCTCATCCTAGAACCGATTTCATCGTCCGATTCAGCAGTTTCAAGCATGTCCAGATCTTTGTTAAGCTTTTCAGAGACATCAATTATCTGACTGATAAAAACACAGGCATCATCATTCACAGTCTTCAGAAATCCTGAAATCTCAGTTTCGAACCATGCGCTGGTTTCACTAAAATCAATAGATATCGTTTCAATATCTTCAGTTTTTTCTTCGACAATATCTTTTTTACCGAATATTCTTTCAAAAAATCCCATGATACCTCAACCCATCTTTGGAATGATGCCGATCATCTCCAGCAGCCACCATGCCGACCACAAGAAAATGATAAGACCGAAAAGGAAAAGATTGCCGGTATCGATCGATTTAGTGACTGCCATGAGCATTATCTTCCAGCCGAGATAGACAAATATGACATTTTTAATCAGACCGCGCCCGCTCATGAACAATCACTGCCCCTCACCATATACCTGCCGCGCAACCGAATCGCAGAAAGTCGTTTCATCACATCTTTTCCATCCTTGCAACCCTTAAGATACGACTCAAAGATGATCTTGAGCGCATCACTAGAAATCATATAATGTGTAGACTCGATCGCCTCCTCAAGAAGATGCAGGTCTGTCGCCTTGTCTTCAACCTTATCTGATACCTGCCCCAGCCCGAAATCGATGAGATGTACCTTACCAGAAAAAAGTATCATGTTTGACGTCGTAAGATCCCCGTGTATGATTGACGCACCATGAAGTTTAGCAACAGAACGCCCGATATCAGAACAGATCTTTTTCATGTTAGCCTTATCTAAGATGTCTTTGACTCGCACACCGTCGACAAATTCCATCTGTATAGAGAAGTCGCGCGTACCCATCACTTTAGGCACCATGACTCCTGCAGCTTTAGCCCGCGCAAGAAGCTTCGCCTCTTTCTTGGTGCGCGCCTTCCGTATCTTGACATCAAGCGCATCTTCACGATACCCTTTAGGGATCCTGTCCTTTGTGATAACACCCTCATCAAGCGAAATCTTAGCCTCTGCGCCCAGGTTGATAAGTTTCAAGATATTCACCAAGTATACACATGTTTTATCTTGATATTTTTATATTCTTTTAAGACTTCGTTTCATCCAAATTAGTCCTAAGGACCGACTTCGCAAAATCCCAATAGTTAAGTTCAATAATATTAAATTCAAAAAAAAAGAAGAATATTCAGACACCACGAAAAAAATGTTTACGGATAGATTATATCTTCCTCATCAATAATTTTAATCTCAACGTCATCTATCAGATATTCTGGAGTGACCGGTGAACCGCCTGTATGGACTTCAAATCCTACTTTGCCTGATAGGATTGGATTATCTGTATCTTCATATATAGTTACAAGATTGTCATCTGCATAGATATTGATAATATTATTATAATTTCTTATTTCAAGGGTGTGCCATCCTTCATCAAGATTAACATTCAGCTCATTATTAATTGTTTGAAAATCTTTACCAGATTGTTTATTTAAACTATCAACCCCCCTATGAGACATACCAACCATATATCTATTATATTCCCCATCAACATTGCCTTGCCTGAAGTTGGCATGCATATTTCCTTCTGCCCATTTAAATCTGAATTTGAAGATATAATTTTCCAGAACAATTGGAATGTTTCCATTGGCGGCTATTAATCTCAGGACAGTATTGCCGTCCTCTTCTACTTCTGTGCTCCATCCCTCATCACGGAAAAAATCCCAATTTCCAACGCCCTGCTCAAAATCATCAATAAAGTAATATGCAACAACATTCTCACATTCCTGATCATCATGATTAAAGCTGTCTTCAGTAAGCTTGTTACCGTCATCACAGTCAGGGCAATCCACTGCACAGCTGGAACTGTCTTCAGCACCCTCATCACACATTCCATTGCCGCAGCAAGGAACTATGACCTCATTCACACATTCCTGTCTGTGATAATCATAACTGTCTTTAGTGCAGGCATCGTTATCATCACAGCTTGGACAGTCTTTAGTGCAAGTATTATAATCTTCTCCTAATTCACAGAGAGTATTTCCGCAACAGACTTCATCAAAGTCTAGCTTGTTCACACACCCTTCTTGGTGATAATCATAAGAATCATCAGTGCATTCATTGTTATCATCACAGTTTGGACAGTCATCAAAACATGAAGTGTAATCTTCACCTACTTCGCATTTGTCATTGCCGCAGCAGTTAGAGATGATGGAATAGACACAGATACTATTTTCACAGGCGACATCAGAACAAGTCTTATCTATACAGTCAGTAGATGCTTCACATTCTTTCTCGACACAGCCACTAGTAAAAATAAGCATTATCATTAATAATCCTATTAAATATTTTGTTTTCATAAAGATCAACTATCTTCTTTATAATTATCTAGACCACTATTTAAACATTTCCTATTTAGATTAATTCGATCATATGGCACCATAACAGATCCCTTTGACGCCATCATCCCCTATTTTTTCACAGAGACTTTCATCTTTACCGGTTTCTGCAATCAGCACATAACACTTATCTCTTGCTGACGCATCATCTATTTTTTCACACTCAACAAGATCATCAGAATCTATGATCTCACTCTCTTTAACAGCAATCTTTGCTGTTTTATTGCCATCTCCGATCAGACCATTGCATAACCTATAACGCTCATCTCTTATGTCCTCCTCAGAAATTTCTTCACACAATCTCGGGTCATTTAAAACAATTGCCTTGCATGCCTGTTGTAATGTTTCACTGGTCACTCTTTCACACAATTTAATATCTTTAGACTTTACTGCGGCATCGATATAACATTTATCCTTAAAGGAATCCCCCGTCTTCTCACATAGGCCGGCATCATCACCATTAGATTGTCTTGCAAGCTCCAAATAACAAGAACCTTTAGACAAAAACAACGCAGAAATACCAAAAATAAACACAATCAACCAGAATCAAATCATCTCTTTTTGAAAAACGCTTGTAAAAATACAGTATTATTCAATTTCCTTTTCTTATTTTCAATCAGGACAAAATACTTCCTAAACAATTTATTGATCTCTTCTTCTTCAAAAAACGCAAAAAATCTTTCTGTACCGTAAGATTTATCTGAAATATATTTTTCACCCTGCCCTTCCTTGACACAGACATAAAGAACCCCATCATCTTTAAGTATCATATCTAATTTTTTAATGACTTCATCTAATCTTGATTTGGGTATGTGCAATAAAGATGTCACCGCCCATATCCCATCAAATGATTTATCTTCAAAATCCAGATTCTCAATATCCATCAAAGACGCATCAAGTCCTTTTTCGTTGCATAGATCAATCATTGCACGAGATAGATCAATAGAAACGACATCCAATCCCTTTTCTTTAAAAAAAAGAGAATGATCACCTGAACCGCAACCTAAGTCCAGTATCTTTTTACCGTCCAATAGATCGATAAACCTTTGAAACTCATATCTTTTGTTCAATTCCATCATATCTTTAAATTTTTCAGACAATTCTTTTGCATTTTGGTTATATGACTCACTTGTCTTCGTCTTATAGTCCATATACGCCTATATTGTTTCAAAAATTATAAATAATGCAAAAATAAGACTTTAAATTCCACACACAAATCAGTTCAATGCCTGTCATGCATCGGATGCGCTTGACCTCGTCTTTTCCTCTTCTTCAGATTCTCAATATGGGCAACCCTCTCTTCTACGAACTTATCAAAATCAAACCCATAATTTTCAATCAATGTGGTCGTGTGCTGCCCGCCTAAGAAATGAGGCATAATGACATAAGTGGCGCCCTTATTGTATAGTTCAATAGATTTATCAATGTCTGTAGAGACAACAATTATGATTGCCTTATCATTATGTTCCTTAACGCGATTGATCAAAAGAAGATTTGTATCAAAGTCAGGTATTGTTGATATTATCATCTTGACTTTTGAAAAATTCAGTTCGTTCAAGAACTCGGAATCACTGCCATCCCCATACCGGCAATCAATCCCTTCTCTTGCAAGTTTAAGTATGGTCTCAGGATCATAGTCTACGACCAAGAACTTATTTTTTGTCTTTTCAAGATATTTAAGAAGATCATAGCCGATACGGTTGTATCCGAAAAGAATTATGTCATAATCCTCAGACTCATGATACTTATGCTCGTCCACCTTCTTGCCGCTTCTTTCAAATATTTTAAGATACTTTGATATATGATTGTATATCTTGTTTGAATAAAGCATCATGTATGTTGAACCTGCAATAGTTATCAGTCCGACAGATGTCACAAGAACTAAAATCTCATTCGTGAGATGCCCCATCTTGACACCAAGAGCAATAAGTATTATTGAAAATTCACTTATCTGAGCCACTGTCAAACCTGCAAAAAAGCTGTTTCTTCTAGTATACCCCAAAAGACCCATAAGGACCATCACAATCAACGGATTGCCAAACAGTATAAACGATGAAAGCACAATTATAGGGACAATATAGACGGTTACATCTGCAAAGATCATCTGCGACCCCAACAGCACGAAAAACAGTACGATGAAAAAATCACGGAAAGACTTCAACTTACAGCTGATCTCATAACGATATGGTGATAAAGACAAAGTAAAACCGGCAAGCAATGCTCCAATCTCCATTGAAAAATTTAAATAATGAAAAAGAGACGCTAATGCCATACACCAGCTCATTGAAAACAATAATAAAAATTCCTGTGATTTTGCAATGATTCTAATTATACTAGGCAATATGTAAACCCCCACTAAACATAATATTACTAAAAGACCAAAACCGTTGAGCAATGTTCCAAAAATAAGATCTTTAAGAACGAACCCATTAGATGTTGAAGAAACGACCATCAAAATAAATATTGCTATCAGATCCTGCACAATAAGAAACCCTATAGCAATCCTCCCATATAATGTTTTCATATCACTTTTGTCTGACAGGATTTTCATGATGATTATGGTACTGCTGAATGTCATAGCAACTGCAATGTACAATGAGGTTACTGTAGTGAACCCAAACAACTTACATATTGCAAAACCTATCAATGTCGTAAACATTACCTGCCCGACACCAGTGATTATAGAGACCTTACCTACTTCTTTTATCACTTTGGGGCTCAGGCCAAGTCCGACAATAAAAAGAAGCAATGCGATGCCAATATGTGAAAGACTAGAAATGGTTTCTGTTGAATTGACAATATCTAGAAAATAAGGTCCGACAATGATACCCGCGATAATATACCCGATTATCAGGGGCTGCCGTAATAATTTCATCAACCCTGAAACCAGAACAGTTATGCCGATGATCATGCTTAATTCTAAAAATACATCCATTTAAAATCTACCATTTTGTTAATCTAATTATTTTGCAATAAATTCAGTATGCTGCTTGGCGTTACAACACCTGCCACTTTATCGTTTTTATCTAGGACCGGAATATAATCAAAGCCTTCTTTGTATACTAATTCTATTGCTTTATTTATGGAAGTATCAAGCTTTACTGTAGAATTATGTTTATTTATTAATTCTTCGGCGCGCTTATAGAAAAATTCTCTTTTGTAACCGATATTCAATACTTTTGTAAGTTCTTCCGATTTTACTTGATGCAAGAACAATTTAATCAAGTCACAATTGCTGATCTCTCCTACAAATTTTTTGTCTTTTGTGACCACGATGCATACATTTGTGTCCTCTCTCTTTAATTTTTTGATTATCTTGTCCACATCATCATCAGAATAGACAAGTGCCGCTTTTACAAGAGCATCTTTTACAGTTAACTTTCGTACAATTTTAGTTTCTAAAAGAGCTGTTAATTCTCCTTCCCTTAATTTTTTGACTCGATTTGTTATTTTAATCTGCTTTACCGCATCAGTAAATATATTTTTATTCATAAATATTGCTCCCATATACTAAAATGTATAGAAAACTGCATATTTAAATTAAGAACATAAAATTAGAAAATATAAAGTAAAAAGAAGGTAAACTTACTTGATGATTGAATTGCCCAACTCCGTAAGTATGATATATTTATGGTTGCCCCGTATTTCAAAATCAATGTAGTGTAACGCAATCAAATAATTCAATCTTTTCTTCACGGTCGGTTTTGTAATCTTTAATCTGGCCATCAGATTTGTCTGATTGATTAAGACACCTTTGATTTCAGCCTCTTTGATTATCTTTAATATATCCATTAATTCTTCAGGTATCAACTTATTTATTTTTTGTCTATAGAACCGAGAAAATAAGTTAGATATGATGATGAACAGTATTATAAACAACGATAATTGCAATGCTGAATGAAGGACCGATGGGCCTTTTAACATATAATCTAAATATTCATCAAAAATCTCAGTTATAATAAAAATAACAAATACTAAATACAATAATCCGCGATCAGAATAATCTTTAAATTTAATTTATATCTCCTCTCAACTTTATCTATCATATATTGCCCATCTTTTCTTTATATTATCAATTATTTTATTAAACTGAATTTGAA
>WTCB01000017.1 GCA_013138765.1 Candidatus Nanohaloarchaea archaeon
GGCGCTTGTAGCAGCTGTCCAGAACGGTGCGGATGCTGTCTATATCGGCGGGAAACAGTTCAATGCACGAATCAATTCTGATAATTTTAATTTAAGTGATATGAAAAAGGCGATTGATTACTGCCATGTGCGCAGGGTTAAAGTCTATGTAGCTGTCAACACGCTTGTAACAGATGATGAGATGTCTTTTGCGCTTGAGTATGTGCATAAACTGTATAATCTGGGTGTGGATGCAGTTATTGTGCAAGATATAGGACTCTTTAATTCTGTCTTGAAAATATTTCCTGACTTTCCAACCCATGCCAGTACGCAGATGACTGTGCATAACTGTGGTGGTGCAGAATTCTTGAAGGACATGGGCGCTGACAAGGTCATTGTATCTCGTGAGATGGCGCTTTCGGATATCAAAAAAATCATTGATGAAGTCAAGGTACCCATTGAAACTTTCTGTCACGGTGCAATATGCATGTCTTATTCCGGGCAGTGTCTCATGAGCAGTTTCATGTTCGGCCGAAGCGGTAATTGCGGCGTGTGCGCGCAGCCGTGCAGGCTCAAGTATCTACTTGCTTTTGATGATGAACCAACTTATCTCCTGTCACCGCATGACCTCTCTACTGCCGGTCGGATCAAATCACTCTGTGATGCCGGCATCTCGACACTTAAGATTGAGGGACGGATGAGAAGCCCTGAATATGTGGCAGGCGTGACTTCAGCTTATAGAGAGGGTATTGATACGGGTAACGTAAATGATACCAGTGATCTGTCTAAAGTTTTCAATCGCGGATTCACTGGCGGTTTCATCTTGAGCGACTCGCACAACCTTATGAATCCTGTGCGACAGAATAATTTAGGTCTCTATCTTGGAAAAAGCATAGCTTATGATGAGAAGACAAGGCTTATGCAGATAAAGCTTACTGAGGATCTGTGTGTGGGTGACGGACTGCGTATTGATTCAGAAGATGAGGAAATCGGATGCAAAGTCAAAACTATAAGCACCGGCAAATTCGATCGACCTAAAGAAGCACATAAAGGCGACACTATATCACTTAAAGTTGAAAGTGTCGTATCTTCTGGGGCTCCGGTCTACAAGACATTTGATAAGAAGTTTGATCTGTGGGCAAAAGATACATACACTAAAGGGAAAGAGATCAAGAAAGTCGGTGTTGATGTCAAGGTTGCGCTTAAGGACGGTCTGCCGCTATCGTTGACTTTATCTGAGGGTGTAAATGAGGTCAATTCTGAGTCATCAATTGTTGCTGAAAAAGCTATCAAGCATGCAATGACAACTGAAAAATTGCTTGAACAAATATCACGGCTCGGCAATACGCCATTTTCTATCAATGATGTATCTTTTGATGTTGATGACGGGCTTATGATACCTTTGAGTGAGATCGGTAAAGTACGTAAGGAAGCAGTCTCTATGCTTGAGTCGAAAAGGATGGCTGTTACGCGAGCCATGGATGATAAGACTTTTGCTGGACTGGTTGAAAAGACCATTGTCCCAGTCCATAAATCAAAAGTCAAAAGGACCAGACTGTCTGTCCATGTCAATGATGTTTCAGGGGTTGAATCTGCTATCTCGTCATCTGCTGATGAAATCATTGTCGGGAACGGTTTTGATCCAAAAGGCAGACATGACATCGTTTCTATGTGTGAGCTTGTCAAGAAATCGGATAAAATTCTTGTTTTAGGAACCCCTACCATATTGACTGATACTGAGATTGCGGACGTTCTGAATTTGATATCTAAGATTAATCCAGATAAAGTGCTTGTATCTAATTTGGGATTACTTAAAGGTCTTTCGGGATTTGATTGTGACATATATCTTGATTATCAGTTGAATGTCTACAATACACAGACTGCGAAAGCTTTCTCGTCTCTCGGTGTTAAAAGGATGTGCGCGTCAGTTGAGCTTCCGCTTTCAAAGATCAAGAAGATGAAATTTGATTCTGAGATTGAATGTGTTGTGCATGGAAAACTTCCGCTTATGACCATGGAGCATTGCATATTCAAGAGCAAGTGTTCAAGGCAATGCGAAAAAGACGCAGGACTTATTGACCGTCTCAATATGAAGTTTCCAGTCAAAGGTGTCTATGGATGCAGGATGCAGGTCTTGAACTGCAAAACTCTGTCTTTGATCAGGCAGATGAATGAGTTTGCTGGCGCTGTCGATTGTGTACGGCTTGATCTTCGGACTGTTGATGCGGAAGATGAGATTGATGTCAAAAGGATAATTGAAGCGTACAGGAATTCTCTTGACGGAAAGAAGTTTGATACTGAGATTCTGATAGGTAATGAATTTACACGAGGGCTGTATTTCTGAGAAATTTAGTATTCCTCACTAAACGAAAGATTTATATAGTCCTTTGACTTAAATAAAAGTCATATGACTTTAATAAAAATCAATTATACATATGAGATCCTATTGCTCTTGCTAAAAAAAGAGATGCACGGCAGGGATCTATCTAAAGAACTAAATACCTCACTTACAAGAGTACAGACAGTCTTGACTGATCTAAGAGACATAAATGTATTAGACTATAAAGTTGAAGGTAAAAACCATATCTATTTCATTAAGAAAAACCTGAGCGCTAAATCATTCATAATAAATGCTGAAAATTACAAACTTGCAAAAATAATCAATAAACATCCCGAATTAGAACCTATCTTTCAAGACACTATCCAAAAAAGCAAATGCAGCCTAATTCTCTTATTTGGGAGCTACGCTAAAGGTACAGAACGAAAAGAGAGCGATATCGATATCTATATTGAGACAACAGACCCGAAAATAAAAAAAGATGTAGAAAAAATCTATAATCTGATAAGCGTTAAAATCGGAAAGTTTAATCAGAAAGACCTATTGATAAAAGAGATAATCAAAAATCATACAATAATAAAAGGAGGGGAGGAATATTATGAGAAACTTAAAGTTTTTAAGTAAACTAAAAAATGAAAAATCATTGAAATCAGTTGAACCATCAGATGAAATATCAAAGGCCTATCTAATTAAAAGCGATAAATGCCTGCAAGTTTCAAAACTGGCTCTTGAAGCAGAGATCTATGAAAATGCAGTATCTGAAGCATATTATTCAATATACAATACAGTTATGTCATTATTTTTCAAATGCGGAATAAAATGCGAAAACCATTCGGGTGCAGTAATCTTGATCAAAGAGATATTCCATCTTGAAATACAACATATGATCTTTTCAGAGTTCAAAAAAGATAGGATAGATAATCAGTATTATATCCCAATACTTGACACAGAACCAATAAACAAAGAAAAATGCAACGAAAGAATAAATACTGCACAAAGATTTTGCATAGAATTAAGGGCGTATATGGGAAATTTAACGATTCAGGACATAAATGATATAAGACAAAGGTTTGAAGAGATATAAGTCATATAGTCTGTACTGAAATTATCTTGACGGAAAGAAATTCGATACGACGATCCTGATCGGTAATTAGTTTACAAGAGGGCTGTATTTTTAGATATTTATCATATCCCTTGGATCAAAAGCAGGTCCATGACCTGGAATTACTTTGTATAGATCTTCAATGGTTTTTATTGTTGATCGTGAATCTGAAGCATAAGTATTATGTTCTGGTGGCCATTGACTAAAATCAGCAATATCTGTAAATTCTTTTTCATTGAGCATCAAATCTCCAACAATTGCGACAATACCCTCAGGAGTATTTACCAATACACTCTGATCATGACTGGTTTCATGACCAGGAGTTTGTATAATTGTTATGTCTTTTGCAGAAAATAACTTATCAGTATTGAATATATGAGGTTTACGATTATGATATGAGGAATCAGAACCATATATTGTTGCTCCGGTGTCCCCGCCTAAATATCTTATAAGACCTGTATGATCGGGATGATTATGAGTAATTATAGCAGCATATATATCTTGGTGCGTTATGTCATAAGGACTATCACTAAGCCAATTATCAAGAGCTTCAGGAGTATCCCATATACTCCCAGCATCAACGAGAAGATACTTTGTATCATTATTGCCTTCATAGACAACTAATGTCACACTTGCAGGCGCAGTTACACTATCAAAACCATCTATTATCAGATCCCCTTCACGTAAAACATAGACTTCTGCCATGTTGTGTATTAAAAATGATGAATTTTATAAATATTGTGGGGGGTTCAAGGAGTGTTTTTAATCAGAATATCTATCTTTTTTACTCTCAAGAACATAAACAATACAGGAACTGCAAATAACATCAATGCGCTGATCATAAAAGCAGTATCTATCGTGTAAAGGTCGGCAAGGTAACCGATTATTGGCGCGAATATCGCAAAACCCAACTGGCCCATGAAAGTCGATGCAGACATTACGGTTGCGCGGTTTCTTGAGGTGACTTCTAAATTCAAAAGATGATGAATTACCGGATTTCTTAGACCATAAAACAATGAAGACATCATAAATAATATACCTGCAACTAGACCTAATTGTGATGCAGATAACAATATGAGTATTGGTGAAAGTAGTGCGCAGAAAATAAGCGTATTTCTGTCACCAAACTTTTCTGAGATTGAATGCGCAAGGTAATGGCCCGCAGATAAAAGAAAAAAAAGCCAATGCTGACAGGTATCCGAAATAGATTATCGGGATGCTCTTGAATTCAAAATAAATAGGGTTCAATACGAACATAGCATCCCCTAAAGCGATAAGCAGAAACATACCCACCATCAACATCAAAAGTTGTCTATTGTTCAATATCAATCTTGATGTATTTTTCATGTGCACAAATATGTTCTTGTTTCCATCTTTGTCGTAATGCGGTTCTCTGATAAAAAGTATAAGGATTAAAGCGATTGCAAAAGGGATTGATGTCATAAGAACCGGCAGGTTCAAGGATATAGCTGCCAGATGTCCGCCGATTATTGAACCTGTTGCTGCACCCAATGACCAGAGTGCAAAATAAGTACCGTTTATCTTCTTGAAATATCGCTCTTTGTTCTCTGCTTTCAAGGTGTCATAGATGAGTGCGCTGTCAGTGCGCCACTTGCAAGGCTTCGACCGACGGAATTCAATATTGCGTAGAACACAAACATAAGCATGCTTCCGCCGACGTAAAGGAATATAATTGATATCAGTGAGAACATATAGGCTGAAATCAATGTCTTTTTTCTGCCGAAAATGTCGGCTATTGCGCCTGTCGGTATTTCAAAGACTGCAGCCGATATCGCTTCAATTGAGATGATAAGCGCAACATTTGTCATGGTGAACAGGTTCTGTTCCAGATAGAGCGCATAGATCGGCAGAAAGAACATCATACCGCTGAAAGGTACATGATATTTATGTTTCTTGATCTGATGCCGTGCGTGTTTAAGAATATAAGGTTTAGTTTGTACTTTTGAAGTTATATGTGTTGGGTTATGTAGGTAGATAGGGAGGAGTAATTGGTAAAGATTATACACTAAATTTTTATTATACACGCCAATAGTTAAAAAATCAGGTAAAAAAGGATAGATTTATATAGATAAATACCCATATATTTAATTATATGGTTGCTTTGACAAAATATGATGTGTTTTTTTATATTTCACAAATAGAAAAACCAGAAAGAAAAGAACTTATCAGGTTCTTGCAGATGAATCTATTTTTTAAAGATGTTTCGGAACGATCATTATCTAAAAAATTGACTGAATTAAGAAAGGATAAATCTATAAAAGGAATGGAAATCAATTATGGGAATACTAAATCATATGACCTGCTTGCGTTTATTTTCTGGGCAAAAATGAGACATATAAATTATAATATGCTTCTAGAAAGTAAAGTATGTGAGATATATAAAATATTATTTGAATCAAATTCAACAAATATACAGAATATTACCATGAAAACTGGAATGTCAAAACCCACCGCATTCAAATATTTGAAGAGACTTACCGAAAGTGGTTTTGTATCTGCTGTTAAAAAAAAACCGCTTGTATTAAAGGCTAACCTAAATGATCTCTCATTTTTTTATGCAAATCTCTTTGACTTATCATTTAAAGAATTTGGAAAACAATTTGGAGGTATAACTATCCCAAAAATACATTCTAAAAAACTTATAGATGCAACTGTAAGACTTCATGTCAGATCCAGCACAGTTACAGAAGGCAATACTGCAACTGAAGAAGATGTGGAAAAGATTTTTGGTGATTATCCAGTAAGACTTACGCCAAGAGAAGTTACTGAGATACTCAACACACATAGTGCCGTAAATAATTTATTTTCAATATCAAAAGAAAATATATCAATATATCATATCAAAAATTTACATAAAATCCTGATGAATAATCTTATTGAAAAACCGGGTGAATTTCATTACGGCACAAAAAGAATAATGGGATTTAAAACTAAATTTCCTGCATCAAAACAAGTAATAGACACTTGTATGCAGGCATTGCTAAATTTCTGCAAGAAGGACAACAACCCCCTTATTCTTGGTTCAGTATATCATTTCATTTTTGTGAGCATTCATCCTTTTGTTGACGGAAATGGAAGGATGGCAAGACTGCTCCATTCATGGATATTTCTTGAATCAGGTTATCCATTATTTATTTTTAACCCTGAGAAAAAAAATGAATATTTTAAGGTCATTGAAATCGGAAGAGATGAGAGTATGCATGATTTTGTCATGTTTTGCTTACATGAGCAAAAGAGTTGCCTTGAGGATATTATAGCAAAAGAAATCGAATAAAATGTTTTGTATTTTGCGAATCATTTCAGCATTGCTGCGATGTACTCGAAATTTTCCTTTAGGAAGTTGACGTTTGTCGTGTAACGCAAGATGTGTTGACGACCGGAATGAGGTGTCTCTATATCCGACCACTTAAGGGATTTAAGAAGCAGGGATGACGCAACCAGAAGATCTGTCTCTGATGTGTCTTTCTGTTCAACTATCAGAGTCATGTAATATTTACCATCATCTTTAAACTCAAAATAACCGAGAGCCTGTTCACCACGATATATCTCCAGTTTTAATCTCTTTTGATAATCAAAATCATTTATACTGAAGAACTCTTCTGCGAACTGATCTGCATACGCTAACACTTCAGAGTATATGTCTTTACCGTTTTTGTTTATGTCACCAAGATATGTCTCAATCAAAATATTAAGTCTATCTTTTTGTGAAAGTTTATCTATGTCATCTCTCTCAAATATAGAACATATAATATCATCAAGATATTCTATAGGTGCATTATCGATTGAATCAGTATCATAAAGTGCATCATTGTCTATAGTATTCAATCTTTCAAGAAAATTATCTATTTTTGAATAATTAACTAAATCACTAGGAGATACATAATCATCAAGATCTATCATTTTTGTATGTATCTCTTTACCATTCCTGAATAATTTCCCAATATTATTCAACCCATCATTTACACGCTCAATAAGACACTTGCTATTTGATAAGAATAAGGGAAGACCATTACTTGCACGGACACTTTCTACTTTTGTATCTTTTAATTTACCAGAACTATTCAGCTCGTTAAATTTTAAGACATAATACGTCCTAAGAGCAGAAATCAATTCCATTTTAGTTAAATCATCATTTAACATAAAAATCAACTATCTTAATCAAATACAACATTAAATATTATACAGAGCAATCTTATAAACATTTACCTACTTACAGTCATAAACGAAAACAGATAAATACACGAGAACATAATTTATTATACTTAGGACTCTAATGTGATATTATGAAAATTATTGTTGTCGGTGGCGGGAAAATCGGTGAACATCTCACTCGTGTTCTCTCAAAGAAGAAACATAGCATAACACTCATTGAAAATGAGAAAGAACTGTCACAGGAACTGGCGTCAAACCTTGATGCGCTTGTCATAAACCAGGACGGTACGACAATGTCCATACTTAAAGAGGCAGGGATTGATAAATGCAATGCAGTGATAAGCGTCACTGGTGATGACAAGACAAACCTTATGGTGTCTGAGATTGCGAAAAGTATAGGTGTGCCAAAAATCATTGCAAGAGTCAATAACCCGGGCGATGAAGAACTTTTTGTCAAGCTGGGGATATCGCTTGTGGTTCCAGTCACACAGAACACAATCAATACTATCGAGAATGATATTTTAGACAGCAATGTGCGCATACTTTCAAAGATAGGTGACGGCAAGGCCACCATACTTGAGGTCGTCGTTGAAGAAGGCAGCCCTATGGAAAAACAAAAAGGCAACATCCTTGTCGGGGGCACCATCTCTGCGATATACAAAAACGGGACAATAACCATACCTGACAAGAAAACAAAGATTGAGACCGGAGACGTATTAATCATCGTTGCGCAAGATGCACACATAAACAGCATACTTAAGAGCGTTAAAGCAAAGAACTAAACACAAAAAGTGGATAATATGAAAAGTGTTATGGCGTACATCGGTCTTCTGCTTGAGATATTCTCAATATTTCTTATACTGCCCATAATTGTCGCATATGCTTACGGAGAATCGGCAACTCCTTTTTTTGTGACGTTTACCATCGCCATATTCTTAGGCATATTTCTTGAAAAATATTTCAAAAGAGAGACGCTTGACATCTCAAGAGGTCTTGTCATAACAGCACTCACGTTCATCATGTTTTCATCTCTCGGTGCAATACCATATCTGTTAATGGGACAGGATGTTGGATTGGTTGACGCGCTTTTTGAAAGTGTTTCAGGGTTCACCACAACAGGGCTTACAATATTTTCTGATGTCGAGAGCCTTCCAAAAAGCATACTGTTCTTCCGAAGCGAGACGCAATGGATAGGCGGTATGGGTATCATAATCCTTTTCCTGTCAATACTCCGTGGGCTTAAGACGTCATCAATTGCACTTTACAGTGCGCAAGGATACAGTGAAAGGATTGAGCCAACAATCAAGGAGACATCACAGAAGATGGTCAAGATCTATCTTACTTATTCGTTGTTAGGCGTGTTTGCGCTTCATCTTACCGGACTCAGTGTCTTTGAAGCGACCACCACTATGTTCAGTGCACTGTCAACCGGAGGGTTTACTGTAGTCAACCAGTTCTATACGGCTAACTGGACACTTGCAATAGTCTCTATGCTTATGATACTCGGCTCTGTCAATTTTATAATACATGATAAGATATTTAAGAGAAAATTTGATATGGTCAAAAAAAATATTGAGATAAAGTCATTTATTGTTACACTTGCAGTATTCATATCATTTCTGTTTATCATCACAAGATCGCTTAAACTTTCTATCTTTCAGGGGATATCCGCGCTCACTGCAACTGGATTCAGCATAACTGACGTCAGTTCTTTTGCACCGATCGTTCTATTTTTGATAATCATTGCGATGGTCATCGGAAGTTCATCAGGGTCAACTGCAGGAGGCATCAAACAGATGCGATTCATACTTGCATTAAAATCAATTATCTGGGCAATTAAAAAGACCACATTACCAAAAGATGCAGTCATTCCGTTTAAGATTGGCGGCAAGAGGATTGAAGATGACATAATTAAAATAACGCAAGTGTTCATATTTACATATGCAACCATCCTTGTCATCGGGTCACTTAGCCTTATGGCATATGGATATTCGCCAATTGAATCACTTTTCCAGGCTGCATCTGCCATGGGTACTGTCGGCATGTCAATAATTGATATTGGTTCTGCAGCGGCAGGCGTTAAGATTATACTTATGGGCTGTATGTTTTTAGGACGGCTTGAAATATTTCCCATATTTGTCATCATTGAAAGGATCATGAGTAAAAGATGAAACATATTATTTTGAAAAAAGGAGAACTTGATTAAAATGCTTAAACTAAAGGCCAAATACCTCGATATTGAACCTAGATATCCGCTTGTCATCATGAACATTGACGATGCAAAAGAGATCGGTGCCAATAATACTGACCGAGTCCTTGTGACATTTAAGAAAAAGAGCAAGATAGTAGTTGTTGAGACCACTGCAACCATTGTTCCATCTGGCAGTATCGGACTGAACCGACGTGCTATGAAATACGGTATCACGACTGATGATTACCTCTATGTTGACCCGGCCGAAAAACCTGTGTCTGTCGAATACATCAAAAAGAAGCTTCGCGGGGCAGAACTTACCAAGAAGGAATGCGAAGTCATAATCAGTGACATAAACGACAATAAGATAAATGACATTGAGCTTGGTGCATATGTATCTGCAATCTATATGCATGATTTTACTGACCGGGAGCTTATAGCCATCACTAGAAAGATGGTGTCTACCGGCGCAACATTTAAATGGAAAAATAATAATGTAGTCGACAAGCATTCAATCGGCGGGGTGCCTGGAAATCGAGTGACACCCATCATTGTTGCAATTGCAACTTCAGCAGGACTTGTCATGCCAAAGACCAGTTCAAGGGCGATAACTTCACCGTCAGGTACTGCGGACACGCTTGAAGTGTGGTGCAATGTTGACCAGCCGACTGACAAGATCCAAGATGTGATTGACAAGACAGGCGGATGTTTTGTCTGGGGAGGCAACATGGACATTGCACCTACAGATGATAAGATCATACGCGGTGAATACCCGTTATCTATCGACCCTGAAGGACAGCTTCTTGCATCTGTCATGGCCAAAAAGGCTGCCATGGGTGCAAAGGCAGTCGTGATTGACATACCTTTCGGGTCTGAGAGCAAGGTGGAAAGCCTTTCAAAAGCCCGAAGTCTTGCAAGACGGTTCAAGGCGCTCGGGAAAAGTTTAGGCGTGAAGATCGAGTGCGCGGTCACCCGTGGTGAGCAACCTATCGGTCACGGGATCGGTCCTGTACTTGAATGTATGGACATATTATCTGTGCTTGAAGGCAAAGGACCTAAAGATCTTAGAGAGAAAAGTCTTGAACTTTCTGGAATGCTACTCAAGCTGACTAAAAAAGGTGACAGGAAAACTGCTGAAGATATACTTAATTCTGGGATGGCACTTAAAAAGTTCAGACAGATTGTGGTTGCACAGGAAGGTAATCCTGACCTTAATCTGCGTTCACTTGTAGGCAGACATGGAGTAAATGTCAAGGCATCTCGGTCCGGGACTGTGACACGGATATATAACCATAGGATCAGCCGGATTGCGCGGATTGCCGGCGCACCGAAAGACAAAGGTGCAGGAATATACATGCATGTCAAGATTGATGATATTGTCAAGAAAGGTGACAGATTGTTTGACATATATTCTGAGAAAAAGATCAAGCTTGGTCATGCACAGAAGATATGTGCTGAAAATTACCCAATCGATATTGAAGAAAAAGATAATATGCTTGTTGAAGAGATATGATAAATACAGATAATAAGACGGTTGCTCTGGTCATACTTGACGGTCTTGGCATAAATGCGAAAAAGAAAGGTAATGCGGTCGCACTTGCAAAGACACCAGTCTTAGATGAGATACATAAGAAATATCCAACCTGCAAGCTTGATACTTGCGGTGAGGCGGTCGGGCTGCCCCCCGGAACTCTTGGCGGGTCAGAAGTCGGGCATGAACATTTAGGGGCAGGACGGATGATCAAGCAGGAACTGTCCCTGATTGATGATACGATTTCTGATGGTTCGTTTTTTAAAAATAAAACTCTTCTTTCTGCGATGAAAAGATGCGTAAAGGATGATTCTGCACTGCATCTTATGGGACTCTTGTCTGATGCAGGTGTACATTCACATATCAAACATCTTTTTGCACTTCTTGAGATGGCAAAGAAGAACAAGGTCAAAGAGGTCTATATACATGCATTTTTAGACGGACGTGATGTCAGTCCTAAGAGCGCAAAGAAGTATCTTCTGATGCTTGACGCAAAAATCAAGGAGATAGGTATCGGCCAGATCTCGACTGTCATGGGACGATATTATGCGATGGACCGTGACAACCGTTGGGGCAGGGAACACAAGGCATATGATGCCATGGTCAACGGTTGTGCTTTTGAGACTGATGATGTTTTGAATGCGGTCGATAATGCATATAATCACGGCGAGACTGACGAGTTTGTGAAACCCACAATAATCGTCTCGGATGATAAAAAATATACTGTAAATCCGGGCGACTCAATCATATTCTTTAATTTCAGGTCTGACAGGGCCCGTGAGACTACGCGCGCTTTTGTTGATGGTGAATTTTCAGGATTTAAACGAAAAAAGATAATAGACCTTAACTTTGTAACACTTACACAGTATGATAAAAATATCAGATGTCCTGTCGCTTTTCCACCTGTGAAGGTGCGTGACACACTTGGTGAAGTCATCAGCCGTTCTGGGCTTTGTCAGTTGCGGGCTGCGGAGACCGAAAAGTATGCGCATGTGACATTTTTCTTTAACTGCGGCGCTGAAAAACCGTTCTTAAATGAAGATAGGATTCTTGTCCCATCACCCAAAGTTGCAACTTATGACCTTAAACCGTCAATGTCAGCACCTGAAGTCGTCAAGAAAGTTATAATGGCTATTTCGGGTCAAAAATACAGCCTTGTCGTCGTCAATTTTGCGAACTGTGATATGGTCGGGCATACTGGAAATCTTTCTGCAACGGTCTCTGCAGTCGAGGTTGTTGACAGGTGTTTGGAAAGACTGTTAGGCACTATTGATTCTATCGGTGGTGTAGCTATCGTCACCGCAGATCATGGGAACTGCGACCAGATGATTGACTATAAGACTGGCGAAGCTATGACATCACACACCATGAATAAGGTTTATTGCACGATTGTATCTAAAAATAGATACAAGCTTAAAGATGGAAGACTGTATAATATTGCACCCACAATTCTTGAGATCTTAGGGTTGAAAAAACCTAAAGTCATGGCGGAATCGTTGATTATCTGAATCCTACTACTGCTTCAGATGCCCAGAATACTTTCTTATTTTTTATATTTTTTAATCCTGCCTTTCTAAATAGGTCAGTTGCGATAATCGGTCGGGTTTTCATGCGTCTGAAAATGTTATCTTTTAGAAATAAGTAATATTTGATTAATATTTTTGAAATTATTCCTTTTTCAAATGTGTTGTTTACAGACACTATCTTTCCCTCTTGTTTCAATGTCCGTCTCATTTCTTTTAAGAGCGAGATTGTATCTTCTTTTTCAAATATATCAATCATGTAACAGCTGTATATTATGTCAAAAGAATTGTCTCTGTAAGGCAGATTGAAAGTGTCGCCTTTTATGATGTTTTTTAAATTGTTCTTTTTTCTTGCAGACTTTATCATCCCTCCTGAAAATTCCAGGCCGTAGGTGTTGCAACCAAACGAATTGTATTTTTTTATCTCTTCACCAAGACCGAAGCCGATGCATAGGACTTTGTCTCCTTTTTTTGGTCTTGAGAATAAGATCCCTCTGTTTTTAGCTTTATTGTCTACTATTGAGATTAAAGAATAGAAGTGTGAGATTGAATTGTAAAATGATTGGACTTTTGATTGATAAACGATTTTAGGTTTATTAGACATAAGAGTTATTTAGAGATTAAAGATATAAAAAAGGGAAATAAAAAAGTGCTAAAAAAATGTTACTGATAGATTAAGAAGTAGTACAAGCAACACTACAAGTAATAATATCAGTACAATCAACACCGGCATAAGTAGCATCACAGCAAGCATCACCACTTACATCATTTTGTGCATTACAATATGCGATTGCGATTGCATTACTAGTCGCATTGCTTGAATCTTCCATCTGTTGGTTGTTTGATGCACCGAACTTTGAAAGACCACCAGTAACCATTGTTATTATAACAAGGCTTATGACTATAAGGACAACAGCTGTGACTACAAGAGTCAGTGCCATACCCATACCTTTTCGGGATTTCATCGATACCATAATTATCACTATTTAATCTTTGGGTTTGGTCGGTATATATA
>WTCB01000074.1 GCA_013138765.1 Candidatus Nanohaloarchaea archaeon
TTGATTCTACTCCTCTCAATCACACCAATCCACGCAGAAATATATTCGCCTGTTGTAGGGCAGGTAACAGAAGATGACACATCAATATTTCTTGTAGATGTAACAAAAGAGGATGTTTTGACAATAACTGTATCTCTGAACAACCTGGACCTTGTTTCAACAATTCCTGATGATGAGATAACTCTTGTAAGTATTTATGATCCTTTAGGGAAGATGATGACTGATGAGGGTTGCACAGGTAAGATATTAAAGACCTGCAAAATTTACAACCCAACACCTGGCACTTGGCTTGTTGAAGTCGATGGAGATAGGATTTATGGTGATGGTAAGATTAATGTCCAGGCAAGTTACCTTATAAACAACTATCAGATATATTATGATGTCTATGAATTAGATGATTACATTGGCGAAAGATATGATATGGCTCAATATTCAATGTTTTTCTTAGAAAAATATATATCGACATCTGACAGGGATCATTTTGCTTTAATAGGTGAGTGGGATGATTATGTTGCAAAAAACGAGATATCAATAATTGCACCAAACATAAAGACAAAGACGGATACATCAAAAGAAGATGAGACTAATGTCCAGGCATATTACTTGACCCCCGGTGGTGAGGCTGAAGGTAACTGGCTTGTACTTTTGCGCGCACTGAAAGGTTCAGAATCAATTGATCTTTACACAAATTATGGTTACCTTGATGCCGTCCCGACACAGCAGCTGATTTCTGATGAGATAAAAAAGGCAGATGAAGCAAAGGAATATCCAATCCTTGTCACAGACACATCAACACCGCTTGTCTTGTCACTTTTAGAGAAACAGTCCGGTGATACTGTAATAATATCAAAAGTGTTTAACCCTTCAGGTGTTGAAGTTGCATGCACTGATTTTGGTGCCGGTTGTGCAATCCAGGATCCTGAAGAGGGTATCTGGTTAGTTGACATTGCAGCACAATCAATAACAGGTGCTGCACCATTCAATTTTGCAAGCACCCATCAGACATATGAGCCTAAAGATTATACCTTAGAACCGTCAATTGATGCGAATTACATAATATTTTATGAATCCTACATCAAGACGCAGGATAAAGAGCACATGGTCACTGTGGCTGACTGGGAAGATTCTTTGATGAACATTGAGATCTCAATCATTTCGGCCAATGTACAGACAAAGACCGCTCATTCTGCAGGTGCAGAGAAAAATGTACGGCTTTATTCATTAAGTCCCGGAAACGTTGCAGAGGGTAAATGGATAGTCCAGCTTGCATCTCTTGAGGGTAACGGAACAGTAGACATTTCATCAAATTATAATCTGACCCGTGTTGCAACTCAAGAAACAAGGTTTATTGAGACAATCAATATGGATGAAAACCAAAAATTTCTTATAAATGTAACTGTAACTGATATCCCCCTTGTGGTATCTCTTCTTGAAAAACAATCAGGTGATGATTTAATAATTTCAACAGTAGTCAATCCTGAAGGTAAACAAGTTACATGTACATCATTTGCATCCGGCTGCGCAATCCAGGACCCAAAACCAGGCATCTGGACCGTGAACGTCAAAGGAAAAAGCATAACTGGTCAAGCCCCTTATGTGTTCGCTTCAACGTATCCATTGACTGATTGCGGCAATGAAGTCTGTGAGGTAGACATCGGCGAGAACTGCAGGACTTGCGCATCTGACTGCGCATGCAACCAGTTTGAAAAATGCGGATTGGAGGATGTCTGCATTTCAATAACAAAAGAGGTCGAGAAAGGTACAGTCAAAGACAAGATAAAAGATAACATATCCAATATCATAATTGTATTATTAGTTATTGCAGGAATTGGATATAAGGTCTATAAAAATAAGTCTGCATTTTGAAAAGAGAAATATTTAAAAAAATAACTCAGAAATACCCGACAATCTTGTTTTCTTTCTTAAATTTAATCTCGCAGCTGTCACCTTTATGTTTAGTCCTGCCGACAGTGATCTTCTTGACACCGTAAGGCATATTGATTACACCTTTGGCTTTCGGGTCTGATGAGAAAAGTATGCGCATCTCAATCTTTTTATTGTCCTGATCGATTCGCAGATTCATAGAATAATAGCCCATCTTTTTGCCGAACCGCGCAACAGATTTCCATTTTATCGGAAAATTAGGCGTTATGTTGATTACATTCTTTTTCATGTCGGCAACAATACCAAACATATACCTGTCAATTGCATGGATGTACATCGCATGTGACCATGCCTGCATTGTTGCACCGCGCAGTTTTCCCGACTCAGAATCAACACATTCAGCCATTGCGGAGATCTGGTTCTTGTCAACTTCGCCCGCCATGGTCCTGAGGCAGTCTGCACCATCATCACCCATACCTTGAGAAAGATATGCCGCTGCAGCCCATCCGGTAGTAAGCCCCCATGATGCACCTTTATGGTATCCTGACGATTCATAACCCTCTGCATATGGTGACCTTGTCCTCACACCATAATCTGTCTTGAACTCTTCATGGATCCTGTTAAGCGCAATGACACTCCTGCTTTTTGGGAACTGTCCGAACATGATGGGTACAGTGCAGTTGATGGTCATAGCCTCATCGGTTGATGTATCGCGAGGATAATTGTTGAGCATGTTCCAGAAATGACTATCTATAGTTTTTTCAATATTCTTATATTTTTTAGACCCGATCACTTTCAATGCTTCTGCCCAGAGTGACTGGATTTCAATCTCGGTGCCGAACCTGTCATATGAATCCATCCAGCTTCCGTCAGGTCTTGTCTTGACAAGTCCAATCTTATCTAATTTAAGACTTTTTTCAATTATATCAACTATTCTTTTCATCTCTTTTTCGAATTCACGGTCACCCGTGGTCTTGACGTAATAATCTAAGGCAAGTATGAATAGTGGATCCGTATCGCAGCTATAATAATCGCTTTTTCCCGAGATGTCGGTCACAGTCGGTATATGCTTGTCATATTCTTTTGCAATGTCGGAAAGACACTGTTTTGCAGCATAGAATTCGCCTATGTCGACAAGGCCGAATATAGACCATAATGTATCTCTTGACCAGAATCGTTGAAACCATGGAAGCCCTGCAAACATACCCAGACTATCTTTGCCGTTCTGGATAAGATTTGCCAGGTTGACAGCGCTCCATGAGAATGCGTTATCGATTTCATTGTTGCCTGTCTCGATCCTTTCCGTAGTGAAAAGTTTTGTAAACAGTTTTTTCTTGTCTGTGACCATTGTTTTCCAGTTGCTTATGGAATGGTCATAATTTTGTGAAAGGTCATCTTTTGATATGTTGCTTCCAGAAATGATGAATGGTATTTTTTTAGTCTTGCCTGCCTTGACATTGACTTCAACGTTGATTTCGCCCGGGATAAAACATCTCTGTTTTTCATTATCGGGATAATGTTCTTTATACTGTGCATTGTCATTGAACTTAAATGTTGCACCTTCAGCCTTACCTATACCGATTCTTGAAAAACCGTTGATTTCATCTGATGTGATATCAATGCATCGCCGAACTTTACTATAATTGGTATTATATTCGCGCGCGTGCCAATTTTCATCTTTGGTTCTCATATTGACTGCAGCTTCAAGTGATATGTTGATTTTCTTGTCTTTAGATGAATTATTCTTGACTTCTAGAATTGATATCATGCTTTTCATGTCAAGCGGCACAAAGGCAGTCTCGGAGACTTCAAGTTCTTTCTTGATTAGATTGTATCTATGGGTACCTTTTTCTTTATCTAGTGCGAAACGGGCCTGGTTATTGATATCAAGCCATTCGCCGTCAACAGCATATGCATAATACTCAATAATTTTTAATGGTGCAACCCAAAATCCGCACCATTTAGTCCTGAAACCTGAATCGATATAACGGTACAGGAACGATCTGAATCCTTTCTGTGCATATGTTTTATCTTTTGATTCATGTTTCTTGATATAGATACTGTCCATAATTATTATATATAGCACCCGAGTATAAATAGATATTGTACTGGCATCAATTAGCCCGTTATTGTTTTCACTTGTAGGTGTTCAATTTATGACAAAATCTGACAACATTTTTGTAGAGGTATCCTTTGAAGTAGGCAACAAGGTTGGCGGTATCTATACGGTCATAAGTTCAAAAGCGACAGAGATGATAGATGCCTATGGTGACAATTATTATACTGTCGGTTTTTATGAACAAGAGAAGGCACAATATGAATTCATAGCAAAAGATGCAGGGGAATTGAGGCCTATCTTTGATGTTCTGAACAAGAAAGGCATTAAATGTTATTATGGTCTTTGGAACATCCCGGGAAAACCACGCTGCATCTTGATTGATGTCAAAGGTTTCATGCAAAGATCTGACGACATAAAAAAACTGTTATGGGAGCAATACAGGATTGACTCAATAAATTCTGATTCGTGGTTTGAGGAACCGGTCGTCTGGAGTTATGCAGTGGGTATGCTTCTTGAACAGATGAACCATAAAATGCAAAAACCAATTGTGGCACAGTTCCATGAATGGATGTCAGGTGTTGCACTTCTTTATCTAAAGACAAAGAATATTGGTATTCCGACAGTCTTCACAGTCCATGCCACAATGCTTGGAAGGTCAATTGCAGGGCAGGGTGTAAATCTTGCAGAGATGATAGATGACGGTCTCAAGATGAAAGAGACAATATCGATTGACGAAGCTTACAGATATGGAGTGCCCGCAAAACATTTGACTGAGGTGGAATGCGCAAAGAACTGTGATGTATTTACGACTGTTAGTGCAACAACTGCAAAAGAAGCAGAATTCATACTGGGCCGAAAACCAGACATGATACTTCCAAACGGCCTTGACATGGAACATTTTCCGGCCATGGAAAAGTTATCCTATCGGCACAAGATAGAAAAAGACAGGGTGCTTTCATTTTTGTCTGCATATTTTGAACCCTATTACAATGTCAATCTTGATGACCCGCGGATAATATTGATATCAGGAAGATATGAATACCATAATAAAGGTCTTGACGTGTTCATAGATGCATTGGGACAGATTAATGACCGTTTAAAAGAAGAGAAGTATGAGAAAAACACATTCGTATTCATCGCAATCCCTTCAGATGTACGTGGTGAAAAACTGGAAGTGCTTGAAAATTTCTCGCTTTACAATGAACTTGAATCCCATGTTGATGGCATATTGCCAGAGCTCAGATGGCAGCTTATGCAATCATTAAGTCATGGCGAATATACACAGGAATCAATCCAGAAATATTTGAAAGATCAATATAATAATAGATTCAACCGGCTTGCACTGGCATTCAGGTCCCGCGCAGGAAAGAATCCGCCATTGTGCGCACATGACCTAAATTATCCAGAAAAAGAGGATAGTATAATTGGACGGCTAAGGCACAATAACCTTTTTAATCAGGCAGATAACCCCATCAAGGTAATTTTTTATCCCGCATACCTTTCATCTGCCGACAGACTTTTTTCAATCGATTACAGTTCAATGCTGGTCGCATCAAGCCTTGCAGTGTTCCCATCATATTATGAACCCTGGGGGTACACACCCGTTGAAGCTGTAGCGAGTGGCTGTATTGCAATTACAACAGACCTTGCCGGATTTGGACAGTATATGTCAGAGAATATGGATCTAAAAAAAGACAATGGCATAAAGATATTAAATCGTCGGGGCAGAAAATACAGAGACATTGTCACCGATCTGGGGAATATGATGTATGATGTGGTGACTATGTCTGAACATGAGATAATTGACCAGAAACATAATGCAAAGAAATTATCTCAGCTTGTCGGTTGGAATATTCTTGCACAGAACTATCTGGATGCGCACACGCTGGCATTGCAGAAGAAAAAGAAGATAAGACGCAAATATTGATTTTTTTGATGTACTATGGCAAAGATTACCTATTCTGTGGAATCAGTAGATATTTTTTTAAGATTCCGGATTAAAGTTCATGGCCTATCTAAAAATAAATCCTTAAAGATGTCAGCAATCTTATACCTAAAATCCGGAAAAGAATATGTGTTCATGCCGGATGTTATCTATCCGGACGTAAACATTACCTATCCTGAAAGATCAGTCAATTACCTGACTTGTGTGGGTGACAGCGAATTTCAGTTCTTCTTTAATCCAGGACTCGAAAAGCCAACAGCTCTAAGGGTCTTAGCATCAATTGATGATGTATTGGTAGACCGTTCTTTCAAGTTGAGATGTTGAAATGTTGTCAGATACCATAATTATTATATACATCCTAATGCTAAATGTTAAGTATGGTTAAAAAAGACAATATAATCATTCTTGAAGCAGAAGATTCTGATTTGACGTCTAAAGCCAAAGAACTGAAATCTAAAGGCTGGCAATTCAAAGGACGGCGCGACGGAAAGATATATTATGAAAAAGCAGAGGATCCATTGATGCGGATTGATAATTCACAGCTTGTAATGTTCTTGTTTGTAAGCTTTTTTGTTTCGATATTGATTTTAGGTCTTGTAATGTTTTAACTTATATTATTGCACTATTTATTATGTGTGTGTATTATTATGGGAGCTACAAAAAAACAAGAAAAAAAAGTGATATTCACAGACCTTGACGGCACATTGATAGATCATAAGACCTATTCTTATATTGATGCCTCAAAAACGTTGAAAGAACTAAAAAAAAGAAATGTGCCAATAATCTTGTGCACAAGCAAGACTCGTGCAGAGATAGAAAAATTCAAAGAAAAGTTAATATTGAGGCATCCTTTCATAGCCGAAAACGGTGGTGCGATTTTCATCCCTAAAGACTATTTTTCGTTTGACTATTCTTTTGACAAAAAAGTAAATAAATATAATGTGATTGAACTCGGAACACCCATTTTAGAACTTAAAAAAGTCACAAAGTCATTGAAAAAGAATGGTCTTGAGATCAAGACTTTTTCAGACATGTCAGTAAATGAACTGTCAAAAGATACGGGACTTACCAAGATGGATGCAATCCGCGCAAAAAAAAGAGAGTATGATATCGCATTTAAGATTCTTGAACCCCAAGACAAGGATCTGATAATTAAAACAATCGAAAAAGAAGGATACAAAGTCAGTGCAGGGGGCAGGTATCATCATCTAACCGGTTCAAACGATAAAGGCCATGCTGTTAAGATCTTGACCGACCTTTTCAGACGAAAATATAACAATTTCAATATAACGACAATTGGTCTGGGTGATGGCGAGAATGACATCCCTATGTTAAAAAATGTAGACATCCCGATTCTTGTAAAAAACCGTGAGCATAAAAAACCAGAACTAAATTTTGATGTCATATACACCATGTTTGAAGGTCCTAAAGGCTGGAGTGAAGCGATAGACGAGTTATGG
>WTCB01000076.1 GCA_013138765.1 Candidatus Nanohaloarchaea archaeon
GTAAATAACGCAGTTATAGTTTTTGATGTTCCATTTTTTGAAAGAACAGTTAAGCAATGGAAAAGAACTATGGATGTGAATTTACTTGGAACATTTCTTTGCAGTAAATATGCTTCTGAACAAATGCTGAAAAATGATAACGGAAAAATAATTAATATTTCTTCAACAAATGGAATTAACTGCTTTAGTCCTGAATCTGCAGATTATGATACTTCAAAAGCAGGAATTATAAATTTGACTTATAATCTGGCAAAAGAACTTGCTCCAAAAATTCAAGTTAACTCAATTGCTCCTGGTTGGGTGAATACTGAAATGAATAAAGATTTGCCAAAGGATTTTGTTGAAGAAGAAACAGAAAAAATTTATTTGAAAAGATTTGCCAAACCAGAAGAAATTGCAAAAACTATTTTATTCTTAGCTTCTGATGATGCAAGTTATATTACAGGAAGTATTCTAAAAGTTGATGGTGGATATAATTAATCTAAGTGCGGGTACGGCTCGGACTTAAACTCAAGAGGACGCTACGCTTTCACTCCATTTCATTTCGTTCAGGTCATATAACAAGGAATAAAAGAAAAATTGCTCGGCTCGCAATTTTCCCAAATTTTCTTCGCTACTCTCCGAAAACTTCTTTTATCCTTGATGTTAAGTTCAATTGAATTTAAATTTTCCTAAAAATAATATTAATTTATAGAACATTTCAGAACCGCGCAACTTGACACCATAATAATTACCAATAATTTATTTTTATTGAAATAATACTTCTTGACACTCATTTTAGTTATTTCTAAGAGTTTTTATAAACCGCGCAACCTGACATCAATTTTAAATTATTATTGCGAAATTGAAAACATTTAAATACTGACCCATTCATTATATTACTATGAAGATAATAGATCCCATAAAGTTTTCAAAGTCAAAAACAGATTCTGCAGGAATTACTTTATGTAATGATAAAAAATCGGAAGAAGATAAAGACTATGCTTTAGAGATACTGAGTAATTGGAGAGCGGCACATAGCTACCCTATGCATATATTTAAAAAAAGATTAAAACGGGTCTCTGAAAAAATAGATAAAAATGCATTGTCTGCTCAAAGACTTAAACGTGTTCCATCAATCATAAAAAAACTTAATAGAAAATACGGCGACAATAAAGCTACAATGAAACTTACACAGATGCAGGATATAGCAGGATGCAGGGTTGTAATGTCAAATGTTAAATTAGCAAAAAAACTTTACCATGACTATTATATTAAAGGGGATCTGAAACATAAAAAAGTAAATGAAAAAAATTATATATCTAATCCAAAAAAAGATGGATACCGAAGTATACATTTGATTTATAGATATAACAGCGATAAAGGAAAGAAAATCTATAATGGCTTATTAGTTGAAGTGCAGATTAGATCAAAACTACAACACATATGGGCTACTGCGGTTGAAACAGTTGATTTTTTCACAGGACAAGCAATAAAATCAAATGAAGGAAAAGAAGAATGGAAAGTTTTTTTTAAATTAATGAGTTCTGCATTTGCAAAAATAGAAGGTTGCCCCACAATATCAAATACTCCTGATGATGAAAAAGAACTCTATCTATTGATAAAAGAAAAAGAAAAAGAATTGAATATAATAACTAAAATGGAAAATTGGACTAGATCAATCAAACTTTTTGATGATTTAAAAAATAAAAAAAATATACATTTATTTTTATTAGAATTAGATACCATCCTAGAAAGATTGACAATCTCTGCATATTCGAAACGACAAGAAGAAAAAGCAATAAAAGATTATGCAATTGCTGAGAAGAAAATTTATGGCAAAAAAGAATATGATGTTGTCTTAGTTGGAGCAGACACAATAACGGACTTAAAAAAAGCATATCCTAATTATTTTTTAGACACTAAAGAATTTATCATTTATCTTAATAAAATTTTAAATAAATATTCAAAAGAGACCACAAATAAATAAAAAATTCCTGAAAACAAAAATTTATGATTGATACGGAAAACTCAACTCTTCGGGATTTTTGCTACGCAAAAACCATTGCACTAACCCTCGTTCCTGTCGGAAGAACTTAACAGAGCGTTAAGAGATTCCGAAATCTTGCAGAGTTCTCCATTCACATCCAACTAACATATAAAACACCAAACCCATATAATTCTCATGGAATACTTGACTGGCACAGAAAAAACAAAAGCATCAGAATACCTAGCTAAAGCAACAGAGATCGCAAGACAAGCAACCTGCGCAAGATCTAAATGTGGTTCAATAATTGTAAAAGATAATGAGATAATCGGATCAGGTTTCAACAGCCCGCCACAAGAATTAGATTCACAATACAGATGCTCAAATTCAAAAGACACATACCACAAAAAAGTGACAGACAAGACCTGTTGCATCCATGCCGAACAGAGAGCTATGATGGACGCCTTACGGAATAACCCGAATAAGCTACCCGGAGCAAGATTATATTTCATCCGCCTTGATGAGAACGGAGAACCGTCATTTGCAGGTAAACCATATTGCACCATCTGCAGCAAGATGGCGCTGGATGTAGGCATAAAAGAATTTACCTTATACCACAAAGAAGGTATCTGTGTTTATACGACTGAAGAATATAATGATTTATCATATAGATATTCTGAATAAATAAAGATTTAATTTTATTCTTAAACTTAATATAACAAAATAAATAACCGATATGAAATGTGTTTTAAAGTGTAAACAGAACGTTAAACGATATATTTATTAACATCCCAAAATTTATAATTTACATGAGAATAATTATCGATATGGATGGAGTTGTTGCAAATTTTGAAAAAGGTATTTTAGACAATTACAAAGATAAAAATCCAGATAAACCTTTTATTCCACTAGAAGACAGAACTTCGTTTTATGTTAAAGAACAATATCCTACTCAATTTAAACCTTTAATTGAAGAAATTTATTTATCTAAAGGTTTTTACCTTAATTTAGAGCCCATCGAAGGTTCATTAGAAGCATTATCGGAATTATCTGAGAGAGGACATGAAATTTATATATGCACAAGCCCTTTACTAAGTAACCCTTTCTGTATCCAAGAAAAATACGATTGGGTAATGACACACCTTGGTAAAGATTGGACAAAAAAAATAATTGTTACAAAAGATAAAACACTTATTCATAGCGATTTCTTAATTGATGATAAACCATATATTAAAGGTATTCAAGAACCTACATGGGAACATATTTTGTATTCTCAACCATATAATAAACAAGTAAATTCTAAACGAAGATTAACTTGGCAAAATTGGGAATCCATAATTGACACTTAATTATGTAAAAGTCACCCAAATTATCTAACAAAAACTGTCTATAAACACATAATTCTACAAAATCACAAAAAAAGCATAAAAGTTATTAAATATATCTCAATTAATATATCTTTATGAGAATTGAAGTAGAGGATACAGATTATCGTATATTCTTAAATGATGACGAAATCAGACAATTGACAGATAGGACACCTACTGGAATCGATTTAGACATATTTCCAAGATATCTCCCGATTAATGAAACATTTAAAGATAACAGAGGAGCAATTAAAGAACTAGAGATAACATGTACAAGAGATGCAGTTATTCTAAATGATATTAACACTCACGACGACATATATTTTAATTCTGATGAATTCGGACCCTATGTAAAAGTTTATACCCCAAAACTCGCATCCTTATTATTTGGAAGAGATTACTTAGTAACTAGATACGACGCAGAATCAAAGATATGGATACATAAAGAGAACAACTGAGATATTTTTAAAAAGATCAATCAAACTCTTTTATAAGACGTATTCTCTCAAGCGGAATCTGTTTTTGAACCACAACTTCCGCCAAAGAATAAGACCCATCATAATCAGACAATGGCACTCTAGATCCCCAATACTTAAAATAGGCATCTTTTACTTTTACATTCCATCTTTCTTCTAAAGATATTGGCTCTGATTTGGACTTTAAGAATAAAGATCTAAAAAAATCAAAAATAGGCCCACTAAATATTTCATTATTAGATACATCACCATCAGAATCATCATATGGTATTTGTCTTAATCTTTCAACATGTGCTCTTTCATAAACATATGGTTTATCTTCATTTATTAAATCAATTTCAAGCAAGATTATATTTTCACCGACATTCCCAATATTTCCAAGTAAGATATCTAACACCTTCGAAAATTCATAATTATTCACCCAAGATTGCAAATTTAATATACCAAAACTTGAAGGAGCATATGTTTCTAAAGGTAATCCAGGTAATATTTTATATTTTATCACTGACCCCATAGGTAAAAGTCCTGTTAAATCAAATTCAGTTTTATGACGATATCTATTTGTTTCAAAATCATATACTAAATTTTTACACCCATCATTCATCTGTTCCCAGGCAGAAGCATTAGTAAAATGATACATTACAGGATTATCTGATTCTGGAATTGTCATAACAACAGATAAATAAAGTTCAGATTTATAAATATATCCATAAATAATCTGATATGCTCACTATTTGTCCTCAGCCAACGCATCAAAAAATTTTTTCTTACTTTCAAATCACATCTTCATGGCATCAGGATCATCCATAAGTTCCATCATTTTTTTCATTGCTTTGATGTGCGCTTCATCACCTTTCTCATACATCTCACGACCATGTTTTTTACTCATATCTGCAATTTCCTCAAAAGTTTTGGCATGATATTCTTTATCGCAAGCTCCACCAAGTTGTTTACAAGTCATTATTTTCATGATTCATCATCTGTTTCACTTAAAAAATACATAATAACTGTTAATATTTATTAGGTAAATGATAATTATAAATCTTCTTATTTAAGGACTTCGTACTTTATAAAACGTCCCAATTTCTTAGTCCTTCGGACAGTTAGACTCTCTACGCTCGAAATAATATAAGTGAAAATTCTAATTCCCTACGACAGCCAGACAGACGATATAATAGGTTTAAATAATATAGAAACTAATATATACATCACACAATATACATAATCACAATCATCCTGTTCTTGTACCTGCCGGCATCATAACGGCATCTGAAGACAGGGCTTAGCGCAACAGAAAATAAAGGGGTGGATAAAATGGATGTTGATAAATTAGTCAAGACTACAACACTGGAACTGGAAAAACTCGTTTCTACAGAAACGATCATCGGTAAATCCCAGACAATTGCAGGCAAAGTCATAATACCAGTCAGCAAAGTCAGTTTCGGGTTCGGCGCAGGTGGTGGAGCAGGTGTTGGGAAAGGCAGCAATGATTCAGGCGAAGGTGGCGGAGCCGGCGCAGGCGGATGCATCACACCGATAGCATTCATTGTCATCGACAAAGAAGATGTTAAAGTGTACCCGATGAAATCCAAAGGGTCCATTGCATCAGCAATCGAATCAATAACAGATAAATGCCCCGAAATTATGAAGAGCTGGAAGGAGACGATGTCTGAGATGAACGAGGCCAAAAAAGCAAAGAAAAAATAAGATAAATGCGCCTCATCTGTTTTTTATCATAGGGTGACTGATCATTATGGCCTTATTGCTTACCGTACTGATATTGATACTTATCCTCGTAACCTTAAGCATATTGTTCTCACCCTTCCACATAGGTCTCTATGTCGAGAAAACACGACCGACGGCAAAAGCAGACCTGGACTTCATCTGGTTCTGGAAAACCTTCAGATTAAGATTCAGGGTATTAAAGAATGAATTATCCATATACTTATTCGGCAAAAGAATACGGACCATGAACATCTCATCCGGCAATGAAAAAAAGAAAAGAAAGGAAAAAGTATCATCAAAAGATAACAGTATCTCAGTCCCACCGATTGACCTGATAAGATCATTGCTGAAGCTATCGATAGAAGTGCTCAGGACATTTTCACTAGAGAAGATATACCTGAAGATAGACATAGGAACTGATGATCCCGCAACAACCGGAATGATTGCAGGATATGTCCATACACTGAAAAGCATCATAGCCAATCGCAAGATCGATACAGGAAAGACAACCATAACGATCCAACCATATTTCAATGAAGAACGCTATGACATAAAAGGCGAATTGAAGATAAAGAGCCAGTTGAAAAATTACATCGTGCCACTGCTCAGATTCATGCTCTCAAGACCTGTTAAAACAGTTATAAAAAACAAAATTTTCAGATGATATATCTCAAAAAAAATAAAAACCATATGAATTGATTTATATACACTCAACATCAATATTATAATATGGACACCTTATGGATGATTAGATCAATCATTTTCCTTATAGCCAGTCTAACAATTATTATTTTCCCAAAAAAAGTTAACAGATTTCAAAATTATATACTTGAAAAAATTCACATCAAATACAAAATAAAATATGAAAAGAACAAATATCATAATACAGGTATTATCTTCATCAGTATTTCAATAATCCTATTTGTATTCTCAATAATTAATTAAGGCTACTACTTCGACTCTCCACCCACAGTTAACCTTATAAATAAACCACAGGTAACAATGTATATAACAAGAATCAAAACAAATATTCTATAAGAGACACGATTATAATGGAAACCAAAACATCATTTAAGGACCTGAATTTACTACCCGCCCTAGAACGCGCATTGACTGAACAAGGGTACACCCACCCCACACCAATCCAAGAAAAATCAATCCCAGGTCTACTGCTAGGCCACGACCTGATAGGCATCGCACAGACAGGTACCGGCAAAACAGCAGCATTCACATTACCGATACTGCAGAGGATGCCAAAAAAAGGTCCAAGAACACTCAAGACTTTAGTGCTTACCCCAACCCGAGAACTCGCTGCACAGATCGGAGACAGTTTTTCTGCATACGGCGAATTCCTTAACTTCAAGCACACAGTCATTTTTGGCGGTGTCAAGCAGGGAAGGCAAGTCCAAGCATTGACAAAAGGTGTAGACATTGTTGTGGCAACACCTGGCAGATTACTGGATTTAATGGATCAAGGAAAAATTAATCTTAATAACATAGAATTTTTCGTGTTGGATGAAGCAGACAGAATGCTGGACATGGGTTTTATTAACGACATCAAAAAAGTAATAGCAAAATTACCTCAGAAAAGACAATCATTATTTTTCTCAGCAACAATGTCACCTGAAATCAATAAACTAGCAAAAAGCCTGCTAACAGACCCCATCCATGTTGAAGTAACACCCCAGGCAACCACAGTTGAACTGATAAAACAGCACATATTTTTCATTGACAGACCATCAAAAGAACATCTATTGCTTGAACTCCTAAGACAGAAACATCTTACCCGAGTTTTAATTTTCACACGAACAAAACATAAGGCAAACAGGGTTGCATTATTCCTCAACAAACATGATATAGCCTCAGACGCAATCCACGGAAATAAATCACAGAACGCAAGAACTAAAGCCATAAGCGACTTCAAAAGTGGTGAGATAAAGATATTGGTAGCAACAGACATTGCCGCACGAGGTATAGACATTGACAATATATCTCACGTCATAAATTTTGAATTGCCCAACGAACCAGAAAGTTATGTCCACAGGATCGGAAGAACTGCCCGAGCAGGAACTGATGGTGTCGCCTATTCATTCTGCTCAGCCGAAGAGAGAGAGTACCTTCATGACATTGAAATATTAATAAAACAGAAGATTAAAGTAGAAGATCATACATTCCATTCTGAAACTGCTAAAAACGCAACAGGTAAAGCCGCTAAACCTGCCCCGAAAGGCAATAGAACCTTTTCAAGAAATAAAAGATCAAACAATAGACCTAAACACGGTTTCAGAAGATGAGATTTAATCATGACCATTAAATCTTCTTAAGGTATGTTCTTAGTGTTCATACCTCACTGAACATTTCTTTAAAATAGACTCTGAAGACAGAAAACTTTTAAAAAATACACTAATCAAATATAAATTATAGAAAAAATAAAGTTACTAATAGCCATACTCAAACCAAAAAAATAAAATCAAAATTAAATCTTTCCTGTCTCAATATATTTTTTCATAAGTCCTTCAACTACAGTGCTTGGAGTATACCCCTTACGCACGCATATTTTGATAAATGCATCATAAGTTGTCCTATCAACATTATAGTCCAATTTCATCTTTCTTACGCCTTTTGCAGTTGCTGCCATATATTATCACTATATGCCATTTAACTTTGAACCTTTATATATACCCAAATGTATTCTCAAAACAGCATTATGTTAATATATAAAAAAATAGCCAGAAATACATTATCCTATGGAGAAGAGCTCACGGGATATTAAACCCAAGTAGGAATAAAAGATCAAATAATAGACCTAAACACGGTTTTAGAAAATGAATAATAATAATAATAATACCTATAATTTTTAACATTCAAACAAAATTGGACAGATTATTAAAATAAAAAATCATATCCCTTAACATAGAGATTTATAATCTCATCACCAAATTATACACTAATAATCATACACCACCATTTTCATCAGATCTTAAACAAAGGTCTTTAAGGATTTAATTTTTAATATATTACATGAGCAATAACGATATTGAGATAAAATATCCATTAAAAAATCCTGATGAAGTTAAACAGTTCTTAAACAAGAATGCAAAATTGATTTCTGAGAATATTTATCAGAAAGATTCATACTATGTGCCGACCCATAGAGATTTCTTAGTGGTCAAATATCCATTTGAATGGTTAAGATTAAGAGAATCTTCAAAAGGGATATTTATCACATACAAACATTTTTATCCGAACAATGTAAAAAAGACAGATTATTGTGATGAATTTGAGACTAAGATAGATAATATCAAAACAATGGAAAAAATGTTTGAAAATCTAGATTTCAAAAATGTAGTAATTGTAAAGAAATCAAGAATTACATGGATATTTGAAGAAGTCGAAATAGTCATAGATGAAGTTACGGATCTAGGATTCTATATAGAACTAGAAGCAAAAAAAGATTTCAAAAATCCAAAAGACGGTAAAGCTTATTTATACACAATCTTAAAAAAGATAAATGTCAAAGTTGGAGAAGAAGATTTGAGAGGTTATCCATTCAGGATTCTTGAAAACAAAGGATATGTATTTGGAGAATAACGACCCAAAAAAAAATACACGCCATAATTTTTGTCTTAAAAAAACTCAAACATACAAAAAAACACAAAAATTCAATAAAGATCAATCAAAAGATTTATATCTCTTGATAACTCTCATATACTTTATGAACAATAAAAAATATCTTGACGAATTAAAATTTTGTCTGAAACTATGGGATACTGAAAGCGGTTGCACATTCGGAAAAAGGACAGACTGTAAAGATTGTGCAGTACCATACCTATTATTAAAATTTATCTCAGGTGAAGTTCTGCACGGCAATATGAAAAGACTAACCCTAGATGATTGGAAAAATAAATATAATTCTTTAAAGGATTAATTTTTACTCTGAAATATCCCTTAAAAACGTTACAAAAAATTTCAGCACTTTAAAAAATATAACAAAAAATTAAAAAATACAGAAATTTTACAGATTTATCATACATTTTACAAATCCACCCAATCACAAAAAATCAAGCAAAACTCTAAACTCCAATAATTCAAAATTCTTAAACCCCAAAAATTAACTTTTTTTAACAGACCAAAACACAGACAAAAAGAACTATATAAAACTAAAGCTCCAAATAAAATCCATGCTTGACAATCTTTTATATTCATTAAACATCCAAAATCCCTGGATAATCGTTGCAATTTTAGCTATGGCACCGATAAGCGAAGCCCGAGGCTCGATAATCTATGGTATCTCTCAAGGGCTTGATCCGCAAAAAGTATTCATAATATCAGTCGCATTAAACATATTGGCAGTCTTACCTCTTCTATATCTCTTGAGACAGAAACAGATAATGGCAATCATACACAAGATGATAGGAAAAAGAATAACAAAGATGATTGAAAAAAATAAAGAAAAATTTGAGTTGTATGAAGAGTTGGCGCTCTTCGGTTTTGTTGCAGTCCCGGCGATAGGGACAGGTGCCTGGACAGGCGCATTGCTTGCCACAGTCCTAGAGCTTGACATAAAAAAATCATTCATAGTGATAAGCGCAGGCATTATTGCAGCCGCACTGATTGTATTTCTAGGCACAAACAGTATCTTCTATCTCCTAAAATAAAACAGATCACCTAAAATCCGCAACCATAAAAAATGTTAATCCCCTTTATGACACAAAGACCCAACTGAAACTAATAAAAAAACCAACTCAAGAACTTAAACAATCAAAGCTCAAGATTTCATCTTTACCAATAAAGATGCAAGAAAACCAAAACCGAGTCCTGCAAGAACACCTATATCATATCTTCCGTATATTGCCCCTAAAGCCAATCCAATAAAGAAAACACCGACAAAAGCCAATCCTGCAACATCTTTTCCTTTATCTTTTACCATGATATATTATAGGTTCCAATCTATAAATATGTTCTATATTCAAACCGCCCTCATATAATTTCAAAAAGATAAAATCAGGCCGAATGTTCACTGACCTCAGTCTTCTTAGTAAAAAACCTTATAGCCTCAGCCAGTTCAGCATGTCTCTTTGAATGCTTGACGATATCAACGCCGGCAAGGTATGCATCGCACGCCTGGACCAGTGCCCGCGCCCCGGCCTTAGTCCCCGAAGGATGCGCATGGCAACCTGCACCCATGATAGTGATGAAATCCACATCGCCTATTGCATCGATGAGCGGTTTCAAGGGCACAGGATTAAGACCACCTGAGACTATAGGGCAACATTTTTTCATGCCGCACTAGCAAAAATATTGCATATCCTAAAAGAGAAAATAGCTGAAATGAAATTTAATCAATTTTATATAATATATAATATAATTACCTTTATGGCTTACGTTTATTTAATTGGAACTGGAATTGTTGCTAGTTTTTGGTTAATTTTCTATATATTTAGATATGATTTAAGAAAAAAAATTTTGTTGACAAGCATAATTGGTGGAATATTAGGTTTCACTGAAATATTTTTCGTGCCAAATTATTGGAATCCTCAATTTCAAGTCATTAGAATCTTTGACAATTTATTTTTAGATTCTTTACTATTTGCTTTTTTTCTTGCAGGATTTTCCTCAGTGATTTACCAATTTATATTCAGATCACCATTATTTAAAGTAGATAAAATTAAAACAAAATTACTTTTAATACCCCCAATTATTTTCCTATTACATTTATTTATTTCAGAAATAAACGTTATGGTTTTCTCATTTGGAAGCATGTTAATAGGAGCTTTTATTTTTTATTTTTCAGATAAAAAATTAGGAAAACCAATGTTACTAAATGGATTATTTACTTTTATCTTTTTTATGATTATGTATATTATCTTTTGGCAACTATTCCCATTACTTATTATTAGCTATAATTATGAAGTATTATCGGGAATAAACATTTTTAGAATTCCTATTGAAGAATTATTATTTTTCTTTGCTATAGGAACAAACTTTTGTTTAATTTATGAAATCTTAGAAAATAGTAAATTAAAAAATACCCTAACCATTTTTAAGCATAATATACACAACAAAATTAAAAACAAAAAGGATCCATAAAAACATTACAATTTAATTTTATATGTATATAAAATAACATCCATTGAGATTACACCATACTAAAAATCAGGCCGAATGTTCATTGACATCGGCCGTCTTCTTTGAGAAGAACTTGATAGCCTCAGCCAGTTCAGCATATCTCTTTGAATGCTTGACGATATCAACGCCGGCAAGGTATGCATCGCACGCCTGGACCAGTGCGCGAGCCCCCGCCTTTGTGCCGCCCGGATGCGCATGGCACCCGGCGCCCATAGTGGTAATGAAATCAACACCGCCGATTGCATCGATGAACGGTTTCAAGAGCACAGGATTAAGCCCCCCTGAGACTATTGGACAACATTTTTTCATGCCGCGCCAACTGTCATCAGTCAATATGACATGGTGCGCAACATCCTCATGCACAAGCCTTAAGACATCATCATCCTTGTCAGGGACTGTCGCCCATGACTGACTGAAAAAATGACCGCGAGCGACTAAATTTAATATGCCATGCGCAGCCGTTATGTCCTCTTTCTTATCGCCCTTCATCTTCCCGATCCCTGCCGTACCCGTATGGATCCCTGAAGCTCCAGCCAACCTAGCAAACTTAGACAAGACTAATACAGTAAACCCGAACGGATTTTCAGGCCTTGTGAATGCCCCGTGCGCAGCCCTGTGGAAATGAATGAAAACATCAGGATACCGTCGTCTCAAAGTCTGCACGGCCATCCAGCCCGCAGTGATGCCATCAATTAAAAATGCATAACTGCCCGGTTCAAATCCGGCATCACGGATCATCTCACAGCGAGCGACCATAGTATCAAAATCCGCTGCGGAAACATTAAATGAATGCACTTTTTTTCGCCCGGTCTCCTTTACAGCCTTGTCCATCGCCTCCTTGACATGCCTGACCATCTTATCATACGGACAGAAATCCTGGTTGGCCTGCGGTTCATCATTTTTGACAAAGTCACCGCCACCGACCCAGAAATCATAGCACACCTCAGCATATTCAGCAGAGGTCAGCCCCATCTTAGGTTTGACGATCGTCCCTAAAATCGGCCGCTTATAGACATTTAGGTATTTGCGCATGTCATCAATTGTATAGCTTGGACCGTCATACTGTTCAAGCATGGACGGTGGAAACCACACATCAAGAAGTTTGAGCGCCGAAACCTGTTTCATCCCAAGGACATTGCCTACAATATAAGTCAGGATATTCTGGACATTGCCCACACGATCAAAAAGCCGCCAAGGATAAGCGATCCACACAAGATTTTTCTTAAGGTCAACCTTGTAGACAAGCGCATTCATCTCGCGCGAGAATGGTGTCTCAGTAGTCACCTTGAAATTAGTGCCCGTTGACGATTCAGCCGCAATCTCAGCTGCCGCCTGAAGTATATTTAGACCATCACCTGGAAGAAAATGAAACACACAGAGAAGATACTCACCATTTTGAGTATTGGACAGACCCAGATTGACATAAGCCGCCTGTTTAGGATTCAACGATTTCACATATTTATTCAATGTCATTTCAAAAGCACCATCTGATTTTAAAAAAAATTATACATCATCCACTAGTAAACAATTAATTTGAAGATATATAAATGATTTCATTTATATCCACAAGACTTAACAGCTCAAATATTAACAAGTTTAATAAATGCCAATCCACTACATATCTTTATGAATCATTTTCTAATTGGAATTGCTGGAGGCTCCGGTTGTGGGAAATCAACATTATCATATAGACTAAAAAATAAATATCCAAATTTAATTGAAATTGTTCATTTTGATGATTATCAAAAAGAAGAAAATGAAGTCCCTTTTTTTAAAGGAATAAGAAATTGGGACCATCCAGATGCAATAAATTTTAAATCATTACATTTTGACTTAATCAAATTAATAGACAACAATGAGATTGAAGTCATGACAAAAAGTAGTGTCCTTAATCCGACTTACGAAGAAAAAGGAAGAATAAGACATACCTTAAAACCTAAAAAAATTATAATTGTTGAAGGTTACATGACCCTTTACGATCAACAAATAAAAGATTTATTTAATCTTAAAATTTACTTAGACATACCAATTACAGAAAGTATGAAAAGACGAAATAAAATAACTTATAATGATGAATCTGAATATAATACAAAAATATTAATTCCTATGCATAGAAGATATGTTGAGCCAACTAAAAAACTAACAGACATATCAATTGATGCAGTAAAAAACAATAAAGATGATATATTCAATATTATACATAAAAAACTTTGCGAACTTAAACTTTTACCAATTAAATCTTCTTAATACATATCTATAATTTCAGATAAGAAATATCATTATCTATAATAACCTGTCGTATGAGAGACAAATCCAGACCATCCAATAAATCTAATGCATTCTGAAAACTTAAATCAAGATTATCTAAAATTGCAGAATACTTATTTAGATTATATCTTGCCCTATTGAACTTCATACCGTAACCTTTTCCTGATTCTTTATAGTCTGATAATTTTTTTTCAAACAATTCAATCTTTTCAACCAAATACGTTTTTAATTCCTCTTTCGACCCAAAAGGCAATGATAAATCAACCGGCACTGCCATAGACACAAGAATCTCTAAAGTTGCATAAACTGGTTTTAAATCATCATAGAATCCTTTATCTTTTAATTGATTGTATATCATAGCCTTTGCAGCACTCCCTTCAGTACAATTTGAAACAGAACTTACCACATCATCAACACTTTCCAATTCGCGAAAAGATAAGACACCTTCTTTAATATTATTCTTTATATAATCAAAAACACCATTACAAAAATCATTTCCTGCTTCTTCATTAGCATCAATGATTGAGACCGCAGTAGATATAGCAATTAATTTACTTCCAGTGTATATCTCCCAACCATCATAACCGAAAACACCCTCAGTTTCACCAGGCACAGACAAAACAGCACTATAAGGATTAACTAGACCACCCAATAAATCCATAATCATTTTTTCAAAATATTCAACTAATTTATCTTGTTCTAAACCCAACATAACCATAATTAAAGGCACAATTTCTTTATATTTGTTTCATTTAAAAACAACCGCACAACCAAAAACTAAAACAAAAAACCCAATAACATATAAATAAAGACCTCAACCATTTAATCTATGGGTGTCCTATGATAACAAAACAAAAAAATAAGATTATAGTCGTGACAGGAATCCCTGGTTCCGGAAAAACAACCATCCTGACCCGGGCGATGAAACATCTAAAGACACAAAATATAAACTACACACACCTAAGTTTCGGAACAGAGATGTTTGAGATTGCAAAAAAAGAAGGCATAATCAAAACCCGAGACCAACTACGAAAGATAGACACAGAGACACAGAAAAAGATACAGGTCAAAGCATCAAAACAGATAGTCAAGATGTCAAAGAAGACAAACATAGTCTTTGACACGCACGCAACAATAAAGACACCAAAAGGATACCTGATAGGGTTCCCTGAATGGGTCGTAAAAGAGATTAGGCCCGACATACTTGTAATCATGGAAGCCACACCCAAAGAGATCCACCACAGAAGACAAAACGACAAGACACGGACAAGAGATCACGAGACCGAAGAAGCAATTGAAGAGCATCAGATGATGAACCGTTCAGCTACAATCGTCTCAGGAACCATGAGTGGTTCAACAATAAACATTATCAAAAACAGACACAATAAGATAAATGATGCCGTCAATGAACTTGTAGAAGTCATGAAGTGAATAGACATATGATTAAAAAAAGATTAATCACACTGATTGTAGATGACAGTGCCAACATAAAACGGATCATCTCTGCAGCAATGATCCTAATTGCAATCTTGATCACAGATCTATCAGAAATTACAAAAAATCAAACACAATTAATTCAGATAATATTGATTTTGACCTCATATAATTTAGTGATATCTTTATTTGAAAGTTTAAGAAAATATAAAAAAATAACGCCTGTAAAGAGTGCAGATTATAAAAAAGACAATAAATAAATAAAACATTTATATATATCTCTAAACAAATCAATACATAAAAAAACAAAATAGCTTAGAAAGTCCAAGACTTCTAAGTAAAACAAAAATATATAAATCAAAAAAACCAAAAAGGATTAGATTCAAATGACTCGTGTAATATGTCTAGCTTCTGGAAAAGGTGGTGTCGGAAAGACAACACTTGCATCAAACCTCGCTCTTGCGTTAAATGACTTCAATAAGAGAGTACTTATTATAGACACAAACCTTACAACTCCAAACTTAGGATTCCACATGGGCATACCCCTATACCCCAAAACATTCCACGATCTCTTAAGAGGTGAAGCATATCCTGAAGAAGCGACATACATCCATCCATCAGGCGTAAACATAATGCCTGCAGGAATCTCGTTGAGCGACCTGAAAAAGACAGACCCAAAAAACATGGACAATGTAATCCTTGACCTTGTAGGAGATCACGACATAATACTTTTAGATGGTGCAGCCGGACTTGGAAACGAAGGCCTTGCTGGAATTAAGGCAGCAGATGAAGTATTGATCGTTACAAATCCAGAACTGCCAGCAGTCACAGATGCACTGAAGACAGTAAAGATTGCAGAAGAGATGGGCACACACATCTTAGGGGTTGCATTGAACAAGCACAGAAATCAACCATCAGAATTATCTATCTCAGAAGTTGAAGCGCTCATGGGCTACCCAGTAATATCAATAATCCCTGAAGAAAAATTTATGCAAGAAAGCCTTGCTGCAAAGACACCGCTTGTTTCATACAGACCAAACATAAACACATCCCATGAAATAAAAAAACTTGCAGGAAACCTTATAGGCGTTGATTACCAGCCACCGGTCCAGGCAAGAGCATCAGGTCTTTTCTCAAAGATATTCAGTTTCTTGAAATGAATGCCCTCCAAAAGACATAAAACATTAAACACCTAACGACAGTCATGGACACAGACAGATACTCGCGCCAGCTAAGGCTCAAAGAATTCTCAGAAAAAGATCAGGAACAGCTCCTAAAAAGCAAGATTGCAATCATAGGCATAGGTGCAACAGGAACAGTTGTTGCCGAACTCCTGACACGCGCAGGTATAGGAAACATAACAATAGCCGACCGTGACTACATAGAAAAAAGCAATCTCCAGAGACAGACCCTATTTGACGAGAAAGACATAGGAAAAGCCAAAGCAGAGATTGCAAAAGAAAAACTAAGAAAGATAAATTCAGAAATAAATATTACATCCAAAGTCTGTGACATAAATGCAGCAAACATAGAAAAGATAATAGATGAAAAAGACCTGATAATTGACTGCACAGACAACATAGAGACACGTTTTCTCATAAATGACTGTTCAATGAAACACAAGATACCCTGGATTTACATAGCAGCAATCGGTGCAACAGGCGCAACCATGAACTTTGTCCCAAAAGACAGACCCTGCTTCCGTTGCGTCTTCAAAGACATACCTAAAGGTTCGACAGAGACATGCGAAACAAGTGGTATCTTGAACAGCGCATCAACTGCCATCGCAAGTTTTGCAGCAGCTCAGGCAATAAAGATACTGACCGATAAGAAACACTCAACCACACTGACATACATAGACCTCTGGGACCAGAAAATAGACAGGATACATGTCAAGAAGAGAACCGCATGCCCCTCCTGTAAAGGCGACTACGAATTCCTTGAAAGAAAAAAAGAGACAAAGATCATAACTCTCTGCGGAAAGGGCGCATACCAGATAGTGCCTGCAAAAGAAAAAAAGCTCGACCTTGTAAAGATGTACCCGAGATTCAAAAACATAGGTACTGCGAGCGTCTTCGGCCCAGTGCTCCATTTCAGGCATGACCTGATTGACATATCAATATTCAACGACGGCCACGCAATAATAAAAAATGTAAAAAGCGCGGTTGAAGCAAAAAGCATCTATTCTAAATATGTAGGCAACTGATTTATAAAAACTTAGCTTCAAAAATGATAATTATGAAACTGATCACACTAATCTCAGACGGTATAGACAGCCCGGTAGCAACGCACCTAATGCTTGAGAAAGGCTGCAACATAATAGCAGTCCACATGGACAACCGCCCATTCATAGATGAAAGACCGTTTGAGAAAGTAAAAAAACTTCTGACAACACTTGCAAAACATCACAAGATAACAATAAAGTTATACATTGCAAAACACGGACCCACACAGGCAGAAATTGTAAAGCAATGCGACCGAAAACTGACATGCGTCCTATGCAGACGATTCATGTACAGGGTAGCTGAAAAGATAGTAGAAAAAGAAAAAGCAGAAGGGATAATAACTGGCGAAAGCTTAGGTCAGGTTGCAAGCCAGACACTTGACAACCTTTACGTTGAAGACACATGCCTCAACACAAAAGTCATACGGCCGCTGATCGGTCTTGACAAGACAGAAATTATAGCAATTGCAAAAGATATCGGCACATACCCCATATCAATCCTTCCCGGACACTGTTGCGGTCTGACACCCATGTTCCCAGAAACACATGGTAAAACAAAAGATATAGATAACGCAGAAAGCAAGCTTGACATTGATAGGCTCGTAGATGATGCAGTCAAAAACGCAAAGATAATCGAGATAAAAGGCTAAAACAAGAATCTCAGAAACATATTTAACTGTTTACACAAAAATAATCACAAATAAAAACATTCTATTAAGACTAAACTTATATTAAAGGTGAAATATCAATGGCTGAAAAAAAAGCAAAAAAACAGGCAAGACCTAAAAAAACTGCTGCTGCAAACACAAAAAAGAAGACAGTCCCCCCAAAAAAAACAGATGCAGCTAAAAAGACAATTAAAAAAGAGACGATTGTCAAAAAGAATCCCGCAGCATCATTGCAGAAATATAAAAATACTTGGATGCTTTCAACCGCAGTTTTAGCGATACTGCTCATTGCATCATTATTTACTGGAGGATTTGATTTCAGAAATAAAGATCAAAACACAGAAATAGACTGTATAGACACACTTCTAGACTCAGCCATCGCCTCAGAAACAAAGACAGCCCTTTCAACTGCAAAAGATGAACTGATTTCAGCACTTGAAGCAGAAAAAGAAGTAATGCCAACAAACACTGTTGACGACTCAGACAAACCAGTAACCCTTGACATGTATATCATGAGCCAGTGTCCTTACGGTGTCCAGGCAGAAGACGGAGCAATACCCGCAGTAAAAAGACTTATAGACTCTGTTGATTACAATATATATTTCATTGTAAACGAAAACGGTGACGGAACTTTCTCAAGTCTGCACGGCCAGCCGGAAGTAGACGAAAACCTAAGACAGATATGTATAGACAAAAAATATCCAGACCAATTTTTAGATTACCTGACATGCCTCAACAAAAATTACAGAAATGCTGAATCAGCATGGAAAGCATGTGCTAGTGCATACGGTATAGACACAGACGAAATAAGCGCCTGCCAGACCGGAGACGAAGGAAAATCTCTTTTATCTGAAAGCGCAAAGAAAGCAAAATCAGTAGGTGCTTCAGGTTCCCCGACAATATACATAAATGACAGACCATACCAGCAAGGACGGGACACACAATCCTTTACAAGAGCAATATGTCAGCTGGCACCTGAAAACCCGGCATGCGACTCAATGCCTGCATGTTCAACAGATGCAGACTGCATAAAGACAGGATTTATAGGTACATGTGTTGATGCCGACACAGAAAATGCAAAATGTGAATACACACAGCTACCAGTCGTCAACATAAAAATATTAAATGACGAAACCTGCGACGGTTGCGACACAACAGCATTCAACAGCATAAATGAACAGATTTTCATAAACACAGAAATAACAACTGTTGATGTATCGACAGATGAAGGTAAAGCACTCCTTGAAGAAATAGACCCACAACTGATACCAGTCTACCTTTTTGATGAAACAGTCCTTGAATCCTCTGAATACGCAAGACTTGCACAGTTCTTCACAAAGAAGGGCGAATACTACATGTTAAGCTCAGACATAGTAAGCCAGTATATATCAAGTCCAAAACTGGTCGGTCGAGACACAATAGCTAACAAATTAGACCTGTTTGTCATGAGCGAATGTCCGTACGGAGTACAGGCAGTGAACAACATGGAAGAAGTGATTGACACATTCGGCGACACTATGGATTTCTCAATCCATTTCATAGCGACAGACAACGGTGACGGTACTTTTTCAAGCCTTCACGGCCAGAAAGAAGTAAATGAAAACATAAGACAGGTCTGTGCAATAAAATACGCAGAAGACACTTACTTTGACTACATACTTTGTCAGAACAAGAACTATGAAGCTGGACAGGATCTTGACACCACATGGGAAGCTTGCGCAACAGAGACTTCAATCGACATCGAAACTATGGACACGTGTTCAAATGGTGATGAAGGAAAAGAACTGCTGCGTGCAAACATCGCACTGACAGATGAATTAGGGATTGGAAGTTCACCGACATTCCTTGTAAATAACCAGGTCAAATTCGGTGGCGCACTGCCCGCAGACGAGATCAAGACAAACTTCTGCGCAGAAAACCCAGATACGAAAGATTGTGATGCAACACTATCCACAAATACGAACATCACACCTTCGGGAACTTGTTAATTTGGGTTAAAACCCACTTTTTTTATTTTTTTCAACTTCTATCAAATAAAACAAAAAACTGATACACATGACTCAAAAAAATAAGATATTGATCATACGGTCCTGCCATACTAAAGGGATGATAATGGCAGAGGCACGAGTCTCAGACATCGACGATTATTACGACATGGAAAAACTATACAAAATACTGAAAGACAACAAAGACTTTGAAAACATAAACTGCTCAAAAGAGATGGACACAATATCTGCCGATTACGGCAAAAGACAGGTATTCATATTCTCAAACAGTTTCATAAGGATAAAACAGGCAAAATCAAGAAAAGACGCAGAAGAAAGCTTTAATGAGATAGAAGAGATAGCATCGGATGCAATAAGATCGTAACCTAGCTTTTTCTGAAGAAATCAACCACTTTACCGAGCGCATCAACAAAGACCTTGACCTCATCTTTTGTATTGTATATATATACCGAAGCCCTAGCTGAACCATTTGGCAAATTATGCGCATTGAACCAAGAATGAACACAATGTGCTCCTGACCGCATCATGATAGACGATGATTGATCAAGTAGCATCACAATATCATGCGGACTTATGCCCTCAACTGAAAAAGAAAGTATCCCGCCACGAGAAGATGCATCAGCAGGTCCAATTATTTCAAGTCCGGGAATGTCTTTGACACCTTCAGTCATCAATTTATTCAAACTCTGCTCATGCCGGGAAACATTTTCGATACCAACACCTTTAATATAATCACATGCCGCAGAAAACCCGATTGCTCCCGCATAATCCTGCAGCCCAGCCTCAAACCGTTCAGGCAGCCCAGATAACTTATAATCCGAATAAGTCGTATCGATTACCATATCCCCACCGACATTATAAGGATTAAGCCTTAAAAGCAGATCCTTTTTCCCGTAAAGCATGCCAATCCCTGAAGGGCCAAGCATCTTATGTCCTGAACACGCAAAAAAGTCAACATCAAGCTTTTTAAGGTCAACCTTTGTATGCGGTGCGCTCTGTGCACCATCAAGCATGACAAGAGCACCATAATCATGTGCAATCTTAATTATCTTTTCAGCAGGGATTGTATACCCGTCAAGATTGGAGGTATGTACCATGGACACAAGCTTGACATCACGGGTAATCATATCTTCAAAACGTTCAAGATCAAAAGTATTGTCGCGCTTAGACTCCACAACCTTATGATTGACGCCCTCTCGTTCAGAAAGCATAATCCACGGCATAAGATTAGAATTATGTTCTCTGTCAGTTGTGAGGACAACATCACCTTTTTTAAGACCCAGACCGCATGACACAATATTAATTGCTTCAGTAGTATTTCGAGTAAATATGACCTCTTCTGAAGTAGGAGCATTAAAAAATTTCTGTATATTAAGACGCGCACCATTATAATTTTCAGTTACCTTCCGAGCAATGCTGTGAATACTTCGACCTGCACATCCGGGATATTTAATATAATACTCACTGATTTTGTCTATCACCTGCTGAGGTCTGAGTGTCATGCAAGCACTATCAAAATAGACAGGTGGCTTACTAGAATTAAGTATTGGAAAATTCTCCCGTATCTTGTCAGTGTTTAATGCCATAAGAACCACCTATACACAATAGATAACATTGTTATATTTATAAGATTTTTGATTGCAGCAACTAAAAACTGCACCGACAATCATATATATAAAATTAACTCAGTAATTTAATGATAATCATGCGGAGATAGTCTAGTTCGGTAGGGCGGTTGACTGCAGATCAACATATCACGAGTTCAAATCTCGTTCTTCGCTTTTTTTCATATTTTTATAAGATTACAGATGACCCAGATAAAAAAATTAATATATAAAACAAAAATAAAATATAGCAAAAGCTATAAAAACAAAAACGATTTAAAAAAACTTAAAAATTAAAGAATTATCTTAAGGTTTATTCGTTTAAATTCATACTGCTAAATTCGGAACCTCGGAACTTGATTATCTTGTTTATTCTTTCAACTTCCTTAAAGTTGCCCATGCCTAGCATTTCTCTTTTCATTGCCATCAATTGTTCTAAGCTGATATGTATCACCATTTATTATTATTCAAAAACAGAAGTACTGTTATTCAAATATTTTTTCTTTTGTCATAAAAGAACTTTCACCCG
>WTCB01000049.1 GCA_013138765.1 Candidatus Nanohaloarchaea archaeon
ATAGAGATCTAATTGTGAAGGCATGTTCACAATTATCTTATATGCAGTGGGGATGCTGAAGAAGACTGTAACCTTATGCGAAGCTATTGTTCTTATAACGGTTATGAAATTCTTCAAGGACAAAGAATAAGGATACATAGATACAGTGGCACCAAACATGAAAGGCATTATTGCAAAGGCACCAAAACCGTATGTGAATGAAAGGGATGGTGTGCCACCTATTATGTCGCTGTCACTTATACCATAAGCTTTTCCTTCCTCATAACAAGGTGTCAATATTGATTGTTTGGTATGGATTATACATTTTGGTTTTCCTGTGGTTCCAGAGGTGTAAAATATCATGCATGCGTCATCCGGTAGTTCGGCTGTTGCCTTATCATCTATGCGCTCGATATTTTTTTCATAGATCATAACATTCACTTTTAAATCATCTATAATAGATTCTATATCTTTTCCGGTTGACAGAGGGCTTACAGGCACTATTACTGCACCAAGAAGATCTATTGCATATATGTCAATTATTGTATCTGGTGTCTCATCAGACCTGATTATAACTTTATCATTTTTTTTGATCATCCCTTTCAATTCATTGCATCTTTCATTGATTTTATCTTTCAGCTCTCGGTAAGAGATCGCTTCGGACTTATGGAGGACTGCAACTTTGTCATCATCGCCATCATTCAACAATTCATAAAATGTTTTTATGTCTGTACAGTTTTTACTTTCGACACAATGCTTATCTGCAGTCTGTAAATTTCTAACTTTACCATATTTATCTAATGAATTCAAATCTTTTTTCGGATAAACTACTTCATCTGTAAGTCTTGTAAATACCATATTGAGATCATAAGAAAAATCTTTTTTGACCTTATCATTGCCCTCATTTTCTACATTTATTATTCGGACTATGGAGTCTGGCAGATTCTGGCCCGTGGCTGCTGCAAAATAGATGTATGCAGGACATCTCGGGTTTATCTCAAACAACCAGAAAATGCCATCTGAATCTTTGATGAATTCCATCTCAAACGGACCGACCCATCCCGTAGCATCTATGAATCTTTCAGTCATCTCTTTCAACTTTTTGTTCTGTATTGTTTGCCCGCACCAGGTTGACCCCTTAAAATCAATACCTAACTTCTTCATTGAAAAATGTCTCAATAACCTGTGATTCCTGTCAGAAACACCAGCCGTGCAATAAAAATCACCTTTTATATATTCCTGAAAGATAACATTTCCTCTGCCACCATGAAACAGTTCATCTATCTTCCTGAAATAGATAAACAGGTCCACCTTATCTTTTGCGACATAACTGTCGGCCAGTGCACCTTTGCAGACTATCGGGAAATCAATGTTTTCGGTCACGGTTTTTAAATCATTCTCAGTTGAGGCAATCACTGTTTTTGGTATGTTCAGGCCATGCCTATCCAGATCGGAAAGATTAAATTTGGATGTCTGTTTCAGGCTTTCTAAAGTAGGGACTAAGATGTTTATACCTATATCTTTCAGTTCGTTTTTGTATCTGCTGAAAAAATATATCTCACGGTCACAATTTGGGATTATTATAGATAGACCAGTCTTAGACCTTATCTTTTTCAGGTCTTGGATAAATACATCTATATCTTCTGTATCAAGTGACTTTAATGTATAGACATGATCAAAATATGGACTGCATATTGCAGATGTCAATTGTGATGAGTCAATGCCAACCACCTTATATCCCGCCTCTTTAAGGGACCTTGCCACACCAAAGCCTGATTGAGGACTGTTCATTATCTTAAGTCCAGTAACCCCTACACAGATCTCTTTATTCATAAACTGACCGTTCCAACCGTATTATATCTTCTACTCGCTCTTTTCGTCTTATCATAACTATTTCATCATCATCTTTTATGCTGACAACTGCAGGGCGTAATCTTGAGAATTGCATGGAATGCGACTGTTCATATGCACCCGCATTACTGATATTTAATATATCTCCAATTTTAACTTTGGGCAATACAACTCCTGCTTCCAGCAGGTCAACATTCATGCAAAGGGCACCATAGATGTCTGTCAGTTCTTTTTCTTTGCAATCGGTGTATGCCTCAATCTTATGTTTTCTGTAATATGCAGAGGGCAATATGTTAACCCCGGCATCCACAAAGATGGATCTTATACAGTGTATTGATTTTACTGACGTGACGGAGGTTACAAGAGACATGGATTCATCAACCAGATATCTCCCGGGTTCTAAAATCAATAGTGGTCTGTTATCGTCATCCTTATAGAAATCATTTAAAGGTTCGCATATAGCTTTTGCATAATATTTTATATCTGGGACAGACCAGTCTTTGAAATTAATATTTGCTGGGCATGCATCTTTTACAGGGTACCCGCCACCCATATCAATATAGTCTATATCAATACCTAATTCATCCCGTATCTTTTTTATGAAACCTAAAACAATCGTTACTGCTTGCCGGTATAATCCGGGATAGATTATGTTTGTGCCGATATGGATGTGTATACCTTTAAGGTCAATGTTTCCGAACTGGTCTTTAAGTTTACAGACTGCATCAAATGCATCATTGCCCTCGACATCAAAACCAAATTTAGACCATGGTATCTTTCCGATAGTTGCATTAATCCTTAATCCGATTTCGACCACCATACCTTCATCTGAGGCTATATCATTGATCAATTCTAATTCCTCAATGTTGTCAACATTTATGATGCAACCATCTTGAATCATGATTATCAGTTCATCTTTTGGCTTATAGGGGCCGTTTACTATTATCTTTTCACCTTCAACACCGATTGACTTTGCAATCATGTACTCAAAACCTGAAACTACTTCAGCCAGACCACCCAGCTCATTGATCAGATTACAAATACCTAAAAGATAATTTGCCTTATAGGCATATGCGATTTCTGTATTAGGATATAATTTTGAGAACTCAGTCCTTATCTGATTGAACTGATGCATTATTTTTGATTCGTCTACGATAAAAAGTGGTGAACCATATACCTCTGTAAGTTTTTTGAAATCCTGCATATCCATCTGCACCCAATTTAAATATGATTTAATATCACTCAGGAATAATTAATTCATTTCAGCCAATTATAAACATTTTGCAACTGGTGTCGTAACAAAAGTAACACATTTAAAGCAAACTAATCAAAAAATAAGCATGGAACAAAAAATAATAGAATCACTCAAAGAATTCGGCCTGACAGAATATGAAGCAAGAGTATATTATGGTGCGTGTATCGCAAATATTGCAGGTGCCACAGAAATCTCAAAAATCTCAAAGGTTCCAAGAGCAAGAATATATGATATATTATCTACATTATCACGGAAAGGCTGGATAAATATCATTGATGGAAAACCTACAAAATATCAAGCCCAAGATTATAATGTCATAAAGATAAAATTAGAATCTGAAGAAAAAAGATTGAAGAAATCAAAGACGGCCATTCTTGAAGAGATAATTTCTTATTCTAAAAATGAGAATGATGATAATAATTCTGAAGCTGCCCAAGATCTTGTACTAGGTAAACAAAAGACACTTTTTGAAATACGAAAATGGATCCATGCATCAAAAACAAATATATTGATTGTATATTTTTCTAAAGAGTTAATTGAAGAGTTGTATATTGATCTGGAATCATGTGCGAAAAGAGGCATCACTGTTGATATTATCTTAAAATCTGAAGATAATATTAAAAAAACAAAAAAGACAAAAAAACTATTTAATATTAGATGGGGCGATGAAAAAAATCCGAAACATGGTAATTTTCTTGTAGATAAGAAATATTATCTGAATGTATTTGAAGGTGATAAAGACCTGAATTCTGTATTTGTGCAATATAGTAAATGTGTCTTATGTATGAATGCATGGCTTAATCGATTTTGGGAAGAATGTAATAAAGCCTAAAAAATATAATCAGAATTGATTTAGATAATCGAAATATAAAATAAAAAAATATTTTATCTATTTAAAAAGAACATCTTCTGCAACACTTGTTTTTGTATCTTTTTTATTTGTCATATAACTAGGTAGTTTTTGTGAAATACATTTACCGATTGCAAGTTCCATAATTATTTCAGTTTCGGATGCCATGCAAATATATTATATTTAATGGTATTTATATGTTTGTATTTTTTAAAACTGTTTTTTATACATCTAAATATATAAGCAAGTCAAGATAAGTTTTAATCTATGCATGATACATTCAAAGAGGTGCACAAGATTGAAAAGAATCTTAAGAGTGTGCCCAAGTCGCTTAAACTTCTGTCGTTAGCATTTCTTATCTATTCATTCTCTTGGGGGATGATACTGCCGTACTTTTCAATATATCTAAAAAGCATAGTGCCAAACTATTCGCAGGTAGGTTTCATCATATCGCTCATGTCAATTGTTGCGGCAGTCATATCCATTTTTATCGGCGACCTCATCGACAAGGTCGGGCGCAAGAAGATACTTCTTTTCGCATTTGTCAATTACCTTATAATTGGTCCGATATATACTGTAACTCACAGTATAGGTGCGCTTGTTGCGGCAAGAGTGTACCATGGTGTGGCAGCTGTCGGCATATGGATCCCGGGACGGACTTATGTCCGGGACATATCACCCGCGCACAAAAAATCCGAATATATGGGTTACTTCTATACGGCGAGTGCGCTGGCATACACGATAGGTCCTGTATTTGGCGCATTAGTAATTACTTTTTTTGATATAAAGTCATTGTTCTATGTTGTCGGGTTTGCAGCCATAATTGCTGCCGCGATAGTGCAGCACATCCCAGATAGCATCAAACCAAAAAGAAGTATCACTCAAGGCCTAAAAGATGTAATGTTCAAGGATAAGTTCATTGCAAAAGAGCTTAAAGACTATACTGATGAGAAAAGCATAGGTGTCAAGGTCACCATGATATCATTTCTGTCTAAGATGTCGTCTGCAATCCTTGTCATGACAGTTGCACTGTACATAAACTCTATCGGCGGGAACCTGTGGCAGATTGGTCTTGTCTATTCACTTATGTATCTTCCGTTCATATTCCAGTTCGTGTTCGGCGAAATGGTAGAAACTGTCGGATCCAGAAAGATGTTGACTACCGGTGCCAGTCTTGCCTGTGTATTTTTTGCATCACTGTTTTTTGCGAATAATATTATCTATATACTTATATTTACTTTATTTGGTAGCACAGGTCTTGCCATGGTTGCGCCTGTCGTCTCTGGGTATGTATCACAGATGGCAAAAGAGAACAATGGCGAGATTACAGGTATCTATGGCGCAGTTGCTGACATGGCTGCATTTACCGGACCATTGGTCGCAGGGCTCATTGCTGATATGTACGGGTTGAATTTTGTGTTTATATTTGCGGCAATTGCCATGAGTTTTGTGATTGGTATTGCGAGATGGATGTGAAATTAGAAGATAATTAATTCTGACCTATGAGATGTGAGAAAAAGCCGAACACTAAAATGTTTTGATATAAGTTGTATCTGTGTGTTTCAGTCTTTTGAATATATCATGTATTCTGTAATCAGCAGGAACAGTGGGAACAGGACACTTAATACAATCTGTGTATCATGACCTATCGTACTTACTCCGGCTATCATGTTCAATGACCTGAAGACCAGATATATTATTGCACCTAAGGTCAAGGTCTGGAGAGTCCCGAACATCCAGAATAGATTCTTTTTATCCATACAAATATTAGGGTTTTAAGATTCATATAGTTTTTGTTTTATTCTTGTGTCAAAACGAAAGATTTAAATAGTCCCTTAAGCTGGCGCACAGGATTGCTGAAGCTTTAAATAGCACAACCGATGAGATCTTCATCTTTGAAGATGGAGATTAGTTCATCGTTATTATAATGAAAAAGAAAAAAAGGCAGGAATCAATTCCATGCCCCAAATCCTATCTCATCTTCATAGAAGGATGCACCTTCACCGCTGTAAACTTCCATCAAAACACAGAATGAACCCCAGATATCTTCACATTCATAATCTGCTGACGGCTTTGCAGCAATCTTTACAAAATATGCCCAGGATGTTCCGTTTTCATCCGTCCCTGTCATCGTATTGGTCTCCCAGGCGCCGGAACCGATGTAACTGTCATAGCCATAGTGCCTGTCAAGCTTTCCATCTCCGTCACAATCTGTATTGCTCAGCCATGCATCATTTGTTTTTGGCGCATCATAGTAGAATTTTACTTTTCCTAGTGCGTTTAAACGTCGCGCCTGATCTTTTGTAAATCCGAAATCTGAGGTGACCACTATCTTGACCATGGAGTGATTTAGAGAATGGATGTTAAATAGTTTTTGAAAGGAGGGGAGTTAAATGTGAGTCAAGGAAATAGGATATGGATTGAATGGTGGGGTGAAACAACACCACATCAGAAAAAATATATTCAGTGTAATTAAATTAATCTAACCTCAATCTTTTTTCTTGAAAAACAACCAACCGTTGCCTTTGCCGAATCTGGTCTTTATCAATACGAATTCCCCTTTCATCTTATTGCCGTCCATCCGGAACAGGATCTCTTTATCTGTTATCTTCTCTGGCGCGAACTTGCCCTTATCCCATATCCTGACTTCCCCCGCCCCATACTCGCCTTCAGGTATAGACCCTTCAAAATCTGCATAACTCATCGGGTGGTCCTCGGTCCCTATTGCGAGGCGCTTGATGCCTGCCTCTGTCGGCGGCTCTTTCGGCACAGCCCAGCTCTTCAGGACGCCGGCAATCTCAAGGCGCAGGTCATAGTGAAGGTTCCTTGCATGATGCTCCTGGATGACAAATATCAGATTATCCTTATCACTTACTTTTGATCCGGGCTTCGGCTCTTCAGTCTTTGTGAAATCTCGCTTTCTCTTGTATCTTTCAAGCATAGTATCACCATTTTCCTTTTGATATGCACAGGTCGTATAAAGTGCAAGAATCACAGTCTGGGTTTCTTGCCATGCAGATGTTTCGGCCGTGGGCTATGAGCAGGTTTGATATCTTATTCCAGTCTTTTCTGTCTGTTTCTGACATCAGGTTGCGCTCTATTATTTCCGGGTTCTTGCTCTCTGCCAGACCAAGACGGCGGGACAACCTGCCTACATGGGTGTCGACTGCGATGCCTTCAGTCTTGCCGTAAAATTCTGATAGGACTATGTTTGCTGTCTTTCGGGCGACGCCCGGAAGCCTGATCAGATCTTCCATCGTGTCGGGGACTCTTGAATCGAAATCGTCAATTATCATCTTTGAGGTATTGATTATGTTTTTTGCCTTGATATGATAGAAACCGGTTGATTTTATGTCTTTTTCAAGTTCGGGCAGATTGGCGCGCGCAAAGAATCCTAGGTCGGGATATTTATTGAAAAGTTCGCCTGTGACGATGTTTACGCGCTTGTCTGTGCACTGGGCGGAAAGGATTGTCGCAATCAGGAGTTCGTGAGCTGACCTGTGTGTGAGCGCAGTCTTTGGACTGCCGTATTGTTTTTCAAGAGTGTCTAATATAAGTCTTATCTTGTTTTTGGGCATAGATATATTTGTGTTTATAGATTTAAAAGGCTGAATAAATGTTATATATTTAGGATAATATCGAATCTCCAAGCCGTCTGTCTACCTCGTCCCAGTTGACGATGTTCCAGAAACTTTCTATGTACTTTGCGCGGTCGTTCTTGTAATCAAGATAATATGCATGCTCAAAGACATCAAGGACTAAAATTATCTTGCACCCCGGATATATGTTCGTGTTGTGCTTCTCAATCTGCATAATCATGAGGCGATTTGTCTCAGGACATAAGACTAAAGCTGCCCAGCCTGAACCCTCAACATTTGCGGCGGCAGCACTGAACTCTTTTTTAAACCTCTCAACTGTTCCAAAATCATCTTTTATCCTTTTTTCGAGAATACTTCCTTCAATATTACCGCCTTTGCCTTTGGGTGCCAGATTGTTCCAGAACAGGCTGTGAAGAATATGACCGCCAACGTTGAAAGATAAGTTTTTCAATGTGGATCTCTGGTCAATTTCAGAATTGTTTGTTCGCGCATTGCAGATTGTATCTATGATCGAGTTTGAACCGGTGACATAAGATCTGTGGTGCTTGAGATAATGTATCTCCAACTGCTCTTTGGACATGTATGGCTCAAGGTCGCTGTAGCCATACGGCAGATCCGGAAAAGAATAATATGTAGCACATTTCATCTTTAACACCATCCCCTTATTACTTTTTTGTCTTTGCGTTCTCTGCAACCCTACCTATCCAAATTGTTGCTAAAACTGCAACAACTGTCACGATGACCGCATAAGTCACCATCGGACCGATTGCATCTGCACTACCAAAAACCTGCTTGAAAATTGCCTTGATCGCATCATTCCATGCTAGAGCCGCAACCAGACCGAATGCTGCAGTTATCAATGCAGCTATCTTTTCAATAACTTCAACTTTCATATAAAATGCACCCCATTATATTGTATAATATAGATTTTAAAGTACATAATTGTATCTGCATTATGCATTAAAAGTGTTAAAACAATAGAAAATATTGCTTTAATTCAGTATTTTTCACAGTTTAGCTGAAAATATGCTTTTGGATGATCACATGAGGGGCATTTTTCTGGTGCATCTTTGCCTGTGTGCGCATAACCACATTTTCTGCAGACCCATTCTACTTCTGTGTCTTTTTTGAATAGTGTTCCTGCCTGAAGTTCGTTTAGGAGAGCAGTGTATCTTTTTTCATGATGTTTTTCTGCTTTTGCTATCGCCCTCAATCGTCCTGCAACCCCATCAAAACCTTCCTTTTCAGCAATTGTTGCAAAACCGGGGTACATCTTTTCATGCTCAAAATTCTCACCTGCAATTGCTGCCTTAAGGTTTTCTTCTGTGGTTGACATTATTGTCGGTACTTCAGAATCGACTATTATGTCTTCTTTATTGCCTTGCTTTTCTTTCAAAGTCTGAATCATCTTCATTAACCAGTTTGCGTGTTCTCTCTCGTTGTCGGCTGTCAGGAGAAACAGTTCTGAAATCTGTTCAAATCCTTCTTTTTTTGCGATTTTTGCGTACATCGTGTACCTGTTTCTTGCCTGGCTCTCGCCAATGAAAGCCTTTGCCAGATTCTTGATTGTCTCATCCATATAAAACACCTTAAGCTATATTAGATTCTTAATTTTTTAAATTATGAGGTATCAAAAAAAAAGATTTAAAGAAAAAAAGAAAAGTTTAGAAGCTGCAATCTAAACAGGTTGCATCTTCTCGCCATGGATGGCATCTACCATCACATACACCTTTTAGACAACTGTCACAGGATGGTTCCGGTTCTGTCTGTATGCAATTGCTTGTATCAAATGTACAATCAGATAAACAGAATAAATCCCCAACATCAAATCCTTGAGTCACACATGTCGCACCACCTAAATTTAGACTATCACATTCTTCAGCGCCCTCAATTATTCCGTTTCCGCAAACATAATTGAAACAATTGCTGGTATCAAATGCCAGACAATCAGAACTACAGCTTAAATCACCTGCATCAAATCCTTGAGTCATGCATGTCGCATATGCAAGATCAGTTCCATCACAGACCTCATATTCTGGATTAACTACATCATTACCACATACGGGCTCGGATGGAATAAAATAGTTGATTGCCCCATAGGCATCCACTAATCCTGCCCCATAATTATCTGAAGTGCATGGGACTGTACCAATCCAATAATTTGCCCCTCTCCGACCAACTACACCATAGCATATAGATGCCGAGTCAATAGGGTCTGCTGTCTCATAAAGTGCAGTCTTTATGTCATCTATAGTCAAACCAGGATTAGCATCCAACATCAATGCCACCACACCAGATACGTGCGGTGTTGACATAGATGTCCCGGACCATGATGCATATCCATCTATCAATGATGAGTAGATATTTACTCCAGGTGCTACAATGTCCAATGAAGGACCAAAATTACTGAAATATGCTAAACTATCGGATTTATCTACTGCCCCTACAGCTATTGCTCCGGATGCACATGCAGGGCTGCTTACATAGAACCTGTCATTTCCTGATGCCACCACTACTGTAATCCCATGACTTACCACCCAATTAACTTTAGCTGCCAAGGGGTCTGAATCACAGTTATCGCCTGCAAAATTACCACCACCAATACTTATGCTCATCACTTTTGCATCAGTCAATACTGCAGCTTCCATAGCAGCTATCATGTCGGATTCATAACAGGAACCATCCGCACCACATACTTTATACATGTATATTCCTGCATCCGGTGCAACTCCTTTTGCATCGGCATCCACGCCATCAGCTGTTATTATACCTGAGACATGAGTTCCATGACCATGATCATCATCACAGGTCGTTCCAAGAACTAATGTTTCACAACTTATTATACTGCCATCTAATTCAGGATGGTCAATATCAACACCTGTGTCTAGAACTGCTACATTGACACCTGTTCCAAAAATACCTTGAGCCCAGACCGAATCGGCACCAATCTGTATATCTGCTTCTAAGTCAACTATATTAAATATTCTATCATCTCTGACATCCTTCAATCCTAAAGCCACACCAGGAGGACATCTCAAGACTGTCTCATCTTGTAATTCATGCAGAATTTTACAACCTTTCAATCTGAAGATCAGTTTGTCAATATCTGAAGTTGTCTGCGCAATCACCCTACCAGGAGATGAATCAATAGCCTGCGGTGCTACTTCAACCCATCTATCTGAGGGCATAATCTTTGCAGAGATTTTATCTATCCCGATTGCACCAGTAATTCCTGAAAGGATTACCAATGCCATAACTATTACAGACACCAAACAATATACTTTTATCTTCATATACATAACCACCCATCAAAAGATTTAGATAAATATTTAGTCGTTTATATATTTATATTTTAGTTCGAATTAAAATTGCTATAAAATGTAAATCTAATATTTTTAGCAAATCAATTATCTGAAATTAATGTCAGATAACGCGAGATTTAAAAAAATCATCAATTATTTTTTCCGCATCATCTGTCTTATCATAATCTTTTACGAACAATTAAAGACTTTCATTTTTATTCAAATTTCTGCTTGAATCATGATTTTTATATAAATATCATCAGATAAAGAAATGACTTCGGCTCTTTTTTATAGCCGAATGTCATGTGCGCCTTAAGGGAGCACCGCTTAATGGACTGGGCGAGATTCGAACTCGCGGCCTCCTACATGCCGAGCAGGCATTCTACCGCTGAACTACCAGCCCATCAGTCTATTTTTAGAGAGAATATTTAAAAAACATTGGATTTGTCTTCAGACTTAAAATTCATTCACTGCTCAAGATACCTCTTGTTTTCTTTTATGTACCTTCTGAAAAACCACTGCAGAAATATTGTGTCGTCGTTTTTTGTCTGTGAACGCTCAAGTGCAGTATAATAACTGGCTCTTTTTTCATAAGGTATATTAAACATCGGATATTCATGGCCGTTCAGAATAAAATTCATCATCATCCTGCTAATCATTCCGTTTCCGTCAGCAAAAGGGTGTATTGTCACAAGCCTGAGATGCATGAGTGCCGCAAGCTCTATCGGGTGCGATGTGTCTTTGAAACGATTATACCACTTAAAAAAATCCACAAGCAAAGGATAAACTTCTACTGCCAAAGGTGGCATGAATCTGCTTCCAGATATTGCGACCTGATGCTGCCTTAATTTTCCTGCAATATCCTCTTTTGTGCTTTCAAACAATCTTTTGTGAAAATACAATAAATTTTGCATAGATATCTTTCTTTTATTTTCCAGCATCTCATATAATGTTTTCTTATGCGCTTCTGCTTCTTTTATATCAGACAGAGGTCTTGCTTTTGGAGCAACCCCTTCTGAAAGCAATTCTGCAGTCTCTCTCAATGTAAGTGTTGATCCTTCTATCCGGTTTGTATCATAGGTAAAACGAACCATAAATGTTTCTTTTTCTTTTTCGATTGCAGATGCAGGCATAAGTTTTTTTTGTAACAAGAAGCCTTGTTTTATTCTATCTAATTCTCCAAACCACTTGCTTCTGAATATTTCAGAAATGAATTGTTTTTTTACATCTTCAATATTTTTAGGTATTGTTTTCCCTAGATATTTCTCTTTTTTTTCAATTTTACCATCTTTTCGATAGCTGTGTTCCAAGTAGTAATATACATATTGTTTAACAGCCTTTTTTTTGAGAATTACCATGACTATCTGTTACCCCTACAAATAGATAAATGTTTGTATTTTTCATAAAATGTAGGGGGTAACTATCCTGTCAATTCTGTTGTCGCATTTATCGCTTGACCAATAATCGATGCAATCTTTGCGAGGCAGGGCTGAATAATGGTTGCATCTGCATCTATCTTCTGGCAGTAGGTCTCATCCATTGCGTCAACTGCAAAGGGTGTGTAACATTCTGATCTTGCTTCTGTTATTGTAAGAGTTGCGCAGTATTTCACATCTTCGGTCATGTGCGCATAATCAACATAGCACTTGTTCCTGTAGGCCTCGTTCGTTATTGTTTCACAGAGGTCGGGGTTAGCTGTCTTCTTTGCAATGTCTGTTATGCACGCGCCACCTGAGTAACCGCTCCAGATCCGGCCGTAATCCTCTGACTTGGTGTTTAAATCATAGGTTGTTGTCTCGTCACATGTGGTTTCGTCAAGTACTGTTCTGTATTGGTCTTTGCAGCCTGTGTATGGTGGTGAGCATAAGGTGTCAAGGCATTGTATTCTGTCTTTTCTGTCTTGTATATTGCTGCAGAAACTGATGTCTTTTTCTGCTACAAGATCTTTTACGCATTGCGCATCCATATTATAGCTAAAGATGAAATCTGGCCTGTAAGTGCTGCAGAAGTCGGTGACCTCTCCCGGTTGAATGAATGCGCCGACACAGGGAATATATTTGTAAGGATAGGTCTTTGCCTTGTCACACAGATCTTTGTTGTCTACAGCAGGTGCAACTTGCGAATAGCAGTCAGATATAAATACACCATCCATCTGCCTGTCAAAGTATGGACCATAGGGACCGTTCTCTTTTTCAAGGGCAGAGTCACAGAGGGTTACATCTTTTGTTTTCTTTGCAATGTCGATATGGCAATCACCTTGTATCTTATCATATCTGTCCCTCAGATAATAATCAACTTCAAGGTTGCTGCATGCGTCTGTGTCTTTAACAAACACTGCAAGACAGTAGCTCTTTAACAGTTTGGCCTCTTCATTTTGCGGGTCCATAAGGTTGCAGATTGATCTGTCGTCTTTTGCAAAAGCGTAATCATAATAGCATCTATATCTGTAATCGTCTGTTAAGGTTCTCATGCGCGAACGGTCAGTAAACATGTAAGAAGTTGTGCAGGCAGTTACATCATCGGTCTTTATCGCATATCGAGTTATGCACCCTGGAATCGATTCTTGACCGTTTACTTTAAAACAATAGGAAACATTTCTTGTCTTGATTGCAATGTCAAGGTAGCATGAATCTCGGTCTATTAGACCTGACTCGCATTGAGGTATCAGTCCTGTCTTATAGGTCGTGTCTAGTGAGAATGTGTTTGGTTCAATTGCACTATCTTGTTGTTGTGTGCAGCCGCTTACAAATATTATTGATAAGAATAAAATGATTGTTAAAATCTGTTTTCTTAGAATCATCATATATCACATGAAATCTTTTAGGTCAACTTCCTCAATCTTTTTTCCTGGCATCTCTACTATGTATGCCTTTCGGCTTGAGGCCAGTGCACAATTCACGCAAGTAGTATTCCCTTCTTTTTTTGTCCCTGTATCTTCATGGATGTGGCCGAATACGTGCAAAGCCGGTTTTTTTAGCTTGAGAAAACTAAGGAATTCAGGGTATCCGACAGGTCGGCCGTTCCAGAGACGGTCTAGAATCCCGTAAGGGGGGTAGTGAGTTACAAAAATCAGTTTTTCCGGGTCTATGTCTTTTGTCATGTCTACTGCAACTTTTGCGAAGTCTAGGGGGAAATGGTTTCCCACACAGAAAAAGTGATAACCATCGTGCTCTTCAATACCCCAATCGATTGCTGAAATGTACTTGTTTGTGAATGTCACATAGTCCCAGTTTCCCGACACTACAAAACCTTTGATCTTTATTCGTTTCAGAAACTTTGCAGTGAATGTGTCTGTGTGAAAGTCGCCAGCACCTAAAAAAACGTCTATCTTCTTCTTCTCAATTATATTTAGGACTGCGCTTGCCAATATTTCTTCCTCATGGAAATCTGCTGTGCAAAGAATTTTCATATTAACTCTGTCCCTAATTATAATCAGATATAGTTATTACTAGGAATAGTTTTTTATTGTTTGGGATTTTTTTGAATTTAAGAAATTTGTCTTTAATAAAAAAATATAAGAAAAAAAGGGGTTTTAAAACCCAATTGAATCAAAGCTTTTTTATGCCTGTCTTTTTGACGTTTGGTTTCCAGATCTTTGCCGGCATCCAATCAGGCCTGTTTGCAGGTGCAGCTACTTCGTTCCTTGAACCAGTAAATATGTGCACTTTCTTTGTTCCTCTCTCCCTAAGCTCGATTGCTTTGTTTCCACGGTTTGCTGCCTTAAGAGCTGCCTGCCTTGGGGAGGCTCCAGTAAAGACACTATCTGTATCTTTTCCGTTCTTCAATAATACAAAATTTCGTCGTTCTGCCATAATAACCACTACCTATAATGGGTTTTTGAAGTATATATTATTAACTGTTGCTGGTTTTTGATAAAAACGGATACATACGATTGATTTGAGAAGATATACCTGGATTAGGGTGGAAGGAAAACGCACAATTAATAAGTTATGAGGACTGTCCCCCGAAGTTGTTTCCTTTCCGACCCAACCACAATTCTAAAGATAGTTTGGGATAAGCCATATATATGTGTTTTCATTGTCTAAGATATAGGTTGAAATGTCATCTTGCAATAAGATAAATGCATATAAAGGGTACTTGCGCCATAAAGAACTAAAACGTTCAAATGTCTTTCTTGAGTCCGGTTATCCCGTCAATCATAAAATCTTTTCCCATGAAGTATGGGTAATACGCCAACTGGATCTTATCGACTTTTGAGAATAGCGCTTTTGCTTTTTCAGAGATATGATCTGCAGTCAATTTGGGCTTTAATATGTCTCCGTCAATTATTACGAGTGTAGGCCGCTCTGAGAATGGATTGACCTTAAATGAATTTTCGGGGGCATAATAATCAACACCGCGATCATCTGTCCTTTTCTTGACAATATATTTTTCAATCAGAGTTTCAAGGACAGTTACAAGTTCGCCAAATGATATTGATGATCTTTCTAAAATTGTATCTGTGTTCATCTCGCCTGTCAAGACTTTCATCAATTCAAGTTCGGATGCTGTGAAATCAAGTTCTTGCTGTTTTATTACATTTTTTTCATTGTAGATTATGTTGCCCTGCATGCCTTCGAAAAGATAGGTCTTTGAATCGGCTGAGATGTGATAGCAGGGATAGTATAATATTTTTAATGCACCCAGACGGGATTCAATATTGGTTTTTGGTATCGTGTTGAAAGACAGTATCTTCTTTCCAGTCTTTGGCTGTTCGGTTATGTTTACAGTCGTACCGCCATGTTTTGTTTTCCGGACCCTTATGTCGACGAATAGAGGCAGGCCTTGACCTAAAATCAGAGCGGTTCCAGGATTCAGGTTAGTTATCTCTTTTTCGACACCATCAGTCATGCCTTCTGCGTGGCTTACTGCTTTTAAGTCATTGGGGTTTGTAATCTTTAGTATTATCTGTGTGTTGCACTGAGAGAGTATGTTCTTGTCTACACGGGCAGGTCTCTGGCTTATGACGCAAAGACCAAGACCGAACTTTCTTCCCTCAGATGCAATGGTCCTTATTATCTTTGAGGACACTATCACTTCTTTTTCAGGACAGAAATTGTGGGCCTCTTCAAGGATCAAGAAATGTGGGGGCACCCGTCCTACCTTTCGCATCTCGAAAAGGTCATGGATCAGTTTGTAGGCCACAATGCCTTGAATTTCTGGTGCAATGCCACGGAAATTGACTACCGTTGCCTGACCAGGGACTACCATATCTTCAATCTGTGTCGGTTCATCTGAAAATATGCCTATGTCTTTTACAAGTTCAAGCATGCTCAACAGGTTCCATTTGGCTGCGCTTTCTGTCTGGTCAATCTTGTTGATAATGTCTTTTAATGTATACTCGCCTCTGTCTTTCAGTTCCCTTATGGCTGTAAAAAGAAGACCTTTCTGGGAGGCGGTGGTGTTTGAAGGACTGATCTGCGACAGTTCAAGGGCGCCTAGGTTCTTGTCTGAGAATGTCAACTGTTCTGAGCCGGGATTTACTCTTGGGTCGGGGCTGTACTCCACTACTTTGTATGCTTTTGGTTTTATCCTGTAATTGTCCATCAGGTCAAGCTCTCTTTTTTCGTCGTTTGCAAACCTTAGGCTGATGTATTCGCCGTGCGGGTCTAGGATCACTATCGGTATCTTCTTGTCCAGAAGCTCTTCAAGGATGACGGCTACAGTGTATGATTTTCCTGCACCGGTCGATGCAAGGACTGTCACGTGTTTTGTTACAAGGCTCTTCGGGTCAAGGTAGACTTCTACGTCTTTGTTTGAGTCTAAAAGACCGACATAGAGCCCGCTCTTGTCAAGTTTTAGTGTCTCTTGTATTATCTTTTTGTCTGCGCTGTAGACCAATGAATTTGGGCGGATCGGTTTTTTAAGAGTTTTTAAGATCCCGTCTTCACGGTAGCCGATGACTTCTGACAGCGCCATGTTCTTTATGTTTTTTCTGTCTTCGGATATGCTTTCGACTATGTCTACCTTGCAGAGGATCCAATGGCCTTCTTCGTCTTTTATGGTGACGAAATCCTGTTTCTTGATCTCTTTGTAAGCATAGAACCTGAACTTCTTGGTGCCTGTCTTCCCGTAAACTTCGCCTATCAGCATATAGAATTCATCCCGTGTTTTATTGGTCCGCGCTTCAACAATAGTAATTTTTATAGAAGATTATTTAAATAGTTGTATTGTTGTGGATGAAAATTGGAAATAGGTTTGAGAATTTAAGTTGTTTTTTCAAATGCTTCTTTAATCTCTGTTTCTTTTGGAAGTTTTACTTTATAATCTGCTACAAAAATATCGTCACGATTTTTTCCAGCACTATAATATACATCAATCGATACAAGATAATAGGACCAGCTTAATTCTGACAACACTGTTGTCAAAATTGGATAAGTATTATAGAATTTAAGAATTCAATA
>WTCB01000036.1 GCA_013138765.1 Candidatus Nanohaloarchaea archaeon
ACCTATAAGGTCATACTCGTAAGGTATAGTTTCTGTATTTTCACCTGTTGACTTATTATAATAAGACCAGTAAAGGATGTCTCCTTCAACTTTCATTGGTGAATCTGTAATTGATGGGAAATCAAGATCTCCGTTGTTGAAATCTGTTTCAATTAAGGTCTCACGCGGTGTTTTTGAAGTACCAGATTTTACAAATAATTTATGATTCTTTAAGATTTCTGATGACAGACCGCCGTGTAATGCAATGTCTCTTGTGACTTCCTGCATCGCAAATTTTAATGAGGGCGTTATGTAAAGGTCTGTGACGCTTAAAAGCTCGGCATCCATCTGAGTCACTTGCTTCTCTTTATTCATCAAGACATGGGTATTCAGACCCCATTCAATACCTGCAAATATTACAATCAATGAGAACATCAGTAAAAAAATAGGGATAAGCATCTCAATGCCTGAAACACCTTTCTTTTTTTTATCGTATTTCATAATCATAACTCTCCTGCTGTGCCTGTGTCAAAGTTGTCCATGGTTCGTCACTCCATTCCTCCAGTACTGCGGTCGCTGAACGGTACTGCATATTTCCGTTGTCTGCCAACGGTATCTGTATGGAATACCTGTCATTCATCGTACTTGAAAAATAACTTGGATTGACCGGTAAAGATATAGCTACTGGAACCATACCATTCTGTTCACTATCAAGACCTGATGTAGTTGAAATAAAATCTGCATTGAAAGGAATCAATAGATGTTCATGTTTATCATAGATAATTCCTGGTCGTCGCTCCTCTAAATGTTTCTGACCACCATAGTTCACATAAAAATACATATAATGATCTATCGGGTTTCCTTCATCATCTTTTCCTTCATTGACGTCAGCTATTGTTGCAAGAGACGAGGTTATACAACTTCTCAAATCGTCATCGATCGATTCCTTAATCTTAAGGTCTCCGCTGACATAGACGCTTATGAGTTCTGCAACATTGTAATCATTATACGGGACGACGGTTACATCAGGACAACCAGCCGAAAGAAGTGCATAGATCTCCCTTCCCGAATCTGTTGAATACTGCATGTTAAGATTTCCTGTCACAACGCTTGATGTAATATCAATATTAAAGATCATCACTAACAGAATTATTGCTATGGTCAATAGAAAAGACATTATCAGCACAAACCAATGCTGTACAAAACCTTTCCTTTTGAATCTCGTATTTTGTCTATACTTTTTAGATATAATACCCATAATAATCATTCATATAATTCTGTCTTGAAGTATATTGTCCCTATAGTAGGATTCGTGTTTGCGGAATCAATAATACCTATGACCTCTTTGTATTTATAATCATCAAAATCTGTTGCTTGCGCAGCTGCATCATTTGTAAATAACCACGTAGTTGTCCCAACAGTAATATTTAGATAATATATATTCGGATAAAAATTAATGCAATGTCCTATAGGTGGTGAGGCAGTACATGAGATATCACCCCCATGAGAGTCTACTACCGCGGTAATCTTTTCAGCATCAAAATACATCTTATAATCTATCTTTGTTGATATTGCACTATCTGTCGATTCTGCACGGAATATATCCGACCTTAATACCTGATGCCAAAGCTCTACATCATTTCGTTCCTGGCGCATTATTACTGATACTTCTTCAGAATTTATGCTGGAATAAATCATCCACATCATAACACCTGTCACAAGACCTATCATCATTACTTTTTGGAAAAATATTGGTAACAACAGACCTTTATTTTTCTTTTTTGAAATATTTCTTACTGAAAACATAATGTTTCTCTTCCTGTCAATATTTTGGGTCTTCAATTATAAATGTGTAATTACCTGGTTCTAGATTTAAGATGACGCTTGAACCCACCCTTATGAGACACGGTTTTTCTCCGCCATAACATTCGGAAATTGTCTTTGCACCATCTTTTATGTTTACATTTTGTGAATAGAACGGGTCAATATCCAAAGTCATGGACACATTATTATGTGTGACTGCATTGTTATCATCCGGCACAACCACATTGAAACTGAAATAATTGCGGCCTATGTCAACTGGAGTTATATTGACATATTCATTTTCTGGCGTTATGAAATTGTGGAACTCAACCATCTTGACAGTATCATTTGGATAATAATTAGGGTCATTTACAAATGATTTTGTGTCTACAAAATTCCAGTCATAAAAATCAGTCATTGCGAGTGTATTGAATAGGGTTATGTTAGGTCTCCAGCCATTTCGATATATCAAAGTTATATCATCCTCACCACGGACAACACAACTATAATCCCTTGAGACCATATCACAATCAGGATATTTACGTACGCTCCTATAACCAATATCAACATATATTGGATTCAAGGGAGACACATCCAAAGTAATATTGACTGAATTATTTTGTATGGCAGATATTGGATCGTGCGGTATGTAAAGATCAAACTTTACAAAATACTTGGATCTTTCACAGGGAGTCAACCAAAAATATTTGTCATCATTGCCTGAAGTCAAATCAAAATCATGGAATGACGCATCTTTTATTTTCCCATCCGGAAGCGCTGTAATCAAATCAACGCCATCCGGAACACTGTTCAATTCTCCAACTATTATCTGTCTACCATCAAAACCCCAGTCAAAATCGTATCGTAAATCCAGTTCTTTATAATCAGTGTTACAAGGAGACACTTCAAAATCCATAACATTTATCACCTTCTTGTCGGTTGAGTCAAACTGTTTTACAAGGCATAATTTTTTCGCGTCAGATATTGTCCCTTGGACTTTTATGTCTTTTGCAATGTGGAACGATTGCGAATATTCAAAATCTTTGTGTCTTACAGTGACATAATGAAAACCATCAGTATCATCATCTACAATATTTATTGAAGTCCCCCATATACCTACATCATATACTTCAGTTGCATAGTCAATAGTTGATGATGACATGTGCTGGATTGCATTTGCCAAGTCGTCAGCCATGTGCTCTACACGGGTGCTCATCTTGACCTCAACACCCACATTTATTGTATTTACCATCATACCCATAAGAAAACCAGCAATCAATACACCAAAAGCCATCATCATCAATGTCTCAAATGTGTTCATTATCAACAGACCCCCAATATATCAGCTATGGCCTCTCCGGATTTTCCAATAGCATCTGCTTTGTATTTGCAGATCATATCCACACTAGCATCAAGTGATGTTCCTACAGTCATAACGAAAACTAAGGCTAAGATTGCAAGAATCAATACACCTGCAAGAGCAATCATCAAGGCGTCAACTTCACCTTTGTGTCTCTTTGTCTGAAATAATGATCTTATGCCAAAAACTATAGAAACTATCAGATCAATTATCAATACGAACACCCATCAGTTATATCTTGTACACTATCGCAATCACAGCAATTAATCACATAGCTGCTGCATTCACTGCTTATCACATATGCCTTGTCGATACAGGAGGCAGTGCATTCCATTGCACATCTTTTGTCATTCATTGCGTCTTCGGCCTTTACTTTTGCATCATCAAAAGGTGCAGTATCTTTTGTCTTCTCACCAAGATCGGTTGCTATCGCTACAATGACTAAAATCACTATCAATGCGATTACAAGAGCTACCACTGTGCCCATAGACATCTGACCTTTGTAAATATTGTTTTTTTTCATAATAATACCTCAGGTATCATCACAGATCGTATCTTTATTTGCATCAGTTATGCAAATACCATCGATAGTATCTGTTTCTGAGATCTTTCCATCCATGCAGGCCTGGGCAATCTTTGGCTGGCATTTTAATGACTCAAACATACCATCCGCTTCATCCTCACCGCTGTCAAAAACTGTGAATACGGCCTTTCCAATAAATGCGATAAGCACTATGGCCAATATTATTGCAATTGCCATTGCCAGATCAATCCGTCCTTGTCGCATAAGTATCTGCCTTTTGAGTTCCTTAATTATTTTTCTTATCTCTGCTTTATTCTTTTGTTTTTAATTTTTAATTGTTAACAGTTAAATTTTATTTTGACAGGTGTAGTCCCATCTTTTTTTACAAGTACATCGTCTTTTACTGCGATACATTCTGTATTTGAAGGGTCCCAACCATAGATCCTGAAAAGGTCATAATCTCCCGAAACTACTTGAACTTTAAACGACTCAGAGGATGAAAAGGCTGTGTTCATACTAATACTACAATAGACTGCATATTCTCTATTGTGTGATTTTTCCATATGGACTATCGTGAACTTATAAGTCGATTCTGGACTTTCTTCATCAATCAATATATCTATTTTTGTATCCTCTTGAGATAGCATATTTGAATAAGATAAAGGAGGCATAGGAAGAGGGGTGGTCGGAGGCCAAGGGATTGTGCATGTCTCTTCATCAGAGATGCCGCCAGACACCAGATTATCATAATAGAAAGGCATCCTAACTGTTATATCATCACTAAAATTAACAATCAATGTCAAATCAGTCATCGGTGATGCGGTAGATCCATTAAAACATGATCCTGTTATTGGGTCTGTGCAAAAAGGAAAATCACCTAATTTTGAGGTAAATACCTGGTCAAACTCATATACATCAATGAATGTCAGATTTACATAACCTTCAATATCATCAAATAAAGTCTTGTTTAGATAAGATACTTTGAAAGTTACTCCCTCAGGAGTTGTTGAATATCTTGGTGGCGCAGATGAAATTAATACAGTTATATCTGTGCAGTAATTTTCTTGGTCAGGAGTTATTGTTGCAGAACTACAATTTATTATTTGACCAGTACCGCTTGTTATATTTATCAGTTTAATCATTTCGGTCTTTGCTTTTGCTGTATCAAAATTAACAAAATTTGAATCTAATAATGTAAGCGTCCCCACATCTAAAGTGTCAACGCTCTCTTCATTTTTTTCTGTTGCGAATATGTCAAATTTTTTAGCAGGGTCTGAGATGAATAATATTAATGAAACTGCCATAAATAAACCAATTACAAGTATCAGAACCGGAGCAATTGCGATACCTTTTCTATTCTCTGTATTTGACGCCATCTAAATAGACTTCCTTTTTGATAACATTATTATCTTTATCATTATCATTTTGGTCTATGTTGTTTAAATAGGTTTTAGGTTAGGCTCAATATTATCAATCTCTTTAATTGTTGATGTGGGCGAAGATTGTTTCGGATTTTTATTGTTTTTTTGTTTTTTATTTTTGGATTTATTGTAATTATAGGATATACCAATTACCGCAAGGACAATGATCATTATAAACAGCAACATAAGATAATTAAAAGTTCTATCATCTGTTGAATCAATATCTAATCTATCTTTTATTTTTGAGACTAAACTGTTTTCAAAAAGAATATCATCTAACATTTTTATACCCAATAGACCACCATCTATGTTTTCTAAATCTTTGTCTTCATCACCTGAAATTGTATGAGTCCCTACTTTATTATCTTCTGTTTTTTTAGTGCCATCATTATTGATCAACTCTTCTTGTGTTTTGTTTTCTATCAGTGCTGTATCATTTTGAAAGATATCCGTTTCTGTATCATCAACTCTATCATATGTTATGTCTGTCAATGTTTCGTTTAAGGTGTCGTTAGTTTCTTCCGGAGGTAATGCAGTAAAATATGAACCGCCACCACTGCTTGACGAACAGCTCTCTTGTTCAATATATCTTGAACAGTTGCGATAAATGTATGTTCTTGTCTTTTTACTTGAGACACATGAAGACCAGTCTGTGACTGATCCAAAACAGTAATAAATCTCTGCTTGGAGGTTATCGCTTGAATTTGTGTTGCCAAGGGTATCATTTACATAGATTGTATAATTGTAGACCCCCGGATTGATTAAGGTCTTGTTTGTGCTGCACTGATCTTCTGTCTTATTCATCGTTATGTTCTCACCAGACCAGTCAAGTATGCATGTGTCCGGTGTTTCTGAGATTGAAAGGTTTATGTAAAGATAATTGTCGGTTGTGTAATTAAATGCGGTAACTGTGAAATTGGGTCTTATTGTATCTACTGAAAAAAAGATATTAGTGTGGTTTAGATTACCATCTGTGTCATTTGCCCACAAGGTCAGATTGTTATTGTTTTCAATGGCCGTTATGTTCTTGTTTTCTGTGCAGTCCATTGTCATGTTTGGTTGGTCGTTTAAAGAGTATGCGCACCAGTCCAATAATTCATCCGAGTCGATTGATATGTTCAGATCTGTTGTATTGTAGGTCTTGTTTGCCGGCGAGATAAAGGTCAGTGCTGGTGGGGTTTTGTCAGTTATGTTTAAGTATATTGTCTTGTTGGTTGTCATATCTGAGTCGTTGACCGTTATCGTTATCTGTTTATCTGTTATGATCTGCGTATAATTGAAGATTAAGGTGTGATTATCGATTGTTATGTTTCCAGGATCGTCAGTTGTTATCGTTAATATGTCATTGTCCGGGTCTGAGATGTTGGCTGAGATGTTGATGGTTGTCTGGGATTGCAGTTCCATCGTTATGTTTGAGATTGCTGTTATTATCGGCGGTCTGTTTTTGTTTAAGATTTCAACAGTCCACCTGAATATATTGTAACTGTAATTGGTTGAAACATTGACTGAAATGTTCTTTGTTCCGGCGTCATCAAAACCGGTCGACAATGTATAATTGTCTGAATTGTCACCAACCTCGGTACCGTTCAGATACCAGGTGTAATTGACGGATACATCTGTTGATATGTTGAAAAAGACTGAATCAGTCTCATCTATTGCCAGTGCTGAACTGCTGTCGCCTGTTACATTGTTGTAGGTGTCGGTGATGTTGATCAATGTATCTGTTATGTTGATGTATATTGTCGTATTGGCTGTCAGGTCCGAGTCGTTGACTGTTATTGTGACGGGTTTGTTGGTAACATTTTCTGTGTAATGGAATATCAAGGTGTAATTCTCGACTGTTATGTTTCCCGGGTCGTCGGTTGTTATTGTTAAAGTGTCGTTGTCGGGGTCTGAGATGTTAGCTGATATGTTGATAGTTGTCTGATTCTGGACATCCATCGATATGTTTGAGATTAAGGTTATTATCGGTGGGCGGTTGACATTATTGATGGTCACATTCCAATGAGTGCGTCTTGTGCCGTTATCATTTTCTGCTGTGACCTCGACTGTCCAGAATCCGGAGTCATCGTAAGTTGTATCAAAAGTCCAGCTGGGCTGATCTGCCCAAACTATGGTTCCGTTCTTTTTCCAGGTATAATTGACTTGCGCCGAAACTGTTAAATTGAATGATATGGAATCTGTTTCGTCTATCGTGATTGTCTGTGAATTATTTTCTGTTATATTATTGTAGATGTCTGTTATGTTCGGCGGTGCGTTTATGTATAACACTGCTGACAGGATGTCTATTCTTGAGAAGTTCAGTCCGGTCTGGCTGTCAAATATTGATTTTCCTGTCTTGTTCAGGACATATTCTATGTATGCAGGGGCCGGTCTTGTGCCAAAACGGTCTTTGTATGCCTGGACCAATATTGCGGTTGCGCCCGATACGTGCGGCGTCGCCATCGATGTGCCCGATTTAGATGCATAATTATCTGAAAGCATTGTAGAATATATATTTTCGCCTGGCGCTAAAAGCAGATCTAAAAAATTAGCACTTCTTTGAGTATAAGATTCAATAATGTCTGATTTTGAAGTCGAGCCTACACGGGTTGCGTTTTCTATGCATGCAGGGAAACTTATACCACTTTGACTATCATTATTACCGCTTGCAATTACTACAGATATATTTTTTGAGACAGCAGTGTTTATTGCATTTGACATTGATGGACTGTCACCATCACAATATGAATCATAATGGGATTCATGATCTCCAAGACTCATACTGATGACCGATATGTTGTATCTGTAGGTATTATTTATGCAATATTCAATGCCTAAAAGAATATCTGAAAACCAACCCTCACCATTCTGATCTAGAGCTTTTACCGCAATCAGTTTTGTGTCCGGTGCAACACCCGTCACAGTTCCATATGCGGCGATTATTCCTGCAACATGAGTCCCATGAAAATCATCATCTATCGGATCACCATCATTATTGACAAAATCCCAGCCACCTATCGTTTTTGAACAGTTGCTCCAGTCATAAGTAGTGTTTGTCGTACCGTTCAATACATAATCGATATAAAAACCATAATCTGTAAATCCTGGATCAGTTACCAATCGTATGTATATTGTATCACCTTTAGAATATGGCGTCCATAAATCATAAATCACACCATCAATACCATGATAGACTGCAATCTCAATCATATCTTTATCGTAAATTATGATCCTATCCCCTGTATCAGCACCATCAACCTCCCCCAGATATTCTAAACTTATGTTTTTAAAATGGACTGAAATGTTTGTGTATCCCGGTTTTGTTATATTCCAAATATGATCATAATCATTTGTATAATTATGTTGCGATTCTAATATTATGCTCTCATTTACGCCTGCTAAATTCTGTTTTGATATGGTGCAATTGTCTAAATCATCATGCGTATAGTCAATTCCAGTATCTATCACGCAGACAGTTGTTCCACTTCCTTTGAGTCCTGTATCATCCATCTGCTGGTCCCAGGCAAGATCTGCTTTAATCAACGGTACGCTCTGGTCGA
>WTCB01000008.1 GCA_013138765.1 Candidatus Nanohaloarchaea archaeon
TGATGTCCTCGTTATCTTCTAATTGGGATATTGGCACAGTATCTGAATCACCTGATGATACAACATCTTCAAGCAGTACTTTGACTTCTTCAGCAATTTCAGGAGTTTCTGATTTTTGGTGCAAGATTGCGCCTATATTTTGTGATACTTCTACTGGTGCTGTTGAGGATGATGGGGCTGATGATGCTTCAATTTCTGATGGGACTGCAAATAATGTTGATTTGGCATTGGCGGTGCCTTTAAAAACAATTTCTTTGCGTTCAGTGGATCCAAAAGATTTTGTACATCTAAAGTGGGAAATATTTAATGATGGAGATAAAGTGATAGATACTGCATTATTTTTGATGAATGGTTCTCAGATACATGATAATCAGGGCGGTAAAATTTATACGGGTGATGAGTCAAATAATATCTATTCTAATTATGTTAATGTGGACTATCCTGAGATATATATACCTCCTGAATATTTTTATTCTCAGCTTGATAACATATATCCAGGACGAGAAGCGGATGTAGATGTTGGGATGCTAACACCTGCTTGTTCTCTTGGTGATTTTGAAGCGCCTATATTTGCATTATATAGATATGATATTGATTCAAATCTTATGCTTACATTTGCCAGCGATGATTGGTGGGATGAATTGATGAATCAAGAGCTGATATCAAAACTTACTCCGACTAAATCAAAATCAACTGTAGGACCTTTTTCAATTTCAATATATCCTGAATCAAATCAACAACCAGTTATGGTGAGTATAAATAAGCGATTTATCATTAATTTTGATATTTCTAAGAACCATCGTGGGCGTGCTGCAATAAGTGATTTTGTGTTATATATATCAGATAAGCTTATACCTCAAGTAGGGGATTTATGTGATCTTGAAGCATCTTCTGTAAAGTCTTATGATGATATGCTTGCGTATGAATTGAAATCTGATAAGTTTAATGAAATAAATTCTGCAGATATCAGGTTAAATGATGGACTTAATGAAGATATGAATTATCAATGTCCATTCTTATATGATCCTGCATGGTTTGATATTGATTTTAAAGATAAGGGTTCTGTTCAGAGGTATATGAAGATACATATGGAATATACATATATCTATAATGGTATGTTTACTTTCAATACTAAAAATGTGACTGGTTTTGATGAATGTCTGGGTTGATATGAGTCAATGATATATAAACAAGGCAATCCTAAATATGTATCATGAACAGATATATTATGTTTTTTGCCTTTTTGATTATTTTTATTAGTGGTTGCACTGATGGAAGTAATAGTGATTCATCAGTCTCTGGAAATGAAGAGACTGAAATATCTGTCTCTGATATTCTTTCTATAAATGATTTTCAAATAATACCGTCTGAGACCATTACACCTGACAGGTCGTTTATATTACGTCTTGAGGTTGAGAATATTGGGAATAATCCAGTAATACTTAAAGTTGATGATTCAGGAGCTTATGATGGAGATATGATTCTTTTCAATACGTGTGGTATTTTTCATTTAGATGATGATAATTCGTTTATTATGAATCCCTCTCATTCTGGTAAACCTAGTGAGATAGAAATAAAATCAAGGATGGTACAATATTTTGAATGGAAAATGAGAGCTCCTAGTGAGGGTTTGGTGACTGAGTTAGGTACAATCTGTGATTTTACTGCACAGTTTTCTTATGATGCTGTTGCTTCAACAAATACTTATGTTTATTTTGCAACACCGTTTGAGATATTGCGAAGCTTTTATACGAAGAAAAATATGTATCTTTTGGGAAGCAATATTGCAACAGATGGACCTTTAAAGGTAAACATTGTTCCTGATGTGGATCAACCGGTGGCCATGGATAATTATGCTTGGACTGCATCTATTAATATTGAAAATGTCGGTGATGGTCTTGCTGAAGTCAAAAGTCTTAAATTGATACTTCCGGATGAAATAGATTATGTTTCTGGTGTGGATTGTGATCTTGATAAGGCAGAAAATCTTGAGATCCGTAATGGGGGTTCTAATCAGATATCCTGCATGTTTACACCACCAAATGAAGATGTATTGATTGCTACTGCTTATAAGATTAAGGCTGTGGCTGAGTATACATATACTGTTACAGATAGCATTCAAGTAACTGTAAAACCTTAAAGTTTATTATTTTTAAAAGAAAAACCAAAAAGTATATATATAGAGCATTACAAAGTTATTATTGTTAGCTGGTGATATAATGTTTTTGAATATCAAAAAAATATTTGTTTATGTGATGGTTTTTATGACTGTTTTTGTACTTGGGTGTACTGGCAGCGGTGATACAACATTAAGGGCATCTGATGTCGGTGTTGTTGTTACTGAATTTATGTTTGATACATCGGCTGTGTACCATAAAGAACAGGTAAATCTATGGCTTGTTTTAGAAAATCAAGGTGAAAAACAGGTAGCAGGTGATACTTCTGTGTTCATATACGGACAGACAATATCTGGTGATGTTAAACATTGGAGCGTTGTTGCAGATACATTAGTCACTGAACCAAAAACATCTAGTAGCGGTATGTCGTCTACAACATTAGATGGAGCATGGGAGATACCAAATTCTGATTTTTTACCACCTCAACCTGAGATGGGTGTTCCAGGGGGTGTTGCTACATTTGAAGCTACATTTATAGCACCAGAATTAGAACAAGGTGAATCAACACCATATACATTCTATTCAAGGGTATGTTATCCATATAAAACAAGTATGCTTTCAACATTGACTTCAAGTTCTAGACAAGAGATGAGGATACAGCAGGATACAAGTGCTGTTGAGAACGTTAATACTGCAGGTCCTATCCATGTCAGTCTTGGTGGACAACAGAATATTGTGGCACGGGGCAGTACGATTCCTGTCATATTTAAGATAACTGATGTTGGTGGTGGATTCCCTACAGCTATGGAAACTCTTTGTAAAGCATCTCCAGAGACTATGGATAGGAATAAAGTAGATGTCAAGATTGAAGTAGAAGGTGTAATGCTTGATGGCAGTAGTACAATACCTTATGGTGATGGTGGTTCTACACCAAATTGTGAGAAAACAGTTAAATTGATAAATGGTGAGGCAGAACTTAGATGTTCAATACCTATTGATCCTGATCAACCTACAAGGGAGTACCATATCCGTGCTATTGCAGACTATAAGTATTATATAAGTTCTGATACAAAGATAACGGTTGATTACATTTCAGAGTAATCTTATTTTTTCTTTCTTTCTTTTTTTAATCTTTTCTTAATTTTTTTGTTTTTATCTTATAATCTATTTAAATGCATGAGATACAAGAATTAGTATGGATTCTAATCGTCATTTTTTTATTTATTTACTTGTGGCAGTTGTGCTTTTATTATCTGGATGCATTGGTGATACTTATTCAACGGGAAGTCCATCTACAAGTTTTTCTGGGTATGGTAATGGGATAAAGATACAATCTTTCGGTTTTTCATCAGATAAAGTCTATAGCGGTATTCCTTCAGTTCTTTCTGTTGAAATGCAGAATCTTGGTGCTAAAGATGCTGAAAATATTTATGTATATCTTTATGGATTAAGCCGGGGTGAGAATGAATGGTTTGCAGATGATGAGGATGGTGTGGTCGATATAGGTTACAGTGGTGCAGAGATGGCTTCGGGTGATCCAAGGATACTTATCATTGATTCACTTATGTCACCAGTTAAAAGTATTAATGCAAACGGTGAGTCTGCATATATCTCTTGGATGTTGACTGCTCCTTGTGATTTACCTGAAAAACAGGTGTTCAAGTATTCAGCAGGAGTACGTATATGTTATTCTTATGAGACAACATCTATCGCTAAAATAAATGTTTTGGATAAAGAGGAATATATTTCCAGGAATAGGGATGGGGGGTTAAAAAGGTATCCGATAGTCCTTTCTACAACTGCAGGACCTATTGAAGTTGTCATGACAACTGAACAGCCCATGATTCTCTCTGAAGAAGTTGATAATTTAATTTTTAGGGCAAAGCTTGTTGATCGTGGTGGCGGTACAATAACTATGAATGATTGTACCGGTGCAGTTGATTGGGAAAATAATGTTCTTGACTTGTTTACACTTCATGATAAGGTGACTGTAACACTTGGGGGTAGGGAATGTGATTTGGGTCTTCGTGAACTATATTTTAAGATTTCGGATTCTGCTCCGCCAACAGCTGACTTTCCAGTAACTTGCAGTGTGCCGTCATTTGATGATCCTGAACTTCATCTTAATCTTGCAATACATTTAGAATATAATTACTTTATTGATAAGAATGCAGTGATAAGTGTTGAAGGTCTTGGTGAAGAAGAATTTGAATAGAAATAAATATTATAAAAAAATAAAAAAGAAAAGTGTAGCTTTTAGATATTATCTAAAATCTGTTTGATATCTTCTTTTCTCTCTTCGCGGACAGCTTTCTTTTTTGGTTTTGCCTTTGCTTTCTTAACTTCTGCCTTTTTCTTTGTGTCTTTTTTAGTCTCGATTTTTTTAGCAGGCTTTGTTTCAGCTTTTTTCTTGTCCTCTTTTTTTATTTCAGCTTTCTTTGTTGGTGCAACAGACTTTTTTTCTGTCTTGTCAGCTTTCTTTTCTTCTTTCTTATCTTCTTTTTTGTCCTCATCATCTTCTTTTAGAAGTTCAGGACCGAAGATAATCAGAAGAATTATTATTATGCCAACAATTATTGCAGTCACAATGTTTGTCGGGAATTTTTTGTCTTCTTTGTCTGTGTCTTTATCGTCTATTTCTTCCGTCGTGTCATCTGCAATGGTTATCTGTCCTGTTATCGGTGCAACAGTCTCTTCTGACTTGAAAGCAAATGTCAGCTCTTTTTCGATCATTGTTCCCTGGTCTGATTCTATACTGACAGTTATTGAATATGTCCCTTCTGCAGTGTCGTATTCAGGGGATGCGTATACATATACCTCTGTTGAGTCTCCTGGTGTGAGGGACATTGTATCAGGGTTGATTGTTGTCCATTTAGGACCATCGATTGATGCTGTGTATCCTGCTTCAAATTCACCATCATTTTTGATTGTCAATGTGTATAAGTAACCTTTAAGATCTTCAGCAAAGATTGAATCACTATCACTTGTTACACTTAGACCGTAACAGTCATCGAATTCTCTCATAGATACAATGAATTCTTTATTGTCTTCAGTTCTTTCTGAATTTAGTGTCAATAATATGTTAGTATCTTCTGTATCAGTTTTTTCAGTTTCTATAACGAGCAGTATTGTTTCACCAGTACCTGCATCAAGAGTGATTTCTGTTTCTGAGAGAGATCCTTTGCTTGCTGCGATAGTATAGGTATCTTCTTTTTTGCCTGTGTTTTTTATCTCAACTTCAAAGCCGGTTGATGCACCGGGACAAACTGATGTTTCTGTCTTATCTGCTATAAGTTCTGCAGTGTAACATGTTTCAATTGTTATTGTACCGTATGCAGTGTCTTTTGCATTTTCAGAATCAATTGTGATGCTGTAATCAAGGTCTCCAATTTCAGATTCATCTGTTGAAATCTCAAGATATGTCTCTTTCACTTCTTTTGATTTAAGTTCAAGCTCTTCATTGTTGAAATATGCATTTTCTGCATCTGTTGATAATGTAAATGTGTCTGTCTTGTAACCTGTGTTTTTTGCGGTCACTACTATTTTTGCAGTGTCGCCTTTACATACAGTTATCTGTGGTGGGATGTTAAGCACTGCGATACTGTAGCATGCGCCTTCTGAAACAACTTCTATTTCTGTAGTCCCAGTTGCATAAGATGTTGTTGACTGTGCATTTATAGTTACGATCTCTTTATTTTTTGCAACAGGTATTGATAATGTTGCTGTCTTTTCTGTGTCTGACGCGATTGTCATTCTATCTGTACTAAAAGTACCTGTAGTTGAAGTCAATATGAATGTTTCTTCAGTCTTTCCTGTATTTGATAATATTATGTCAACTGTTTCTGTTTCACCTATACAAGCATCAATTTTGTCTGTATTTGCTGTCATTTCTAATCCATGGCATTTCATTACTATAAAGTCCATGCTGTCTTCGTATTTCTGGTCTTTGTCTGAATCAGGTGTTGCTGTTAAAGTGATTGTATATTGTCCTTGTTCTGCGTTAATTGCCGGTTTAATCCATAGTGCGAATGTCTTTGATCTGCCAGCTTCAAGAGTGATGATGTCGTTTCCGATAGTTATCCAGTTGCTGTCTGAGGATATTGTGTATCTGTCAGTATCAGTACCCAAATTTTTGATAGTTGCAGTAATCATTGTGTCTTCTACTGGGCAGGATGCTGCGGTCTGCGCACTTAATTCAAGATTTGCATCATACTCAGCACCAAGGACTGGCTGTACCATTGCCAGCATAATCATTATGCTTAATGCGAAAAAAGCGTATTTATTCATTTTCATATCAATTCACCACTGTTTGGAGTTAAAATATATTTACGTTGTTTAAATTTATAAATATAACTACTATTGTGTGTTCTATTTGATCTATAATACTATGTTATTCCATGGGGTAAGGTATGCTGTATCATTGTCTGTGGTTGTTTTTTCTTTTTTTGGTGCATTATCATGTATCTGTTTCAGTATGCTTGCTGTCGGTCTTTCAATGTCTGTAATTTCAAGAGGTCTAATTGTTTTTTTTGTTATCCTGTTTGCAAGTCCCATGAGGATGACTATTGCGAATATGGTCAGTAACATAATCATCAACTGTGTGTTTGCAGGACCTAAAAATGGTTGTGCAATTGTTTCTTTTAGGTAATCGTTCTCGCTTACAAAAAGCGTTAGCGGTATCTCTTTTACAATCCGTTCCTCATTTCTTACATATATTATGCCGTAATATCTGCCTGGTCTGTCGTCTATGCTGAAATAAATTGGCAATATCTTGCTTTTTCCGGATTTTATAACTTCTGCTTCGGGCAAGAATATGTTTTTGTCTTCAAAGTTGCTGTCTACTGAAAAAAGATGGCTTACGTTTTCGTTGTTTGTGATCGTCAATCGTAACAGGTTGCTCTCGTATTGGTTTACATCAAGCTCTTTGTTGCTCGTCTCAACTGTTATGTAGTTGAATTCTATTTCTTCTTCAATCTCTTCTTTTTTTGGTTGTATCTCTTCTTTTACAGGTTCAATGATTGTGATTATTATGTCTTTTTTCGGTTCTATAGGGGGTATTTTTATCTCTTCGGGTTTTGGTGCGATAGTTACTATCTTGTGTCTTTTTGAGTCTCCAACGATGACTGTTATTACATGGTCTCCAATTTTGCTTATTTTTACAAATGAAGAATAATAGCCGTTTATGTCTGCGATTGTTGTTGTCTTTGGCATGCCGTCAACAAGTATCTCAATTATTTCATCGGTTGGGTCAACATAGCCGAATATGTGTATGCTATCGTCTATTTCTGCAATTTTTGGATAGATGTTTATGGTGAGTTCTGGTGTTGGTTTTTTTTCAATAATCTCAAATTTTTCGGTCTTGCTGTCTTCAGCCTTTATCACGCTTGTCCCTCTGTATATCCTTGTGATGACCTCTGCTGTGTGTGTGCCGATCTCTAAGTCTTCGGTATCATAACTATATGTGTATGATTCAGATCTTTCTGAATAATATCTTGTAATCTTTCTTTCAAGGTTGCCGTCTATATAGAAACTTAAGGTGACTTTTGATTCATCTTCTGTAGTTTCGACATCAAAGTCTACGGTTATCAGTGCCGTATCGCCTTCGTATATCTTTTTTGGGGATATGTCTATTTCTGATATTGATATGTCTGTTACTGCATAAGCTGTACTTGATAGTATCATTAAAAATAAAATTGTGCCGAGTATAATATATTTCATTATTTTCACCACTTATTGAATGTATATGCATTATTAATTTTATAAAGGTATCCATTAGTGTTAACTAGGGAGTAGTATAAA
>WTCB01000086.1 GCA_013138765.1 Candidatus Nanohaloarchaea archaeon
ACTTGATCCTATCAAGGGCTATAAGTTCAATTTCACTACAACAAGCTTTTCGACATTTATCCCGACCTATACTGCTCCGGTAGTTCCGGATACTCCAAGTGATGATGGTGGTTCTTCAACTGGTGGTGGTATGGGTGGTGCATTGCCTCCTGTGACAAAAGAGACAAAGGTTGTTAATCTGACTGCTAATGTTCCGTTAGATATTGATTTTACTGTATCTAAAACACTTGTTGATACATTGCAGTTGACTACATCTTCCGGTTTTGAAAATGTAGATATTGTGGTTGAAAAGATATCAACTACACCTGCTGAAGTATCGGTGCCTGTTATTGATTCAGTTTATAATTATATTCAGGTAACACATGATGATGTTTCAGATGATCAGATTTCACGAGCTATATTGACTTTTGTTGTGGATATCTCTTGGTTTGATGATAACAATGAGACTAAAAATGATGTTGTTCTTTTAAGGTATGCGGATGGTGTCTGGAATGATCTTGTAACAACATATATCTCATCAGATGACATTTACTATTACTTTGATGCTGTGTCTCCTGGATTGAGTTATTTCGCAATAGGTACAAAGGCTGTTAAAGTTGTTGATATTCCAATTGTTTCAGATGATACAACTATACCAGATGATGATGTTGATACTCCTGTAGTTCCAGATGTGTCTGATACTGTTACTGATGAAGTTGTGCCTGATTCAAATTCATCTTTGTTTAAGATTGTTGCAATTGTTTTAGTTTTGGTGTTGGTTTTTGCATTTGTGTTTTTCAGAAAGAAAAAATCTGCAGCAAAGATGGAGATTGTCTTGGATGCTACTGTTGAATCTGACAATCCAGAATCAGATAAATCTGCTGCGGACAATTCTGAATCAGACAAGCTTTGATAGTTATGTCTGATTATCTTTTTTTTCTCTAAATTTTATGACAAGATGTCTGGTGAGGGTCAGAACATTTTTGTTCCATTTATCTTAGATTCAATTGCAGAATATAAACCCGGATTTGGATCTATTCTTGAAATCGGTAGCGGTACGGGAAATAATTTGATTAAGCTTTCAAAGATGTTTGAGACTTATGGTCTTGAATTGTCGCCTGAGATGCTTGCGATTGCTAAAAAAAAGGATAAGAAGTCTGTCTATCTGCAGGGTGGTATGTCGGAGTTTGATATCAGGCGCAAATTTGATGTCATAATCTGCATGTTTGATTCTATCAATCATCTTCCGTCGCTTAATTATTGGAAAAAGACTTTTGACTGCGCTCATCATCATCATCTGGTTAAGGGTTTTTTTTATATTTGATTTCAATATCATTTTTGCTCTGGCTTCAAAGGCTGATAGGTATCCGACTTATGTCTCTTGCGGTGATGATTTTGTTCTTTTAGAAAATTCATTTAAGAGAAATGCTGGTATTTGGCATTTTAAGATATTTAGTATTTGTTTAGCAAAAACATAAATTCTTTATTAACATCTGCTTAAGTTGTGCTTTTAGATCTAGGTCATTCAATTGCCATGTTGCCATCAATGATGCTATAATCTCATAATTTTCTTTACCTGATTTCGATCTGAACGTACCTATGATTTTCCTGACCATTACCGTTTCTCTAATTGTCTGTTCAGTAAAATTATTTATCGGCTCAATACCTTCAATTTTTATGCAAGTAAACCAATTTTCAAGATTGAATTTGATGTATTTCACAACAGGCATCAAATCATCATAACGTGCGTAATACGTTATCAAATTTTCAAGCTTTTTTGTCATCACTTCATATTTCTCAAACCGTTCTTTTTCAGTATGATTATCTGAATTGAACTCTTTTATCTAATTAAACATCTTTTTCAATTTTTGATGAAAATGCATACCAGAATCAGTTTCTAACACTTTAGATTTTCTGATCAGGTGTGCCCAGCAACGCTGAAGCTGGGCATTTGACAGATAATTATATGCTCTCCAACAGTCACAGATAACTGTGCCTGCATAGTTTTTTTCAAGTATCTCTTCAAGTACATTATTACCTCTGCTAGGTCTGATGACTAGCAATATGTCATGATCTGTCCTGAATATTCATACCCATTGATTTTTTCCGAGCACTGAAAAACTAGTTTCATCCATATAAATTTTATGTGCTGTCTGTATCCGATATTTAAGAGCATCATATTCACTATCTGCTACATCTGCAATTCGTTTAATAATGGAATTGATTGTTGCAGGTGTCATCTTAAGTGCAAAACCATTATCTAAAAATGTAGATGATTTCCTCAAGACACCATGTAGAATAAATTTTATGAAAACAACAATAATCATTATGTTTATGCCAAATTTACCTTTTAGTGGAGTTGTATTGTGTTCAGGTATGAACACATGACCACAATCTTTGCATAGTTTCTTATGTATCTCTGCTTCAACTGTTTCAGGTTTAACTTTTTCCGAAACATCTTCAATAACTCGTTTCAATATCTGTTTATCTTTAACATTTGAACCATTACAGTTAGGACATATATGAGAATCAATAATTTCTTTTCGAGTCGATATCTGTTTTCGTGTGGTGCCTTTGTGTCCTTTAGGGGCACCACGTTTGCCATATTTATATTTAAGTCCTTTCGTATTTGGTTTAAGATGCTTGTTTGCAGAAGATGGAGTGTTTGGATTATTGTATTTTGTAAGTTCTTTTTCAAGTTTATTAAATCGTTTTGATTGTAATTCCATGTCTTTTTGTTGTTTTAGAATCAGTTCAATTAACTCTTTTCAATCCATATTATCAAAATAAGATATATCTATCATAATTTATATACAAATACTATTGCATTTTTGTTTTTTGGTTATGCAAAGTATAGATTTTTAGAAGAATTAGCTAAATAAATACTTTTTTAGTAGTTTTTATTATATGAATAACTATTTAATATTTGGGTTCTAATATATGTTATGGATTATTGGAAATTATATGTACCTCGGGGTATGATGTCAGAGGATGGTACTTTTGATTCATCTCAGATTGAAGAAGGTTTGAAAATAGATATTTTACCGCAAATAGTATTGCCTATTGATATTGAAGATTTGAGTGTTCTTGATGGCTTATATGGCTATTTGTCGAAGAAAGGGTTATCTGATATACCTTTAAAAATAACAGGGCATAATAAAAAACCATTTATTTTTGAGAATCATTATAAAATGTGTGATATTTTAGATAATATACATAGGCTTAATGAGACTTATGATGAAAAAATAATCAAAGATGTAATATCTACGATGGGGGCAGTACATTCTTTTGATGAAGAACTAATTTTGAGGTCAAAACCAGAATTTGGTGAATATAGTGATGTTTCTGCAACATTTACTGCGAAGGAGTATTATGATGTTTTGTCTTCTGCTAAAGCAAATATGTTGAGTGTATCTAATGAAGCTAGTAGGTTGGGGATTTCGTTTATTGTAGAAAATTCTGCATGTATCGATTATGGTTTAACTAAAGATGTTGATTCTAAATCGGATATTTTAAAGAGTGATCCTCGTTGGGGTAAAACGGGTTGGTTGCCTGAATGTTTACAAACAGGTGATTTCGGTTGTGCTCATGATCTCGCTTATTTTACTGATTTAAAGCGACCAGTGTGTATCAATGTTGAAGATATTAATCAGACTACTGAATATTCTCGTAAATTTAATTTACAATCGGGGGGTAGAGTTGATTCTGATTATTGGGATGAACAATCTTTACACGATAAAAATTTAGGGCTAATTATTCAGCAAGGGTGTCCAATAATTTATGAAACAGCAGTTGATCCAATTGAGGTTATAAATTTGCATAATGGACAAATTCCAATTTGTGAAATTGGTGGTCAGGTCAGTATGTTTTATGAGGATCAAGGAATTACAAAAATAGGTTCACATATGCTTATTACTTTTGGAGATGATCCAAATGAGTATATTTTGGATGATGTTGTAAGGACAGAACAAAATAAGAAACGTGAAGATGTGTTATCGGCTAATTTAAAAGCACTTTATAATGGTGGATGTAGAAAGGCTGTATTGAATTTATATCTTGGACCTGATGTTTATACTGGTCCTAAATGGAAAGAATATCATGAATTTTCGAGGGATAATATATTGTCAATAATTAATACATTTTAATTTATTGTTTTAAATAATACCATAACCTTTATAAAAGTGATTTTGTAAAATTGTATGGTAATAGGAGTGTTATTTCTTATTATATAATATTCTCGCAGGTTTTATTTAGGCCAGAGATATTGATTTTTATATAGGTGTT
>WTCB01000055.1 GCA_013138765.1 Candidatus Nanohaloarchaea archaeon
GAATTGTGACATCTGTGACATTTATCTCGATATATTCTGTATCGTTGACATTGCCGTTTTTATCGGTTGCTGTTATGTTTAGATAATATGTGCCTGAGAGGACTGTGTTTGGGATTGATATCATCCAGGAATAGATTGAATCATTTAATGTTGAATCATTTGATAGAGGGAATGCACCACCTTTATCATACATTCTTTGTTGTGAAGAATAACCTACAGATAATAAATTGATGTAAACAGATTCTAAACTATCTCCATTTTTTTCGAGACCTTCTAAATCAGTAACATTTACAGTTAAAGTTATTGCTGTTCCATTTGCAGGTACGACATCTAATGTTGAATCCATATCAATTACATAAGGTGCTGTTACATCTACAACTGTTATTGATAAAGACTCTGAACTGTTCTCGTTTGATGAATTGTCGGTTGCGTTGACATAGACATTGTATGTGCCGTTGTGGAATGTGTTTGGGATTGTCATGTTGAATGTCCAAAGATTGTTTAATGAAGCATTATTGTACATCTGCTGGTCCCAAAGACCACCTAACTCTGTCAGATTGATTGTCACATTTTTAAGCTCTGTATCGGTGACTGTTGCTGTAAATATCAGTTCGTCTGTGTCGTTTGCGTTGACCGGCTGGTTTGAGGTCAAAGAAACTACTGGTTTTGTGATGTCTGATATTGTCAAAGCGATTGATTCAGTATCATTATAGTTTCCGAAAGAATCGCTTAAGTTTAATTTTAATGTTTTTGAACCGCTGATGAATGATATGTTTCCCGAAAGGTTGTATGAATAAATGCCATCACTTGAATTTATGTCGCCAGCAGTTGTGCCATCATCATACATCACTGTTTCATTTGAACCTCCGAGAGAGGACAGGTTTATCTTTACTGTATTTATGTTTGTATCAGAAACATTTACTGTCAATAATACATAAGACGAATCAGTCGCATTAAGGTCTGCTGTTGATGTCGTGTTTTCTGTTTCAATCTGTGGTGCTTTCCCATCTACACCGGTTGTCAGGTCTGTTGAATTTGTGCTCCCGTCAAGATCTGTTGTCGTGATGTTCCAGACATATACTATTTCATCTGCTATTGTCGGTGAAGTCGCATTGAACCAGATGCTGATCTCGTCTGTTGCGTTTTCTGTCGAAGAGGTACAAGTTATTGTATCTGTTGTGTTTGAACATGCCCAGTCAGCACCTGTGGTATCTATTGTAGTATTATCAAGAATGAAAGATGAATTGAATTTTATTGTTGTCCTGTTGATTGACTCATTTGTCTGTATTGTGAAATTGTATTGGTCTGTTGTGTCTGAAGCTGTCCAGTTTGAGACTGATGGTCCTGAGATTGTGAGTGCTGTTGAATCGATGTTGTGCAAAGAAGATGTTGATGTTGATAAAAATATTAATGAAGCCAAAATGAATAATAAGAATGTCCATTGTTTGATATCTATATATTTGCGCATTAAATTCCCGCCTTTTATGTATAATATGTGTTTTTCAAAAATACTTAAATACTTATCTGTTCAATCCGGGAATCTTTGATGCTAAAGAGCTCAAGAAATTACTATTTTTGGGTTCTTCACCGCATAATCTGCCTGCCAGTGAAGATATTGCAATAGATGGAGGACATCTCGGACTGTAATCAATCACGGATTTTCCAAAAACTGTTGATTGTTTTACATTCTTGTGGAACGGTATCTTTGAGATCACATCAGCATCCATGAACTCAGAGACCTGCTTGTCTGTCAGTTCAAGATATTCTCCGCGTGCCATGTTCAAGACGACACCCTTTATCGGTTTCCCGAGATTGGCCGTAAGACGTTTGACCAGTGCTGCATTTGATACTGCAGGTATGTCTGGGTTTGTGACTATAAGAACTGAATCGGATGCCTTTACCGCTTCTTTTACTTCATCATCTGTGCCTGCGGCTGTGTCCACCAATATATAATCGTAGTGCCCTACAAGATTTGAGATCACTGCAGAAAAACCGTGCATGCTAGGTCCTGCAACATTTATTGAAGACGGCATGACATGAAAACCGTAAGGGTGCGCATATATAGCCTTGTCATATGTGTCTTTTCCGGACAATACTGAATTAAGGTCCGCACCAGATTCAAGCATGTTTAGATGAATGCCCATGTTTGCACCTGAAATATTTGCATCAATCACAAGAGTTGATTTACCTTTCTTTGAGAGTGCATCAGCCAGATTTGCAGTCAGTGTTGTCTTACCGACACCACCTTTACCAGAAATTATAGATATTACTTCAGCCATCTTATTCACAGTATTCACTTATCCCTTGTTGTATTTTGGTCTTTGGGATATAAATAGTTTTTTATAAAATGAAAAGAAAAAAGAGAATGAGGATATCTCAATACTTTTGAATCATTTCAAAAATATGATATACCCTAAAGTCAGAGCCAATATCACTATCACTAACACAGACACATAAGGAGATGGTGCCGATTCCCCGAGGAAAAGACCTGTGATAAAACTGGTATCTTGATCGTTTCCAGGACCCCATGAGGATGCTGTGTCAAATAGAGAGCCACCACCCTCAATGCCAGAATCATCACCTGAAGGTATGCCTGAGGGCTTATCTGCTGTGTCATCATCTGAACCTGAATCATCATCAGACAAATTTATCTGATCAGATATATTCTGAGTACTGTTCTCAAAAGATATGTTCATTGTTGAGTTTGATTGGTTTGAAAGATTTAATGTCGTATCAATAGGAATAAATGACGAGCTACCACCACCTCTTGATCTTGAACTGCTTGAAGGTGGAGTTATTGTCGGCGGAGGTACAATTGTCTCTGATACAAAATGTAAAGTAATATTCTCTACAGCACCTGCAACAAATATTATAGTCTTATTGCTTAATGCATAGGTATCCATGTCTGGACCTTTTGCGCGGAATGTAATATTTTCATCATTGACACCAGCCATTATCAGTCGGTTTCCCTCAGGAGTTCCGTAGAGACCTACTTCTGTTGTTGTCATATTTCCACGCAGGGTTTCATTTGACCAGGCTTCAATCAAGGTTCCTGTCGGCGCTGATATTCCATCAATCGTTATTTCACCATATAAGAAGTGTAGAAGGATAGGCGGATCATTTGGGTTCGGGTTGGTTGAAAGGTCAAGCTCTAAAACCGCACCACTTTGCCAGGTGCCGGTCTCATCTGCCAGATTGCCATCTATATAAAAATTGATGGTCTTACCAGTATCTTCTGAAGCACCATTGACTATCAGACGGT
>WTCB01000035.1 GCA_013138765.1 Candidatus Nanohaloarchaea archaeon
TTTATAGTATGTACTCCCTTTCAGAAGTCTGTGAAAGGTTCCAGATGATGTTTAAGATGAAAGTAGAATTCCAACGAGATAATAAAAAGATTATTGTTTATTTTAGACCAAAAGAGAAATTAACACAAGAAGAATTTAAGACAGCACTTTTGGAATTCATGAATCACACAATTCATGAAGAAGTCAGTGTAGTTAAATGAAGATGATCTGTATGGGTATTACACATTCAGTTGATATGGATAAATATGTGATGGGTAGCTACACGCATAAACAGTTGTCTCCCGGTAGAATTCTTGTGACAGCACCACATGGTGGCTGGGCAATATTAGATGATGCAGAATTCAAGCTTTTACGGTTGGGTGAGGTAGAAAAAGACTCCAATTTATATTCCCTTCTATTCAACGAGGGTATAATCCTCTCAGAAAACAACATACCTCTTGCAACAAATCAATGCAGGAATAAATTAGCTCAATTGTCAAGTGCAACAACACTACATATTCTGACACCCACATTAAGATGCAACCAGAAATGTGTATACTGCTATGCTGCATCAAAACCCGAAGGTGACAAGACTTATGATATGACTGAAGACACTGCAAAAGCAGTTGTAGATTTCATATTCCAGTCCCCGTCAAATAAACTTACAATTGAGTTTCAAGGTGGAGAACCACTTCTTAATTTTGATATTGTTAAGTTTGTAGTAAATTATGCAAACAAAAAAGCAAAAGAGACAAAAAAAGAGATAAATTTCAGGATTGTAACAAACCTGACCATAATGGATGACGAAAAACTGTCATGGCTTGTTAAAAACAAGATACCACTAAATTCATCTTTTGACGGTCCAAAGATAGTTCATGATACAAACAGATTTTACGACAATGGAATGGGTACCTACGATGATGTTACTGCCTGGATAAAAAAACTTAGAGATAATGGTATCCCAGTGGCTTTCATGCCGACCATAACTAGCCATTCACTCCCTTACTGGAAAGAGATAATTGATGAATATTTAAAATTTGGACAGAACAGGTTCTGGGCACGACGGATGAATGTTGGTGGATTTGCAGTAGATACCTGGAAAAAGATAGGTTATACTTCAGAGGAATATCTTGATTTCTGGAAAAAAGGACTTGATTACATAATTGAACTTAACAAAGATGGAAAAGAAGTAGTTGAGGGCACTATCGATATCTTTTTAAAAAATATAATATTCTCAAAAAAATATCAGGGATTTGTATGTCTTGCATCACCTTGTGGTTGCGCATGGTCTCAGGTGGCATACAATTACAAAGGTGACATCTATACTTGTGATGAAGCTCGAAGTTTTGATGTATTTAAACTAGGCAATGTCAAAGAGACAACATACAAAGATCTGTATTCATCATGGGATGTCTTAGATATAGTAGATATGACAACTGGTGAATCTTTTGATTGCGCAGAATGCGTCTACCACCCATTTTGTGGACCCTGTATAGTTGATGAATACGGTGAGCATGGGAATATTATCAAGAAACCTAATTCATTCAACTGTCGTGTAAAAAAAGGAATTTTTGAGCACATATTCAACAATCTGATGGAAGACAAAGATAAGTGGGATATTGTCAAGGGTTGGGTCATTCCAAAAAATAAAAATGATTTAATTAAATGTTGATTTATGTCCCAAAAAGCATTGTAGCAAATGCTTTTTCATAATCGTTCCGTGGAAATAAAATGATTTTTTTATTTTGTATTACCAACATACCAATTTTTTTTAAGATGTCTAGTTCATCTTTAAATTCTTCAGAAATAGATTTATTAAATTTTGTATTAAAATCGTCTTGTGAGAGTACTATATCTCCAGTCTCTGATGTTAATGATGATACTATATAAGAACTCATTTGTTTTTTTAGATTTATTTCATTAACATAATATTCTGAATTTTGAATAGTATAATTACCTTTTAAATTATTGAGATTTCTATATTCAAATTCATAGGTAATGTATGATTCAGCACCTATACCAATACCTAATACTGAATTATCTGTTATTGCATTATAATATGGTAAATACCAGTTATCTAAAGATAATTTTTGTGGATATTTATTTTTCCAAAATCAAGGAGTCTTATATTGTGTGCTATTTGATCCTAAATAATTATATTTATTTAATAATGGTATAATATTATTTAAAATAGAATTCATAGAATATTCAGAAAAATGATAATCTTTAGAGATATTTATATTTCCTTCCTGTTTTGGGTATTTTTTATTGATTAAATCTGGAGTATCAAATCCATTATGTAACTTATACAGTGCGATTGAATATGGTCCAAGTTTTAATAAATTTTCAAAACCTTTAATAAATGTTTCCGTAGTATCTCCATCAAGTCCTAAAATAAAATCAACATCAAAACTTTTGAAATTCTTTTCTTTTATATACAAAAAAAGCTCTTTTAATTTATCATAAGTGACATATGGTCTATTATTTTTATTAAGGACATCTTTATCTAAGGATTGTATGCCCACACTGATTCTATTGACATATTTATCTGCTATATCAATTTGTTTCTTATTGATAACATATGGCGAAATTTCCAATGTATGTTGACCATCACGTTCAATATTAAAATATTTATAAATTATTTTAAACAATTTTTCTAATTGTTCATCATTCAAAATTGTGGGTGTTCCACCTCCTATATATATATTTTTAAATTTATTTTTAACAAAAATTGGAGCAAAATATTTAATCTCATCTTCTAAATATGTTAGATATCTATCTAATTCTTTTTTATCCTCGAGCAATGTTGAATAATATTCACAAAAACTACATCTTTTTATACAGAAAGGGATATGTATATACAAAGATAAATAAGGATTCTCATTTTTTGATATGAATCTGTCCCATTTATTTTTTATAAATTCTTTATTTTGTGGAGTGAAATCAAAAATAGAGGATACGATTCTGTCAATCTCTAATTGACCATCATTCTCAGTTAAATTATGTATTATATGGTTTAGTTTTAGTTTTGGATTTATAATTTTATATTTAATTATTTCTATTTTATGTATAAGATTAATAATGTCCTTATTTAATTCATTTGAGTGTGTATCCATAAAAATCAGTTATCCTTTAATTTTTAAATTAATGTTATAATTATTTATTGATGCCTTAAAGGTGTTTAAACAAATATTTAATTAATTCAAATGCCAATACATTTATTTAAGTCATGCTTGTTAATTATTTTTGTACCTGAAACTGGTTTAAATTCATCCACACCAAAAATCTCAGGATACTCTTTCCAGACACCCATACATACATTGAAATATTTACATTCTTTGCATACATTGACTTTAGTGCGCCGTCCGACCTCAAGGTCAAATAATATACTTTCTTTAGACTCAGTATCACGGATGCTTTTATCACCCTCAATGGAAGTGGTAATGCTTGTCTCGATATCCGAATTATATTTTTCATATCCTTTCATAAAACAGAATGGTATTGCATCATATTTTACCTCAAATCCAGATTTAATTGCATGGTCTATGGCTTTTTTGATATAAAGAGCACTTTCAGTATGACTTATTGCCATAGTTTTCCAGTCCATAAGGTGATTGCCGTTCATCTGTGGTGCTGAAATATTATACTGTTTTGCACCAATTTCTTTTGCAAGTTTTGCAATATTGACAACATCAATATAATTAAGCTTATATATGACTGTTTTTATATTGACATTTTTACATCCTAAGTCAACAAGATTCTTAATTCCTAATATTGTCTGCTTAAAACTTCCTTTAACACGGGTTATTTTATCCTGTATTTCTTCCTTGTGGTTATGTATGGGTATAGTAACTGATAAATTGGGTTCAATCTGCATTATTTTTTTAGTAAATGTCTTATCTGCAAAAGTCCTACCATTGCTCTGTATAGATATTTTCATTTTTGTTTCTTTTACACATTTAGCAAGTTCTAAAAAATCAGGCCTTATAGTTACTTCTCCGCCAGTAAATGTAATTGTTTCATATCCTTGTTCTGCATGTTCTTTAATTGCTTTTTTAAGTTGCGAAAAAGTTTTATCAAATGGTGATTTTTTTAATTTTAGTTCCTCTTTTGTATCTTCCATGAAACAATGAATACATCTATTGTTGCATGTATGTCCAACAAGAATATCCACACGTTTTGACATATGTTTTATCTGTAAACTACATTTTAAAAAGTTTTGTGTATAAAATATATTTATGTCAAACTTGAGATTTTCAGTACCTTATAACAATAATTATTCATTATTAAATAAATTATCAGAAATAAAGGATTTGAGTAGAAACAAGATTGAAGAGGTTTACTTAGCAGGTCCACAGGAATATTTTGGGTCTGGGAGAGTTACTCCAAAATATGAACTGGTAGACTTTATAGACGTAATAAAATTTTGTCATGAAAACGGTTTGAAAGTCAATTTATTGTTAAACTCACAATGTGAAGGATTGGAATGGTATAACCCACAGAATGTGTCTCGTATCATTAATTATGTGAAAGACTTACATAACAATCACGAGCTGGACACTGTAACAATAGCTAATCCTCTGTTTATTCAGAAAATTAGGAAAGAATTGCCAAAGATCAAAATATGCGCATCTGTTCTATCTTATGTCAATTCTGTCCAGAGAGCAATGTTTTTTGATAAGTTCGGAGTTGATGAGATAATTCCAGATAGAGATATAAATAGAGACCTAGAGCTTTTAATACAAATAAAAGAGTCGGTGAATGCTAAGTTAAAACTTATGGTTAATGAAGGATGTCTATATGAGTGTCCATATAAGTTATTTCATGATAATTGGATCTCTCATGCTTCAAAAGAAGGGATTCGTATAGACCCTGCACTAAAAAATTGTGGTGCAATATTCAAAATAGATAATTCTCAACTGCTTAAATCTAGCTGGATAATGCCTGAAGATATGAAAAAATACAGAAAAATAACTGAATGTTTTAAGCTTGTAGGTAGGGATAAATCAAATGAGTTTATCCTAACTTCTGCAAAAGCTTACTTATCTGAAACATCAACAACAAATTTAATGGATATTATCAATGGAACACCACAGTTTTTTGTAGATAGTATGATGCTTACAAAATCTAATTTTTTTGAAACGGTAACTTCATGCAATCAAAATTGTTTTAAATGTAATTATTGTGAATTTCTTGCGAAACAAATTCAGACCTTATAAATTTTACATAGCAATCCTCTTAATTGATAACTACCTAACATAGGATTACGGGGTTTACTATCAATTAGTATATTTGCATTAGAAATCCAAAATCCTTGACCTATATCTTTTATCTCTGGAAAATACCATCCGTGTTCTATACTAATTACATCTGGGTGTATATCTTCTATAATTTTTGCTTTTTGCTTGATTCTTCCTCTTGTAGTTTCAATCCAAACCCAATCATCTTCTTTTAATCCATACTTATCTGCGGTAGTGGGGTGGATTTCAATTAGAGGGTCTTTGTGAGTTTTTCTCAGACTGTTTATTTGCCTTCCTGCTGAGTGAAAATAGTTTATGCTTCTCCTTCCAGTAATTAAAATCAATGGATATTCTTTAAAAACTTCAGGAGTGCTTATGGGACTTTCAGGAGGTTCAATATAAGTAGGCATAGGTTCAAATCCTTCAAGTTCTAATCTTTTGGAGTATAATTCTATTTTTTTAGTAAATGTATTTAAACCTCTGCATTCATATTTTTTATATCTGGTGGGGAATGTTATTTGTCCCTTATCTTTTAACTCTTGAAAAGTTATTCCTGCTGGTGCTAATTGTGCGTCATAAATGCTTTCTAACTCAATATGACCTAAAGGCATGCCTATCTTTTTTGCAAGTTGTTGTAGGATCCATTCATCTGTTTTAGTGTTTTCAATCTCTACAATCTTTCTATGACAAAATATAGTGTTTCCGATTGGCACTAAAAGCGAGTCTACTTCCAACCAAGTTGCTGCGGGCAATATGATGTCTGCTAATTCGGCAGTAGGGGTCATATAAATATCGCTAACTACAATGAAATCTATGTTTAAAAAAGCGTTATATATTTCTTTAGGGTTTGGATAACTTACTAAAGGATTAGCTCCAAAAATGAACATGGATTTAATGGGATATGGTTTTTCAGTTTTTATAGCTTCTATAATGCTTGGGAAATGAGCTCCAGGTAAATACGGGTAATTATTAATTGGTGGCATTTTTATTTTTGAAGGAAAAGAAACCGCTCTTTGCACGGGTAAAGAAGGAATTACATTTCCTCCTTCAATGTCAAGATTTCCAGTTATGGCAATTAAAGTAGATATTGCTCTACAGGTTTGTACAGAATTTATATTTTGTTCCAAAGAAACTCCAAATCTTATACAAGCAGGTTTATTTAGGGCATACATTTTTGCAATTTTTCTTATTTCTTCTGCACTTATCCAAATTATTTTCTCTGCCCATTCCGGAGTATATTTTTGAACATGTTCTTTTAATTCTTTGAAACCTATACAATATTTTTCAACAAACACAACATCATATAAATTTTCATTTATAATAACATTAATTAAAGCTAAAGCCAATGCACAGTCCGTACCAGGTCTTATTTGAAGCCACATATCTGATATTTTTGCAGTTTCTGACTTTCGTGGGTCTATTGTTATAACTTTGCTTCCACTATTTATCGCATCTAAAAATGGGAATGATGGGTTTGGATTTAATCCTGACACAACTGGATTTGCTCCCCAAGAGATTATTATTTTGGGTTTAATTTCACTAAATAAATCACAGAAGGTTACATTACCATATGTTAATTCTTCAGCCACTTGGTGTGGTAGAAAACAAACTTGCAAATGTTCAGCCCAATTTGGACTCCCATATTCCTTAGCAAATTCACCTACAAGTAAATTATGATGCCTCATAGTGCCAAACAGAAAAGCTACTGTATGTGCACCATATTTATTTTTAATTTCTTTTAATTTAAAGGCCAATAAATCCAAAGCAGTTTCCCATGAAATTTCTTTCCATTTTCCCTCGCCTTTTCCCCCAACCCGTTGTAATGGAAACTTAAGGCGTTTTTCATTATAGAGATGTTCCAAACTTGCTTGGCCTTTTGGACATAAAGCACCCTTATTTAATGGGGATTCTGGATCACCCTCTATTTTTATTATTTTACCATCTTTAATACTAATCAAAACTCCACATCCCCCATGGCACATTCCACAAGTGCTTTTGATAACATTAATGTTTGACATAATTATAATCATATCCTTCAATAATTATTCTTTTTGATTATTTCTGCATTTTTTAAATCTGTCAGAGTATTTATATTTAAAAAATTCAAGGGATTATTAAAATATATTATATTTACATTAGCGTTTTCAATAAGTTGTGTCATACGTTGGTTTATAGTACAGCCTTTAAATAAACTTTTATCATAGATTGCACAAAAGGGCTGATAACGTTTAGAAAAAGCTATTGTACAACTATATTGTTTTGACGTTTTGTTTAATTTCCATATTATCTCTTTTGTGAGAAAAGGCATATCACATGCAGTAAGAAAAAAAGAGTTATTTTTTATTTCTTGAATTCCTTTTTTCACACCAATAATCGGTGAAAAGTCCTTACTATTGTCAGTTATTATTTTTCCGACATTAGATATTTGTTTAATTCGTTCTGCCTGAATATTATCTTTTGTAACAATTATTATATCTTCAAAAACATCTTTCATAAGGTCTAAAATATGACACAAAAGAGGCATTTGTTTATACATTTGAAATGGTTTATCATGAAGTCTTTCAGATTTTCCTCCTGCAAGGATTATACAACTTATGTCTTTACAATATCCTTCATGCTTAATTTAAACCACCTCTTAAAAATGTTATTTTTAACTTTAAATAACTAATCGATCAATTGTAATTCCTGTCACTATGTTCATCTTATTTAAATAATCCCGATACATCTGATATTACAAACGTAAGAGATTAGTGAATAATAATGATAATTTAAAAAGGATACATATTTAACGACATTTAGAAGTTAGTTCACTAAAACTCTTTTAAAATATCTGAAAATATTGGTACGATATATCGTACTGCTAAACACGAAACGTTTTTATTAATTTCAAGCTTTCTGTTATACATGAGTATTTTTTTAATTTTTCTTTTGTTTTCAAAAAAAGCAATTTTGGATATATATTATATTGTTTAAAATCTAAACTAGTGTCATTGTTAGAAACTGTAATTGAATATTTATCTTTTTCATCAAAGTAATATAATGTAGAATATGTATCATCTTTTTTGTTTTTAATTATATTTCCA
>WTCB01000050.1 GCA_013138765.1 Candidatus Nanohaloarchaea archaeon
TGTGTTAATTTCTCTTTTGGTCTAAAATAAACAATAATCTTTTTATTATCTCGTTGGAATTCTACTTTCATCTTAAACATCATCTGGAACCTTTCACAGACTTCTGAAAGGGAGTACATACTATAAAAATCGGAATTGAATGATATCTTAGCATTGTCTTTGTCTTTGAATTCAATCGGCAACATAATAATACACACACTATGATTTTTTTCTTAAATTATATAAATACTATCCTATTTATCTTTTTGATCAATTTAATTATAAAATCTATTTAATCTATAAAATGTCTTTTAATGTCAAGTTTTTTCCTTTTACAGGTACAAATTCATTACCCCCGTAAAGTTCAAGATATTCGCACCATACACCTTCACACACATTAAAATAACTGCACTTTTTGCATTGGATTGGTTTTGATTTTATTCTTAATCGTTCAACCTTCCAGTTTATTTCCTGTTCACCAACCTGCCTTAATTCACTTGCTGCACCTTTAAGCTCCTGCCTTATGAATTCTAGTTCTGATGATCTCTTCTCAAAATCTTCAAGGAAACAAAATGGTATAGCTTCAAATGATATGTATACATTATTCTCTTTTGCGAATGTGGCAGCAGACAGTACTGATTGATGTATCTCTGTGTATTTAGGTACTATATCAAACCAGTATTTTCGTGCATTACCCATGCCGTGTGGGTATGCTATGTCTACTTGATTTATCTTTATAGTTTTTGCAAGAGCAATTATGTCTTTTAAGTCTTTGAAATTACTTCGTGAAATAACTACTTTGAAATTTACAGTTTTTGCACCAAGATTTATCAGGTTTTTAATTCCCGTTACAGTCTGGTCATATGAACCATCGACTCGTGTTATCTTATCATGAATCTCTTTTTTTGAGGAGTGTAGGGCTACTTCAAAATGAAGATTAGGAACTGCCTCAATTACTTTTTTTGCAAATTGCCTGACACAAAAAGATCTTCCATTTGTCTGAAGTGATGGCAGTACACCATTTGATTTTGCAAACTCAAGAAGTTCAAGGAAATCTGGTCGTATTGTCACTTCCCCTCCTGTGAATACTACAGAATTTGCACCTTTTGATTTGGCGTCAAGGATGTGTTGTTTTATCTCTTCTGTCGTGCGATTAATTGGCTTGTTCTCTTTTTTTAGACGGTCGACATGACCTGCAATAACGCAATGCACACAATTATTGTTACAACTATATCCAAATTTTATGTCAACAGAAGTAATTGAGTTTCCCATAAGACCTAACTCAACAATTATCAATCTTACCTTTCTGTTCATCCCATGGTTTTGCAATGTCTTCTAAGGAAGTGTTATCTTCTTCAATATCATCCATGATAGGCACTTTTGAACCAATATCAATCTTTACTTTCTCTAGCTTTTTTGAATCAAATTCTTTTTCATTTTCCTTTTCTGAATTGTTGTTCGGTGAAACTGAAAAGAATGCACGTTTAAGCATGGCTTCACGAACATCCCTGTTTACTTGCGACCTTACAAAATATGCAGCATAGCTTACAAGCTCATTATTAAACTCACCAGCATAGTCCTTTATATTTACTTTATCATCTTTTGGTTTTAAGGTTACAGATATCTCTTTTTCTGGGTCGCCATCAACATAGACATATGCTTTTTCTATAAATACATCTGCTGCCTGAAATATTACACCCATAGGATATACATTTGGATTTATCTTGAAGGTCACTGTGCCTTCTTTTATATCAACAGAAATATTTTTGCTCATAAATTCACAACCATTACTATTAGGTATGGGTTCAAAACATATATAAATCAGTCGTTGTCTGAGTTAATTCGGTTTGATACCAAAGTATATTGATATAATTATATCAATCCAAGACTAGAAGATACAATTAATTCTAAAAATATATCAGATTATATTATCTATGACCTCTTCAATGTTGAATTCTTTCAGGTCTTTGTATTCCTGACCAGTACCCAAAAATACTATGGGTTTGCCTATCGCTTTGGTCAACGATAATGCAGCACCGCCTTTCTGGTCAACATCCCATTTTGATAATATTATCCCGTCAACGCCTGCCTCGCTGAAGACCCGTCCCTGCTCAACTATGTCGTTTCCAGCGATTGATTCAACTACAAGAATGTTTATATCTGGTTGATTCACTTTCACGATCTTTTTTAATTCTTCAAGAAGGTTCTTGTTCATGTGCGTCCGGCCGGCCGTGTCTGCAAGAACCACATCGATACCTTTAGCTTTTGCGTGTTTCACTGCATCAAAAATAACTGCTGCCGCATCAGAACCATAATCGTGTTTTATCATTGGGATCTTTAAGGTTTCTGAATGCACTTCCAGCTGATGGATTGCTGCCGCACGGAATGTGTCGCCTGCAGCAAACACGCAGGAATAGCCCTTATCTTTTAGATGATGACCTAACTTTGCAAGGTTTGTAGTTTTTCCTGCACCGTTGAATCCCAAGAACATGATAAGCGTAGGAGTTTTCTGTTCTTTATTTGTTTCAATAATATTGTAGATATCAAGAGGTTCTATCTCCAGACTTTCCCTTACATTTTTTTTGAAAGTCTCCTCAATAATATTTTTTACCTCAAATCGGCTGACTGATTTTCCTGCGAGGCGCTCTTTTATCTCGTCACAGATCGCTTCTGACATCTCAGACGCAACATTATTTTCTAATAGGACGAGTTCTAGCTCCCACAACGCATCGCTTAAAACATCTGCATCTATCTTTTTTTCTGAGACTACTTTTACTGCACTCTTTAAAGTTTTAGAAATTGATCTTGATATTTTTTCTTTTTTTGGTTTTTCTTGTTTTTTATCTTGTTCGGTTTCTTGTTGTTCTTTTGTATCTTGTTGCACTTGTAATTGTTCTTCAGGTTGTGCGGGTTCAGCCGGTTCAATCTGTTCGGCAGTATCTGTATCTGTGACTGTGTCTGAAACTTTATTTATAGCTTCATTCAATTTTTTTTTGAGACGACCAAACACTTAAGCATCCACCCCAAAAAAATCGTTTTTGAACCTCATCCTTTATCGTTTCATCGCACTTGCCTGCTCAATCATCGAGTAAATTGATTCTGCATGTGTCTGAAGAGCTAAAATGTTACTCTCAAGGTCTGTGAACATCTTTTCATAGCCTGTGATTGTCTTTTCCATGATTGTCTTTGCTTCTGATACGGGTTTTTCAACGGCTATGTCTTGTCCTACATTCACTAGAACCTGTCGTGTCTCCGGAAGTGTCGCTCTTGAGAATATACCGCCACCGAAAGGGACAAAAGTCTCTACAATGCCTGTTCCGATTTCAAGGTCTTTTAATGTCTGGAGAGCTGCGTCTGAATCCATGAGCCGTGCATTTATCTGCATACGTTGCTGATCAAGCTGAGATAACTGCTGCTTTATCATCTCAATCTCCATTAATTTTGACTGCATCTCTTGCTCATCCATAAAATCACATCGTAATCATTAATTGTTGTTTTTAATTGATTGTTACATTGCTGTTTCTATTTAGGCCTATTCATTTAAATATGACTGTATTTGGCGACTCAATAAATCATCAGACATCTATGAATCTTAGCGCTTCGTCAATCCGTGATATTTCAGGACCTGTTGTCTGATTACCCACAAGGTATCCGTTTGAGTTTGCAATCAGGCCACTCCGTATGAAAGGTCCACCAAAATTGACTGTGCCTATATCGCCTTCGACTTTTATGTTTTTTTCTACAAGTTCAAAATCTTCCTTTTCGGCGTGCATATTCATCAAGAAACCTCTGTTTGTGCTTATGCAGATTGAGCCTATAATTGACAAGTCCATAAGGTCAGATACTGTAACCGGTACTTTAAGTGTTTCTGCAATCAAATCTTTTTGGTCTTCAAGAAGGGTTGAGATTACAGCCGCCCTGTCATTGCATATGATCAGATTTCCAAGAGCAGTGTTAGTTGTTGCAATGACTTTTACTTTGATGTCTTTTGATATCTTTTTGATTCCATCTGTAATTGTCTCAAGCTCTTTTTTCTCGATTATGTCAGGAAGCAGAACTCCGTTTGAGTTTGCAGCGATAAAAATGCCTGTCAAATCAGTCCGTGCAAGGCGTGTGACTATCACCGGAACGCCTAAAGCCTCTGAGATTTCGTCTCTGTCTGCTTTCTGGTCTGAGATTATTGCAAACCTATCGGTTGCCATACCATAAAGACCTACGTTCGGATCACCGTTCAATGTTGTTTTTAGGACGCGCATAATAATCACATTTCGTTGATAATTAGCTAATATCAGATATATAAAAATAATAAAAAATAAAGAAGAAAAAAAAGATTTATCTATCTATTTTTTTGCAGGAGCTGCCTTTTTTGTTGCTTTAGGTTTTGGTTTTGCTTCTGCTTCCGCTTTTGCTTTTGGTGCAGCCTTTGGTTCTGCTTTTGACTTTGTCTCTTTTACTGCATCTTTAGTCTCAGCTTTTGTTTTTGGTGTTGCTTCTGTCTCTTTTTTTGTCTCAGTTGCAGATGTCTTTTGTGCAGGTGTCTCTTTTTTTACTGTTGTCTTATCATCTTTTGTTTTATCTTTTTCTGTTGCTTTTTCTACTTTTTTGTCAGTTTCAACTTTTTTAGCTTTCTTGTCTTTCTTGTCTTTTAGATAATCCATAGATGATGTTGCAAGGTCCACCCATACAACTTCAGTGTCACCAGTCTTTTTTGGTACCATCTGCACTTTAACTTTTCGTGGCGGATTCTTGATACCCTTTACCCATATGTGATGGTTCAATTCACTGCCAATCTTTACTGATTCTGTCTTCATGTGCCTTTCAGCAAAGATCCTTATGACGGACATTGCTCTCTTGCTTCTTTTTTTGATTGAACTGTTCCACGCATCACGTAGAGGTATTGTGTAAAGCCTTTTTTCTGCCATAATAATTCACCTAGTATTTTATGCTGTTTCGTCTCCAGCTTCGGGACTTGAATCGTTTTACTGTCTTGTGTCTTGCTCTCTGAAGACCATAGACTTTTAGATCTATCCATCGTGGTGCTGCTTTTGAGATTGATTTCTCTGTAAGCATCTTCATTTTTTTTGCAAAAGTCTTGTGTTTTGACATAATAATCACGTTCTCATCACTTCATTTTTTAAATCTTAATTCTTCAACATTAAATCATTTTCGTCTTATGTTCCAATCAGGTTTTCTTACAAAACCATCAAGTATCTGCTTGAAGGAAACATCATCCAAAGGCTGCCGTATCCCACCCTGCCTGTATATGGAGACAAGATAAATCTGCATCTGCATTGCAAAATCGGGCTTTGTCGACTTTATCATGTTCAGCCGTTCCATCGCTTCTGGACCGAGTATCTTTGGCATGATCTGCTTAAGCTCAGCTTCAAGCTGTGCCGCCTGAGCATTCTCACCATACCCTTGCGCATATTGCTGTGCTTGATCTTGCTGTGAGATTTCAGCCATCCTTCTCTTTCGAATCTCTTCAAGAGATAAAGACATATGACATCACTTTAAAATCACTTAGCGGTGTGCACTCTGTATGCAAGATTATCAAGGAACTTCTGACCTTTAGGAGTTATCCATCGTCCTTTTGGAACTTTAGTAATAAAACCTGCAGTCTCGAGCTGCTGGAAGCATTTTCTGATTATGTTGCCGCCCGCGTCTCGTCTTTTTTCCGGTTTATAACCTTTGTTCTTCCGACCACCGTATACGGTCTTTAGCCTATCCACACCAACACCATTCTTGGAGATGTAAACTTTTCTAAGGATAGATGCTGCCCGTATGTACCACCAGTCGGGGTTTTCCGGAACCCGTTCATTATGTGATCCGGTCTTTACGAAAGGCGCCCATTCAGGCGACACTATTGCATCTAACTTCTTTAGTTCTTCTGAAGCTTCTTCTATAAGCTTGTTTGGTTCAACATCAAAAACTGTTACCATCTTTTCACCTTGTATATAATTTAATAGAAATCAGCAACCATATCCCGGTGCCGCATCCAGAATAATAATTTCTAATCTGATTTTATTATGTTAGCTTTATAAAAGTTTGTATGGGTCGGATTATGGCGAATATAAATAGATATAAAGTTTTTATGAGCATCAATAGGATATTAATTGGTGATCAAATGAGTTTGAGAGATATAATGAAAAGTATGGAAATAAGAGCACTTGATGGCAATCCCGAAAGTATTATGCCCGCATATAGTTACCGTCATGAGGGAGACATAAGTAATGAAGGCCAAAAAATAGATCCAAATACACACCCACATAATATTGCAGCCGTTATTGATCCCATGCTCAGGTATGGAGCCGAAGGCTATGCTGATACTGTTAAGCCTATGGCTGAAGGTGAATCAGACCCGATGAACCACGCTACATCTGCAATAGCCAGACATAATGAAACCAATATAATACAATTAGAAGTGCCATACATTGAAGATGTATTTAACTGCTTACCACCACAAATAGCTGATGAATCAATAAATAAGTATGGATCGTAATGCAATCCTTCAATCTTCTTTTTCTTTTCTCGCTCTTTTCTTCTCAGCAACATAAGGTATCCGTTTTTTTTGGCTGCACCTGAGGCAAGTCATTATAACATACTTTTTTTCGGAATTGACTCGTTGGCGGGCATTTGCACCATAGACCAGGTATGCGCCGCAGTTCCTGCAGAACCGGCGTTTCAGTTCGCGGGGTATCGGGACATTCAGCTTTGTGCTTATCTTTTTTGCAATCTCCATATACCGGTCGGATAAGTCCGGGTCTGTCTTGAATCGTCTGTCGGCCTGGTCAAAAAGGATATGCATGCGCTCTTTTGCTATCTCTACCTGCCATGTCTTTTTTTTCCCGCGTGAACGTTTCTTGAAAACCATACACATCTTATTTGACATAAATAGTTTTTAAGGTTTGGGATAGAAACACATATTAATTTAAAAAAACAAATAAAGACCAGTGATTTTTCATGGCAGCTGACAAAGCAAAAAAACAAGAAGTGAAAAAACTTTACAGGTCAAAGGATGACAGGATGCTTGCAGGTGTCTGTGGCGGTATCGGCGAATATCTAGATATTGACCCTACGGTCGTGCGCATATTATGGATTGTTTCTGTAATTTTTGGTGGGATCGGCATATTGGTGTATATATTGTGCGCGATCGTAATTCCTGAAGAATGAAATATCTCTTTTTAAATAAATATTAATTAAAAAATATATCAATTATAACGCCCTAATGCATCAACCGGTACCAATAAATCCAATACATCATATAGCTCTTTTGAAGGATCTGGAATGTGATAATTTGAGTACGGACATAAAGTCACACCTTGAAACATATTGGGAAAGTCCTCAAAACCAATTTCATATAATGTTACATCTATTT
>WTCB01000092.1 GCA_013138765.1 Candidatus Nanohaloarchaea archaeon
CTCTTTCAAGAAAATCATCAGTAAGACCTGTATCAAAGATGATAAGATCATTTGAGAAATCAAAGACACATTGCGGTGTCTGCGGAAAAACCTTCAAGACAAAATATGAACTTGAACTTCACAAGAAGTACAGTCATAGATAATAATTGTGGTGTCTTATGAAATTAAACAAAGACATAATCACATATACAATATCATCAATCTTGTTCATAATTTTGATGATGAATTCTGGATTAAAATTTAATAGTTTCTTATCGCCGATGAGTTTCATTTCAGAAATATTTAGTGGTACAATAACTGATATCAGCTGGCCGTTAGTAATTGTATCAATTCTTATGTTCTGTGTATCTTTTGCATTTTTTTCAATTCAAGTATACAACAATAAACATGACAATTCAATACTAATATTTTCTGCATTAATATCTTTTATCATAGTATTGCTAAATGTATTTTCAATACCGAGCATCATTTTTTCATTAGGTTTTTTTATTGCAAGTTTTCAGGTCATGACTTCTGTAAGAAAAGAGAAAGAAAAATTGAAGAGACCAAAGATATCAGATATTTTAGGCGGTGTCTCTTCAAAAGCGCTCACACTATTGAACATATCCTTAGCGCTTGCGGTTTTCATAATACTTGTAGGGAATCCATCTTACGCAGAAAATGAGTTATCTTCTATAAGCCAATCTGTGGTTGGTATGGATATCTCAGACATGGAATCATTGCAGCAGCAGATATTAGACCAGCAGAAAGAAGCGGCCTATGCGCAGATTGAAGCGATAGAGACATCAGTATTATACGGTATCTACGGTGGAACCTCAGACCTTACCACCTCTGAAAAAGCGAAATGTTTCAATGCAATCAACAACAGCATGAAAGAGATTGACAGACAGGCAAAAGCATCAATTGATATGCAGATGTCGACTTCAGGCGCAGATCAGATGGGTTCGATTGAATCCACACTGAAACTATTGACATTGTTCAAGCAATTCTATCCGCACATAACCGCACTTACAATTTTCATGCTTTTAGGGATGTTCAAATTATTCTTGAAAGATATCATAGTGGTTATCGCAAGCATATTCAATACAAGATCAAAACCAACAAAAGAGACACCACAATCAAAACCAGTGCCACAAAAAGGTCAATCCACATTAAACCAGAATCGATATTCAAGCAACTCGGTTGTAAGTTCAGAAAATTCTTCGCAGGCAAATCAATATGATTCTGAAGTATCTCAGGATGTAGATATAAATTCTATGCAACAACGATGTTCAGATAATAATCAAAATCCAACAGATTAATATTAAGGTATTTTTTGGTTTAATTCTTTTCATCTAAATAACTTTTCAAAAGATCAATACCCTCTTTAGTTAATCTATATGCAATCTCTTTTGGATATTCGTGATTACCATTATAAGGGAACCATTCTGATTCCAATTGTTTATCACTTATCATTTTGTCTATGATATCCTCAAAATAATATCCTATTCTATCTCTGCATTCATCTGGATACTCTTCAGACTCTAAAATACTTTTTAATGAATTATATATTTCTTTATATGTCATATATTTACTTTCTTCAAGATCATGAGTCCAATCCCTGCCGATAATTTTGATCATATCTTCTCTCAGAAAATCTGTATATTTTAGGACCCTTTGTTTATCCTCAATACGTTTTTGTTTAATTGCTGCCCTAAATTCGTCTTTTGATACATCCATAATATCAACCCATAAAAGTGATTACATTATTATTGGTTCTGTATATTTTTAAATATTACCTTATATTCAAATAAAGACATATAGAAAAAACAATATATCCATTTATAAAATTAGGCTTATCAATCAATTCTTATGAAATGCTCAAAGTGCGAAAAAAAAGCAGTATATTACAGGAAATTTGAAGGGCAGTGGCTCTGCAAGAACCATTTCTCAAAGATTGTAGAGCAGAGAGCCCGAAAGACGATACGCACAAACGGTCTTGTCGAGCACAATGACAGGATTGCAGTGGGCATCTCAGGCGGCAAGGACTCGCTCACCATGCTATATTTTCTGAACAAGATAACAAAGAGACGAAAAGATATATCAATATTTGCAATACTGATTGATGAAGGCATAGAGGGATACAGGGAACACGGCAAAAAAACAGCGATTGACTACTGCGAAAAGTTAGGTGTGACTTTGGCTATCGCATCATTTGAAGATGAATATGGCCTGCCACTTGACAAGATAGTAAAGATTGGAAAAAAGAGCGACAAGGCAGTAAAAGCCTGCACCTACTGCGGCGTATTCCGAAGAAAACTGTTGAACGACACGGCAAGAGAATTGGGCGCAACCAAGCTTGCGATCGGCCACAACCTTGATGACGAGGCGCAGGCCATAATGGCAAACAACATAAGGGGAGACCTGATGCGAAGCGCAAGACTCGGCGCAAAAGCTCTGGTCATTGAAGACAAGAGACTGATACCGAGGATAAAACCATTGAGGGACATCCCAGAAAAAGAGGTCGCCTTGTTCACGATGATAAACAGCATCCCTGCAGACTTTGCAGAGTGTCCTTATGCAAAAGAGAGTTTCAGGTGGTCCGTGCGCGACATGATAAATACTATGGAAGAGAAATACCCTGGCACAAAATACTCGATAGTCCGGACCTTTGACAACCTGCTCCCGACAATAAAAGAGAAGTACGCGGGCGGAAAGATCGGCGCATGCAAGAAGTGCAAAGAACCCACAAGCAACGATTTGTGCAAAAACTGCATACTGAAAGAAAAATTAGGAATCAATAGGACCTGATAATCTCATAACATTTTCATAAATCTTTTTCAGTTCAGTAAGACTGATAAATTTACCGAGCTCATAATTTTCAAGTGGTACAGTATATCTTAGATTGATAGTACCTTTATGTATAAAAGAATATTCATCATCATCCTGAACCTCATCAGGACTTAAGATAATATCATCCTTACAATAATTATCAAGACCGACTGGATTTTTTTTGATAACTTCATATTGATATGCAAAAGGTACAGGTTCATCTGTATAATCAAAATGGTCAAAAGTAATCGTATCTTCATTTATCCTGATGCTTGACCCCCATAAGCCTTCACTTTTTAATCGTTGAGTATTTCTGCGCAGGACCATATTATGTTTTATCTCAACAGATTCCTTGTATATCTCAAAACAATTTAGATATTCCTCATATAATGTTTGAAATGTTTCAATATCAAATTCAATTTCGTTTGTGTCCTCATAAAGTGGTCTGATGAATATACCCTGTTTTATGACTGATGCAGATATACGTGTGTCTCCGATATATGTGTGTCCGAATGAGATTATATCTTCAATCTCTTCAGGGTCAGTTATAAAATATCCACTCATATTCATCCACGTTTTTTAATGATTTATCCAAGTGTCCATCACAGACCTCATATCTAAACAGATTTAACTTTTTAAATCAGACGGTCGTATCCATAAGGTGCAATCAAGATTTATATATGTGCGCGCATAACACTGTTATAGTGATGTTATGAAACCTTTCTGCGAAGTGATGGTCAAAAACATATTCCCTGCCATAAGGGCGTTAATTGCCAAAGAGCTTATGGAAAACCTGCACCATACCCAGAATGAGACCGCAAATCTGATGAGCATAACCCAGCCAGCGATATCTCAGTACAGCAGAGAATTGCGAGGAAAGAAAGTAGTCATATTGAACAGCAATGAAAAAGTAGCATCCATCATAAAAGAATCCGCGAAAACCTTAGCAAAACAGGATGAGCGCAATAACACAGGAATCATGTGCAACATCTGCAGAGAGATAAGACGCGAAGGACTTCTCTGCAAGCTCCATAAGGAAATCGCTCCATCTCTTAAGACCTGTGATCTTTGCATGGATGCAGATTCTCTTTGCTGATATCTGAAATCAGAGATGTTTCTCATGCCTAAAAATATACAGGACTCAAAAAAGAAAATACCCAAAAAGATAAAGACTGAAAGAGGAAAGAGACTATACGAATTAATGTCTGCTGACAAGACAAAAAAAGAAATGATCAGAGATCTGCAGATAAAAGTTATAGTCAGTCTTGTCATAACCATTGTCATTCTTTATTTTCTAAAATACATTTTATTATAATTATAATCCAAAAAGACGGTTTAATACTACCTAATAACAAAAATACCAACTTATATAAAGTTTTATTAATTTACATATACCAATAGTTTATTGGTGATTATGTGTTTTTCTCATACAAAAAATCAAATTTGATTATATCTTTGATAACATTCCTGTTATTCTGTTCTGTTCTTTTTGCAGCAGCTTATGCATTTCCGCAAATGCCGACCAACTTTTATGGTTATGTCTACCTCGGTGCAGAAAATCATACTGCAACGACAGGCACAAACATCACCGCAAAAATAGATAATACTATTTTTTCTTCAAATTTAACATATAATGGCAATTTCTATTCACTTTTAGTCCCGACAGATGATTCTGATATATCAGGTAAAGATGGTGCCGAGACTGATGATAACATATCCCTATTCGTAATTGACATCTATTCGAACAGCTGGGTCTTTACAGGTCCGGGTCATTCAAGGCAATTGGATCTTTACATAAACCGCCCACCAGTATTGGATCCTATCACCGATATAACGATTACAGAAGAAGAAACAGCAACAATAAATCCTAGTGCAACAGATATAGATGGCGACACTATTACATATTCAGTAAATGACACAAGTAGATTTACAGAAAATAGCCCACCTTTTAACTGGGTAACAGATTACGATGATGCAGGCGTATACATAGTAAGGGTTACAGCAAGTGACAGTGAAATGATCGATTATCAGGATATAACAGTCACAGTCACAAATAAGAATCGTGCACCGGTAGCATCAGCCACAAGCACAACAACTGACGAAGACACGGCAAAAGCAATCACACTTTCCGCAACAGATGCTGATGATGATTCCATGACATATTCAATCGTTTCAGCTCCGAGTCACGGAACTTTATCAGGTACTATACCTGAATTAACTTATACACCTGATGAAAACTACAACGGCGCAGATTCATTCACATTCAACGCAAATGATGGCACAGTCAACAGCACAGCTGCGACAATCTCAATCACAGTGACTGCAGTAAATGATGCACCGACAATAGATCCGGAAGTTACAGACATAGAAACTCCAGAAGATACAGTCGCAACTCTTGACCTTACACAATTTGAAAATGATGTAGAAGACAGTGATACTTTTTTGACATGGACAATAGGTGGAGTAAATACAGCCATATTTACAGCATCAATTGATAAGTCTACAGATGTACTTACAATCACACCCATTTCAGATGCAAATGGCGCAGACACAGTTACATTGACTCTTACAGATTCAGGTGATGCAACTGCAACGCAAGACATAATAGTCACAGTGACCGCAGTAAACGATGCACCGGAAGCATCAGATGGTAGCGCATTAACTGACGAAGACACAGCAAAAGCAATCACACTTTCCGCAACAGACGCTGACGGTAATTCACTAACCTATGCACTTG
>WTCB01000027.1 GCA_013138765.1 Candidatus Nanohaloarchaea archaeon
AACAGACCTCCTCGTCTCCTGAAGGGTGCATCCCTTCATCAATACATGTAAGGTTTATCTCTGTTACATGATCCTGTACCCAGTAGCATTCCTCTGTTGGAGGTTCAACCCAATCGCATCCCTTTGTCTCTTCACATTTTCCCTGCGGGTCTGCTGGCCAGTTATTTGCTGCTGCCTCACATGAATCTGGTTCTCCTGTGCAGTATTCATCGTGAGTGACAGTTTCCCAGTAACAGCCAGGTGTTTCAGTACATTTGTCTTGGAATCCAAAATTTTCACCTTCATATTGTATCACATCGCATGGAGCATTAGGTGTTCCTATACATCCTATGGAATGATCCCAATAACAACCCACGATGGATCCAAATGGAGTATTTATACATTGTTCTTCAGTATAAACCCTACATGCATCCGGCTCAGGCTCTCCGACACAGACACGGTCTTCATCTACAAACCAGTCGCATCCTGGTATTGCAGAACACTGGTCTGGAGTATAAACAGAACACGATTCTGGTTCAGGCGTCCCGTCACAGTATGGTTCCTCACCCATAGGTTCGCAAGGTATATTTGGATCGCCTATATCTTTATAGCCTGTAGGCGGCGTCTTATCTACAAAGAAACAGTTGACATTCGTATCTTCTTCATTGCCAAGCTCATCAATGCTGTAGAATTGCAGTATGTGGCAGGATTCTTCCTCTTTCTCAATAGGAGTTCCGTTATAGATTTTCCACATAGGTCCGTCATAACATCCCATGCATTCCTCATATATTTTCTGCTCAACACAGGTTACCCATTCTGGGCTGTCTTTTGTATATCTCATTTCTTCTTCACAGAATATCTGCATTTCCATAACACATTCAGTGTCTGGTTCACGAATTACTGGCTGGCAATTATCTTTTGGCTCCCAGCAAGACTTTTCATCAACATCACCATATTCCTTTGCAAGAACATTGATATATAATGTCTTGTCAACACCTATGTTGCAGTCAAAGCCGGTTGGGTCAGGGTCAGATGCAATAAGCTCAACTGTTGTGACACCGTCTATCCATTCTACTATACCCTCTGGTGTTGGCAATAATTTCTGAGGCCCGTTAAACTTTTTTGTAGTCACAGGCGGTGTGTCATCAACCTTAAATGTTTCAACATCAGTAATAGAGTTGTTTGCATTATCATAACAGATAATTGTAAGAATATGTTCTGAATCTTCATCAAACATTATTGTCTCATGAACTTCTCCGTTTGCATCTGCTTGAACAGTCCATGCTTCTTCAGGAATACCATCTAAAGTATAACTGAAATCACAATATTTTACTAAGCTTGGAGGGTCACACTCGCCTGTAGCATCTACAACATAGACATGAATCTTTGTTTCCTGAGACATCCAGCATGTTTCTCCTTGGTCTGGTGGACAATTATCACTTTGAGGTCCTTCTACTTCTTTTGTAATCACAGGATCTAAATTATCTATCCCTGTTGAATCATATATAGCAAGCCATGTTTCAGTAATGTCTCTTGTTTCAAATTTCCACATCATTTCACAACCACTACTTGGAGTATCTGCATGGAATCCAAATGTTTTACAAAAACCAGGATTAATATAATTATCAGAACCTTCAGCAATATAGTGGCATGCTTTTTTATAATTTATAAATGTCTTTTCCCAGCCAGCTATATCATCACATGCTGAAGCATCAAGAAAGCCACCATAGTTTTCATTTTTATAGATCCTTATTTCATCTACGGGTTCATCACCATTATTACCAGTATTACAAAGTTCCACAGTATAACTTACAGTTTGTCCGGCAGGAGACCATTCCGGTTGAAGATCCGCAGTACTTGTATGCAACGCAACAGACACACCAAACGCCGGCATCGCACTCGCCGCAAGGAAGCATGCAGCAAAAATAACAAACATAAATACACGATTTATGTCCAGACCCAAAGACGAATTATTTCCTTTCATATTTTTCACCAAACAGTTAAGATATGGGTGGATACCTGTGAGTAAACTAAATATGCATTTTAACATATAAATACATTTCTAAAATCAAAATTCATCCTTAATATAGATTTCGGTTAATCACAGAAAACGCTATTAGTCACCACATATTAGTGTTATGAGTTACTACCTAAAAATACTATATAGATATTACAATGTATATGATATAGTTACTACTTTTGGATACTATATATCTGGCACAATATATATGATACATATTATATCATCAACTATATAAATACATACGGGAGACAGAATTTTCAGAAGATTTTTTACCCGGACTATTTCATCTTTTGCATATATCCAGAATAACCACATATAATCTTATGACATCCAAAAGAGGTAAACCTGATCAGCATGACAGCTCCTGAAGTTTTTCATGAACAGCCCTTGCCATTGCTTCATTAAGCTCATTGATTACAAGCTTCATCTTGAGTGTAAATTCCCTTGCAGCCAGAATAATAGCATCAGCCTCATCATAACTCATAGCAGCTCCATACTGGACTGTCTCACGTGCCCTTTTGCCCGCCCACATAGAGTCAATATACTTGTCCTGTATTGTCAGGGCATGAATCTTATCCTTTTTCTCCCTGGCTTTATTTCTTGATGGGTTCAATACCCCGATGCTCTGCTCCGTGGGATAGTGGATTTTAGGCAATTCATTCATTGAACTTATCAATCAATCCTGCAGTTACCTGTTCCCTAAAAAAATATTCAAGGACAGCAAGTGTCGCAGCATGCTCTTTGGTCTCTGCACCAACTTTCAGAAGAAGAGACAAGGCAGACTGGTACATTAAGCAGTGATGACTGCCCAGTCTTCATGCCCAAGCC
>WTCB01000004.1 GCA_013138765.1 Candidatus Nanohaloarchaea archaeon
AATGCCAAAATATTTGAGCTATCAAGATCTAAAGAATATAAATATTTATTGCCCTTCACGGTCATAAAAGACAGCATATAATCATGAATAGGTCTTTGAACATAGGAATAATTTAGTTCAGCCCCTAAAGTCTCAATTATGTTATCATACCACCCCTCATCAGGACGTGAGTTTTTACAAAATATCGAGACTTCAGCTTTAGTTTTTATATCAGTATTTAAGATATAACTGATAATAGTCATAATATCAGGACACAGAGATGGCACAACTTTAACAGGTCCAAAATCTTTGATATCTCCCTCAAGACCATTTCGTATTACTGGATCAATTGATTCAATAGACATAGTACCAATAAATGAATTACCGGGAGTAATTGTTGAACTACTCATACCTGCACCAGGTACCGCATCATCAGACCCTATAACTCCAGCCATACCAATATAATCATCCCAAAAACTTATATATCTAGCTGTTTTTAAGATGGTTTTTGGAACAATTGATAAAAACGCTATCAGAAAGAGTATAAAATACGGTAGCCGAGATTTGAACTCGGGCATCCACCGTGGCAGGGTGGTATCCTAGCCAGACTAGACCACTACCGTATGAGAAAGCAATAAAATATCTATAAAAGATTATTTCTTCTTGTAAGAGCCTAAACCGCCCTTGTTCTGCCATGAGTAACTTCTTAGCTTTGCGCTTGTTCCGAAACCGCATGAACTGCATTCACATCTGCTTATATGAAAAGAATGACTTCCGCATCTCCTACAATTTTTGTGGACGGACTTATTCATCTTTCCAAAAGACTGCTTTCCTTTTGTCATAAAATATCACCATTAAATTATCTTCTCTTTAATTTTATTGAGCCGGAGAAATATAAATGATACTGTCGCCTCTAACTAGTGTGTTACCTAATTTAGCTGTATTTCCTTCAGCATCAGTAACATCTGCATCTTCAAGCCACACATTGATGTGCATATCAAAGGCTTTTATCACGCCGGATATCTGAGTTCGGTTCTTGAGCTTTAACATTACGTTTTTGCCTTTTGCTTCGTTCAATACGTCTATAGGTCTTCCAGTCATCTAAATCACTTACTGTTACTTGTATATATTCAATAGAAACTTATTTAAAGATTTTGAATATAAGAAAGTTTGTAATTAGTTTTATAAACCTTTCTGTGAAATAAGAACTATCCGGAAAAAAATAATTATAATACTATAATATGTGATTATATATGGCAATCTATCATACAAGGTCAAAAAGGAAACCTACAGGTGGTCTTCACAAAGATTATGTAGCAAAAAGAAACCATCAGGTCGGTCGTGAATTTACAAAGACTTTGATCGGTGAGAAAAAAGTACGTATCATAAGAGGCCGTGGCGGCAATACATGCATCGCGCTCAGGCAGGATAATAAAGTCAATGTCTCTGATGAGAAAGGCAAGACTAAAATCGAGACTATTGAAAATGTTGTCGAGAACAAGGCCAACCCGCAATTTGTAAGGACAGGCATCGTCACTAAAGGCGCAGTGGTCAAGACAAAGGCCGGCAAGGTCAAGATCACTTCAAGACCGGGTCAGGACGGAATGCTTAACGGAATAATCGTTAAGTAAACTATTATTTTTTTATTAGTCTGTTTCTTTTGTTTAAATTTTAGTGTTTTGAACATTTATTCTTCTTTTCCAAAAATCAGATTATGATATTTAAGGCATTGTCCAAATAGTTCTACACTTTTTATTAAAGTAGTAGATTCCAGATAAGGATAAAAACTATCGTCTTTGAGTGAATCCAAAACAGACTTTAATTCTTCTGTATATTCTATCCCTTTTAGTTTGCCAATTGGTACAAAGTCATTAAAGGTCATAGATTTTAAATTCTGCATATCTTTTAGACAATCATGATAAATCTGATATCTTGGATCTTGACGATATGAAACTACGTTAAGACCATAGTCTTCGCGAAGTTTATCCAATTCTGTTTCATATATACCAATCTCAAATAAAAAGGGAGCCATCAGACAATCACCGATATATTTTATAAATAGGTCATTGTTACCGCCACTCTTTTCATTTGCGAGACAAAAGAGGTTCCTATCTTCAAGAATATTATATGATGGTTTTACTGTCACAATTGCATGCCTATCATTTATTTTTATATATTTAGTAAACTGTCCAGAATCATTAAAGATATCACCATGGTGGTCTGGCATTTTATCAAACATACAGATAGATATTTCTGGAGGGAATACAATCGTATATAAAGCGGATGGTCCTCTAATATTTGCAAAATTATTACGCACCATAACATCACTTGAGAGTTGTTATCTTAAAAATATTTGCATAGAAGTATGTTAAAATTAGGTGATCAGTGAAGATTCTTTTTGCATTTTAAGAAAAGTACAAAACCAGTTAAAATAATAAAATACCCATAAGTGACAAATATTTAAAGATTAAAAGATAAAAGTGTAGGTATGGAAGATAGAATAAATGTATTAGATACTGTCAAAAGAACACTTGAAGTGCTTGAATCTAAACAATTCTTGAAATATAGACAGGTTAAAGAAAACTTGATTGAAGAAGATATGTATACAATCAGAGTTGCACCATATACAAAAACAACAGACATTGCCGAACTAAATGAGTTTTTGGAAACACTTTACAATAAAATAAGTATAAATGCAAAGATGGAACTTTTTAAAGTTGATGATTCACTTTATAAAGATAAAACAATAATGCATCTTGGTCAATTGACATATCACGAGAAATATGCTATGACTACCATAACAACAGAACATGAAGACTTCTTCAATCCAGAGAACAATACTGAAGATACAAAAGAAAACGAATTCAACAGAACAATCTGGCTCTATTTCTATATGGATCAAGAACGAATGGAAGAACTACTAGACAACGCGTCTGAAGATACAATTGTTGATATGATAGAATAAATAAATGCTTTTATCAATCAAAATCAACAAGCTGTTTCAATTCAACCATATCTTTATCAGACAGAGGCGTTTTCCAAAGTTCATTGACTAACCAGAGCCCGCTTTGTCTTATCTTTTCTTTCGGTGAAAAATTACCTAACCACGTTTGGGAGGGTCTGCAATCATCACAGAGAGAAATTGTCGAGATGATTCTTGCTTCAAGATCAATCCTTCGCTTTTTATCATCAACCGGGAAGACTACAAAAGAAAAGTTGTCCTGGATATATCTCGTCACTTCTTTTTCAATCGCTTCCTGCTTTTTAGAATCAACTGAATCTGAATATCTGGCTTTAGCATCTCTTGTCGTCAGATCCAGTTCCCACTGTTCGATAAATTGATCCCTGTCCTTATTCAATAATGCGCGACCTATATTTTTCCTAAAGATGCTCCGGTCCTTATTCTCATTTTCAAAATGCTGATACAATCTAGGCGGGAGCTGATCCAGTCCGGTGTGCGTCCCGACCCTTACAATCCTTTTTGTTTTGTGCGCAGATTCACCTTTCTCAAACAAGATGTAGATCCCGTTCTTTGGAATCTTTTGCCTATCAAATGGAAATGTGAATGTTTCCATCGCATTGAACCATCTGTGGAGAGTATTGCAATCAGAACTTATCTTTGACCACCATATGTATATAAGGCGCCATTAAAGGATATAAACGTTGTTTTGGATAGGAACCGTTAATCACTTCATTGTAAAATTCCCAAAATATTTGTCAACATATAAGTCCACAATTTTCACATCTTGAACTAATTTAGAACCATCATCTCCTGCTTGGATGTTTAACCCACCAACCACCAGACCCCAGCCAGTATTGATTACTTTAAATGTTGCTTTTATCTCAACAGTTTTGTTCACCGTCAAGTTTCCCTGCCAGCTCAACTGTGAATCGTGTCTGTAGGACTTGCCATATTCTGGAAATTCGACAGCTACCACCTTGAATGCTTTTGGTGGAAATAACACGATCATCTGTCGGTATCTGCTGTCTAATATGTCTTCCTGCGGTACGACCCTGTAGATTACTGTAAATTCCTTGTTCAATTCAGGTAATTGAGAAATAATCAGTTCGCTTTTTATTTTTTCAGCATTAGTTGAGGTAGGAATTGCCTGCCCTTGCGCAGGTCCGTACCAATCATTTTGCGGTCGGTTCCCTAGAATCGCATCAGTTGGTGTAACTTCAACATAAATAATGTCTGTGCTATAGATGGGGTTGTTGCCAAGTGTTAAATTAGCGTGACCTGTCAATCTGTAATAACCTGTCTTGGTAGATTTAACTGTTGCTTCAATACTTTGCTCTTCATCATCCATTAAAATACCATACCATTCTAAATCGCCACTGACTAATTCAAATCCTTCTGGAAGCTCTATTTTTACCGATGTTGGGAAACTTGAATTATCCCAGTTCAGGATTGTTTTTACTTTCAGTGTCAACTTTACTGGTGTATTCAATAGTGGTTTATCGGACAACGATAATTTTACTTCAAGAGGAGAAGTATCTGCTTTTTCGTGTGTATTGTCTACTATTCCTTTTCCACCTGTGCATCCTGCGATGAGGACTACTGTGAGGAGTGATAGTAATAAGAGCGTATACTTTGCCATAGGTGTAGTTTTGGAAGGGAGAGTATTTATAGGTTGGGATTTGGGTGGGTTTTTGCCCTATGGTTGGAGGTTTTTATGGGATAATTACTTTCTATAAAAATCAATCATGTATTTTGGGATGACCTGCTCATCAACCATCCGTTCGGTCTTTGACTTTACGGTCTGGAAAAATTCTGCTTCAGAGAAATGTTTTGAATTGTCTATCAAAATCTCTTTAATTGAATCAGGACATGCAAAACTGAAAATCTCTCATGTATATTTCTGCAGTATTTGCATCTTCATTGACGGCGCAGACTAGTTTAAGGTATTAATTATACCACAAAATATACTATAATTAAAAAACACTTAAGACTCGACAAGTTTTTGAATAAACTCTATCAGCTTAAACACTTGGGTCGAGGGATTGCTTTCCCTACTTGTCAAAGATG
>WTCB01000069.1 GCA_013138765.1 Candidatus Nanohaloarchaea archaeon
GAAGCACCGGTAGCTGAAGAGAAAAAGGCTGAAACTGCTGAAGAAGCTAAAGTTGAAGAAAAGAAAGAAGAACGAAAAGCTGAAGCACCGGTAGCTGAAGAGAAAAAGGCTGAAACTGCTGAAAAACCTAAAGTTGAAGAAAAAAAAGAAGAACCAAAAGCTGAAGAAAAAAAGGCTGAAACTGCTAAAAAAGAATAATGGTGATATTTGATGGCTAAAAAGACACTTAAAGAAGGACGGAAAAAACATTTTAATGTTTCTGCAGGAAAACTTTACGAAATAAAAGACGGAAAACTGATCAAAAAGAACAAAAACTGTCCACGATGCAAAAAAACAATGGCAAAAGCAAAAGATAGAGAATTCTGTGGCGGATGCGGCTACACAATACTTGCAAAGAAAGAATAAGAATTATTCAAATTTCTTATTTTATTTTTTAATTAATTTTTCTTAAACACTTACTTATGATACTTCCTACCATTGATGATAGAAAATCCGCGGTACACCTGCTCAAGCAGCATAATTCGCGCAAGCTGATGATTAAACGTCATAAGTGAAAAAGATATCAATTTATCTGCGCGCTTTTTAACACTTTCAGAAAGACCATAAGCACCACCGATAACGAAAGTGATGTCAGCTACCTCTTTAAACATTTCAGAAAACGCTACAGAATCCATACTTTTTCCTAAGATATCAAGAACATAGACCTTATCACCATCTTTAATGCGATCAAGAATCTTAATCGCCTCTTTTTCAATAATCTGTGCAGGAGTCCTAGACTTATCCTCTTTAAGTTCAATCAGTTCAAACCGTGAAAAACGCTTGATCCTGCGGATAAGATCAATTTCATAATCTTTGAGCGCAGGATTATTCTTGCCGACAGCAACAATCTTAATCATGATAACAATTTACACAGAAAATTATAAATAAAAATAATCACCCATAAATATTAAAAGATACATAAAAAATAATATTTTATGCCAGATGATGATACTTATCAAACACTGGCTGATTATATGAAAAACATCAAAAAAAAAATTCATGAACCAAGAAATTTACATGATATGGCCAACAATCTATCAAAACTTACAATAGGTGACCAATATAATGACTGGGCAGATAAGATAATTGAAAATTTAAAGGATAAAGGATATGCCGCACATCACACCATAAATAAAGATGATAACAGAAGACCATTCACCATATATTTCTCAAAAAGAGGACCTAAACAATTCTTAAGAAAACAAGAACAAGGACCGATACATAAAATAGATATAGGTTACATGGGACAATCTCCATTGACTGAAGTCGCAATATATTTAGATAAAATTCTTTTTGAACCTACAACAATTAATTCAGCAATATACAATATGATAAAAGATGAATAAAAGACATGGGACTGCCCGGATTTGAACCGGGGTCATAAGCTCCCAAAGCTCACAGGATGACCATTTTAGCATGTGAAGCATCTAAAAGCTTGTGAAACACTTTCACATGAAGCTACCCTACAGTCCCACATATCAGATTTTATCAATTAATATAAAAACTTTATATATCTTGTCAAAAAAGAACTTTTAACAAAAACAAAAACTTTATAACAATAACAGTGTTATATATTCTCATGACAGCAAAAACTACCATTTACCTAGACAACAGCGCGACCACAGAGATACACCCGAAAGTAAAAGACGCAATTCTACCATATTTAGAAGACCTTTACGGCAACCCCTCAAGTTTACATGCAAAAGGTCAAGAAGCAAAAAAAGCAGTTAAAACTGCGCGAAAACAGGTCGCAAACCTAATTGACGCAGACGAAGATGAAATCATATTCACTGGTTCCGGAACAGAGAGCAATAATCTGGCACTTAAAGGCATAGCCTCAAAAAACAAAAACAGAAAAAACCACATAATCACTACAAAGATCGAGCACAAATCAATATTGAACAGTGCAAGATGGCTTGAAAGAGAAGGTTTTAAAGTCACATACCTTGATGTTGACGAAAACGGCACAGTCAACCTTGAACAGCTAAAAAAAGAGATAAGACCCGAAACAATCCTTGTATCCGTCATGTTCGCAAACAACGAGATGGGAACGATACAGCCGATAAAAGAGATAGGCGAATTACTAAAAGACAAAGACATCTATTTCCACACAGACGCAGTACAGGCGATAGGCAAACAACCGATAGACACAAAAGGACTGAACATAGACCTCCTGACTTTAAGCGGTCACAAGATACACGCACCAAAAGGTATAGGCGCACTCTACATAAAAAAAGGTACAGAGATTGACCCGCTAATACACGGCGGTGGCCAGGAACAAGATCTAAGGTCCGGAACTGAAAATGTCCCAGGGATCGTAGGTCTTGGAAAAGCAGCAGAGATTGCAAAAGATAACCTTGAAAGTAACATAGACCATCTCAGATTGCTCGGAGATAAACTTGAAAAAGAAATTTTCAAAAACATACCCGACCTCATCCTTAACGGCCACCCCGATAACAGAATACCCGGAAATGTAAACATATCATTCAAATATGTTGAAGGTGAAAGCATCATGCTCATGCTTGACTGCGAAGGCATCTGCGTATCCACAGGATCCGCCTGCACATCAAAAAGCTTAAAACCGTCATATGTCCTTGATGCCATGGGAAAAGAGATTGTATACATGCATGGATCGATAAGATTCTCAATCGGCACATTCAACACAGAAGAAGAGATAGACACAGTAATTCAAAAACTCCCAAAAATCATAAAAGATTTAAGAACACTAAGTCCTTTATATAATGAAAAGGAATTTAAAAAAAAATAGAGATGTGATAATTATGTATTCAGAAAAAGTCATGGAAAATTTCAAGCACCCAAAAAACCAAGGTGAAATAAAAGATGCAGACGGCGTGGGTGAAGTAGGAAACCCGGTCTGCGGAGACATAATGAAAATCACGATCAAAATAAAAGACAACAAGATTGAAGACATAAAATTCAAGACATTCGGTTGCGCAGCAGCCATTGCCACATCATCAATGATTACAGAGCTTGCCAAAGGAAAGACACTTGAAGAAGCAAAAAATATCACACAGAAAGATGTCTCAGATTCACTTGACGGCCTGCCACCGATAAAAGAACACTGCTCAAACCTTGCATCCGAAGGCCTGAACAAAGCAATTGACAATTACAAGATGAAAAAAAAAGAATAACCCTCAAACATCATTCAAGAACTTCTGCAGATACACTTCACAGAGCCCTCTATACTTACCCCAATGATTCTTTGCAAACTGACGAATATCCTTATCAGACAAAACATCAGAACCATAATCATCCCTTATTATCTTCTTGATAAGAGAGTCCACATAAAAAAAGTCATACTGCCGCTTCTGAAATAGCATGAATATATCAATTGAATAAGGACCAATACCTTTAACAGACGACAGACTATAAGCATCATCAACAGTATCTTTACCTTCCATAAATCGAGCAATATTCACGATATAATCAGCACGATATCCGACCCCGCAACCTTTAAGAAGACCAGTATCAGCTAGAATATCGCAAGGCTCCGGAAACACCTTCCCAGAACCGTAGACGCGAACAATCTTAGCAACCATCTGCTTATATTGTGCAAAACTGACATTCTGAGAGCATATTATAGAGACTAACGCCTCAAAATCAGTAAATGCAGAAAGAAGCCGATTCCCATAGATTTTATCCATGAATCGTGAAAGTATTTTATCATCACTGCAGATTGTATAAAGATCAGAGAATGACTCACTGGTGCCTAAACAATGCATAACCCGACCTTTAATAAAATCAATCTCAGATGAATCCAGTTCAGAATCAGATCTGACAATTAATTCCTGACCCTCCTGAAAGAACGACATGGTGACTAACTCACCGTTTACCTTGACAGCCCTCTCAGCCTTGTCAGAAAAGAAGAAAAAGAACGGCTTGTGCCTAACTATATTATCTAGACTGAAATCATCAGCCAAAGATATTAGAAATTCACCCATAAGATAAGACTATATGATAACTTATTTATAATAATCTAAAGAAATAATAGAGACTAAATATGAAAATCACAAACACTATACTATACATACTCCTACTGCTATCGATAATAATACCAACAGTAAACGCACAAGACACAGACATGTACGCCCAAGACCATATAGATATCCACTACTTTTACAGCACCGGCTGCGCGCATTGTGCAAATGTCAAACCATTGATAGATAAACTGAATGACAAAAATAGATATCCAGATATAGACATCCACATCCACGAAATCCATAATGACGACGACTATAAACTTTTTGATAACGCCTGCAACCTATTTAACATTGCCCAGAAAGGAGTGCCCTTAATGATAATAGGAGATGCATGCTACCAAGGTGACAGAGAAATCCTTGAAAAACTTGAGAATAGAATACTTGAAAACCGTACAGAAGATAAACATTATCAACTGTCTTATGACCAGGTTCAACTGTCTTACGACCAGATAGGAAATATGACGATAGACAATAAGAACAGACTTGAACTGACCTGGCCACTGATATTCACAAGCGGTCTCATAGATGGGATAAACCCTTGCGCATTCACAGTCCTGATATTCCTTGCAGCCACACTTCTTGCAGTAGGAGACAGAAAAAAGATGCTAAAGATTGGCATAGTATACATAACCGCCGTATATGTAACTTATTTCATTGCAGGATTCGGACTTTTATCAATCATACAATACGCAGGAATCACAAAAAGTATATTCACACTGGCCGCAATAATTGCAATAATCTTCGGCCTGATAAACATAAAAGACTACTTCTGGTACGGCAGAGGAATAACCTTGAAGATACCTGAAGATAAAAAGAGCATCATCTCAAAATACTCAAAAAAAGCCACAATCCCGTCCGCCATAATTCTCGGATTCCTAGTATCCATGTTTGAACTGCCTTGCACAGGTGGCGTCTATTTCGCAATAATTGGACTTCTGTCAAGCAATATGACTCAAATTGCAGCGATACCATACCTTTTAATCTATAACCTTGCATTTATTGCGCCATTGATAGCAATCCTTGCAATCATCTACAGAGGCGCAGACCCGAAGACGATAGACAGATGGCGCTTAGACGAAAGAAGATGGATGAAGCTTGCAATAGGAATTTTGATGTTAGGTCTGGGTGTACTGATGCTTGGAGGATATATTTAAGATAAAAAATAGACCTAAATAGCATAAAAAATACATTTTATAAAGATTTATACCCAAATCAATATTATGTCTGATGGCTTTTATGTACCTGAAGAAAAAATATTTACTGATAATGATAGAAAAATTCTTGAACAATTTAAAACAGAAAGAATAATAACCACAGAAGAAGAAACACGAATTCTAAAGCACGCCAGCGATTATAGTTGTATAAATTACGGTTTTAATTGGACTCTAATGAAACAAACAGCAAAATTAAGCCCAGATGCCCGCATTTATAGATAAATATTTATTTTATATCATCCTAGTTTAACCAAATTTATAATTGCCACAGACATCAGAACCAAACACAATTCCTTCTACTCATACCTCAATGCATCGACAGGTTTCATGCCAGCCGCCTGCCGGGCTGGAAGTGCGCCAGAGGCCATGCCGACAATAAATGAGAACAAGACAGCGCCGACCAGAAGCTCAAGACTTAAATGCGCATTCAGAAGATCGACAGGCAGCATATTTTTAGCAGCAAGCTCCACAATCTTTGCAAAACCACCACCGACAATCATACCCACTAGACCCCCCACAGCACCTAATGTACCCGCTTCAATCACAAAAAGCATAAGGATGTCAGAATTTTTAGCGCCGATAGCTTTCATAATCCCGATATCATAAGTCCTCTCTAAAACAGAAGTATACATAGTGTTCATTATGCCGATACCGCCGACAACAATAGATATTGACGCAACACCGATCAAGAACCACTGGACTATACTAAATATAGTCCCGAAACTTTCCTGGAGCTGCTCAGTTGTCTGGACATTGAAATCTTCCTCACCCTCTTTTAGGTTCCGAGATTTCCGCAGAGCATCCTCTATATTTAAAGCGACCTCACTTACAGCAAAACTAGGTTTTGCCTGCAAAAATAAGACATCATACTTATCTTTAATATCAAAGACATCTCGTGCGCGCTCAATACTTATATATACAGACCTATCATCCTGCTCATTTCCTATAGTTTTAAGGACACCTATTACTTTAAAATCAACATCATTGATTATAATCTTGCTCCCTAAAGCTACACCTTTACTGAAAAGCTTATCATCTTCTGCAACAGAAGACCCGACCACAATGACATTACCATCACCATGCTTTAGATCACGGCCATAATCAATTTCAAAATTCTGCATGCTATCAAATACTCTTTTTGAACTTGAATCAAGTGGAAACCCGATAACAAACGTATATTCAGACTCATCTTTATATTCAATCCTCGGAGATAGATAGATCATCCCTGCAACATTCAATACACCCTTTGTTTTAGCTATCACATCATAATCTTTTTGAGTTAAAGGAAGAGCAGACATCCCTGCACTAAAAATACTGCTTCCGGGCATAACAGTTATCTTATCTGCACCCATATCCTCAAACTGACCAGTGACCATATTCTCAAGACCTTGCCCAAGAGAGATTATAGATACAACTGCAGCTATCCCTATAACTATCCCAATCATAGTAAGCCAGGTTCTGACCCTACGATGCTTTAAATTCTTGAATGCATAAGAAAAATAATCAGATATCATCTAGATCATACTCCTTAACGCATCAACCGGATTCATTTCAGCAGCGCCCTTTGCAGGAAGAACTCCCGATAAAGTACCTATGACCATCGAAAATATAAGTGCCCCGATCACAAGTTCAATACCAAAATAAGCCTTAAGCACAGTAACTCCTGCATACACAGCCATAATTTCAATACCTTTACTTACAGAAAGCCCGATAATAACACCCAATATCCCCCCGAAAAACCCGAGCAATGCAGATTCCATCAAGAAAATAGATATTATATCACTATTTTTTGCACCGACAGATTTCATAATACCAATCTCTCGAGTCCGTTCAACAACAGAGGTATACATAGTATTTGTTATCCCTATACCACCTACAACAAGAGATATTGCTGCAATGCCCACAAGAACGGCCTGGATCACTAGAAGTATATTATTGAAACCTTCAATCAATTGTTGAGCCGTTGTGACTGTAAAATCTTCCTCGCCAACTTTGACATTATGATCTTTCCTAAGCGCTTTTTTTACATCCTCTGCAACTATTAAAGGATCAATTCCAACCTTGACCTTAGCAAATATCATAGAGACCTCTTCAGTTTCTTTAAGATCAAACAATTCCTGAGCTGAATCCGTTGTAATCCGAACCATGTTATCATGCATAGGACTGCCGCTTTTTTTCTGGATACCGATTACTTTGAATTCTTTATTTTCAACAATTATCTTTTCACCGACAACAATCGCTCTATCAAACCTATCACTTGCAATATTGCTTCCAAGTATGGCAACATCATTGTCGATGCTTTTAAATTGTCTGCCCTCTTCAATCAGAAAAAAATCAACTTTCTCGATAAACCGTTTCGTCTCCTCATCAGGTGCAATGCCAAATATCGATACACTTTCAGTCTCTTCTTTGTATTTTACACGTCCAGTTCTGATTATGACCCCTGTTGCAAAATCAACACTTTTAACACGATTTACAACCTCAACATCACTCTGGTATAATTTTTCAGATACATACGCACCACCAAAACCACCAGCCGGTTGAATGGTAAGTCTGTCAGCCCCTGCTTTCTGAAACTCTTCATTTATTGCATTCTGCATACCCTGTCCAAGAGAAATAAGTGCGACGACTGCAGCAATACCTATAAATATGCCTATAAGCGTCAGCCAGGACCTAAGTCTCCTGTGACGTATATTCTTAAAGGCATATCTAAGGTATTCAAATCTCAAATGAAATCACGCTCACAAAACTCATATTTACTTATTCTTTGATTTCTGTTTTTTACGTCGCCTATATATAAAATAACCGACAACACCAAGAACTAAAATCACATAGATTGTATTTTTAGAGCTTGAACCGACAAGACCCAATGATTGAGCTTCTTCCTGTGTATACACTTTCATAGTAAGTGTATCCTCTATTTCAAAAGCATCATTGTTAGCACTCATGTAACTAAATACGACAGGAACTGAAAGATCACCTGAAAATGAAGACAATACATTTACCTTAAAACTTGCACTATCAAAATCATCTGAATCAATATTTCCTATATAGACTTCATCAGTTGACAAAAGATTAAAATCATCTGTTCCTGAAACTTTGACTGTTAAATATTTAACATCAACAAGACCCTTATTGATTATATTTACACGGATATCACCGGTAGTACCACTTAAAAATGTATTATCCGCTTCAACATTTGTAAGAAGATCAGGTGCACCGCCAATAATAAGACTTATTATCTCTGATGTTGTATAATTATTGCCGACATTATCCGAAAATGTGATAACTAAAGGTATCTTATAGATCCCACTATCAGCATCAGGTGTCGTAATTATATCAAAGGTAATTGTTTCTTCACTACCCCCTGCCATGTTCTTGATTATAGATGTTGTTGATTTACCGATAGGCGCAAATGGAACTGTCACACCGCTCAGATCCATTACAACTTTAATATTTTTTAATGTAGAATCAGCAGTATTTTTCACGATTATCTCTGCAGTACCCTTCTGCCCAGGCAAGAATTGTTCAGGATTTGATTTCATTGACACAATATTTAAATCAGCGTCAGCAGTCCGTATTAAAACATCAAAAGATTTAGATATCATAACATTGGTATTGGGGTCCGCACTGTATTTCACATTAAGCTTACTTGTACCTTCAACAGCATTACTATCAACATTTATCCTATATTTCACCATAGTGCTATCAAGACGGTTAAGTATACCTATAGATGTCTCTGCATCACCGTCAATTGAAAATGGAAACTCAGGTTCAACAATTAATGTAGCGTCCCTTGCAGTGTCACCACCAGTATTATCTACCTTAAACCATATCTCAAAATACGATCCCGGCTCTACTGGTAACGGTTCATAATTAGCGACTGATACACTCAACGATGTTTCAGTAGCAGCATATGCACCAGGCGACATGATAAACATAAATAATATCACGAACGCAAAAATACCTAATCTATTATTTTTCATAACATTCCACTCCTCATCTCTTATTATTGGATACGACCATCCCATCTTTAATTAATACAATCCTTTTTGCCTGTTTAGCGACATCAGAATCATGTGTGACCATAATTATTGTTTTTCCTTCTCTGTGAAGTTTAGATAGCATACCTATAACATCTTTACCAGTCTTTGTATCAAGATTGCCAGTAGGTTCATCAGCTAAAATCACATCGGGATCATTTGATAAAGAACGCGCAATAGCCACTCTTTGTTGCTGTCCTCCTGAAAGCTCGCTTGGCTTGTGATATGCCCTATCTTTGAGCCCCACCATGTCTAAAAGTTCCAGTGCTCTCTTATTTCTATCTTCTTCATTCACATTCTGGAACATCATAGGAATCGTAACATTTTCTAAAGCCGAAAGTGTCTGCAAAAGATTAAATTTCTGGAATACAAATCCTATTTTCTTACCCCTAATCTGCGCAAGCCCGCTTTCAGACATCTGAGAAATATCTTTACCGTCCAGATAGATATTACCGTGTGTAGGCACATCAAGACACCCGACCATGTTCATAAGCGTAGACTTGCCCGACCCGGAAGGACCCATTATAGTTATAAACTCCCCTCTTTTAATTTCAAGCGACACACCATTGAGCGCAGGGACATCAACTTCCCCCATACGATATATCTTCTTGACATCTTTTAGCTCAATTATAGGTTTTTCTTTTTTCATATAATTTCAACCTCATTAAGGTTTATCATCACTGAATTTATGTTGCAGATGTTCAAGCGCATCAATAAAATTTTTCATTACATCCTCAAAAGCTACAACCTGCTTATAATATCGTTCAATTATCATAAACTCCGCATTCAAACCATCTTGTTTTTCAGATTTGTATTTATCAATTATCTTGGGAAGCTTATCTCTTGACATATGCAATGACAGTTCATAATTTTTTTTCATATGCCCCAACATACATGAGACCATATCTTTTTCCATAAAAAAATAAACTTTCCGTGACTTTGGTTTTTTGATCCGCTTTATCATGCCCATATTCACGATGAGTTTCATCGCCGTACTCACTGCAGAAAGACTGTAACCTGTCTTTTGCGCAAGTGTTTCAAGAGATATCTCTTTAGGCTCAATATAGAGCGCACCCACAATTTTAGATGTGCAGTCATCAAAACCGTTCTGCCTGAAATTTAGTGCCATAAGATCAATAAATTCATTTCGCGCAAGAGAGACCATATAAATCACAACATTACTAACTTTCACAATTTTCAGAAAGTTAAATATAATATGAATTAGAATGTATATATAGATGATGGTCAGAAATAGAGAAAATCAGATGATTTTAAAAAAATCATAAGAAACAGATTCGTTTATATCAGACACAATCACCCTTTGCGGATGTTCCCTAAGGTAAGAATTATAAAGTTCAACCCTATCTGAAGAATTATAATAATTATTTAAAGCATCTAAAACATTTTCATCAGACAATGCCTGAAAACAGAAATGACAAGGTTCCTCTGATTTTATATCCACATCTATACCTGCATTTTCCATAAAATACCTCAATGCATGTGGCCCTCCTAAAGACAATATATCCAAAATCATATTATCCTGTGTGGACTCAATAATATCTTCAAAAGAAGTATCATTTACATTACCAAGATAAAGACCTAAACTTTCACATACAAATTCTGGATTCGCATATACACTACCATCAGGTTTTACCTGAATATTTGTCGCACATTCATTTCCGAGAGAACAATAATCATTAGGCCATTGTATAAAATCATATTCATCTAAATTAAGTAAATCAGTATCAAGAAATTCTGCACGTCCAACAGACCATACTGGTGAAGGATAAAAATCAATATCTCCACATTTAAGCCTTATTTTCTCCTCATTGAAAAATGCATCAATCAACCCTTCAATACCAGAATATCTCTTAAGATCATAACAGTCGGTGACATCAATACCACGCACATAAAGTTCAGCCATCAAAAAGATAAACATACTATATTCAAGTTCATAACCGCTCGCATAAGAACTTTTAATCTGAATATTATCAGTACTTCCAAAAACATCATCATAAGCTTTTATGAGATTTGCAACATTTGAAACATCTACAAATTCCTGATGAAACATATCAAAACTTATATTTAGACCACCACTTTTAATATATGCATCTTGTTCAACAGGTGAGGACCATCTTGAACTTTTCAATTTAGTCATATCTATTTTTGATATTTCAGAAAATCCAGACCTCTTCAATTCAGAAAGATAAAGTTTTGCATCATCAGGCGTCGTTGCAAAAAATGCATTTGTGCCTATATATGATGGAATAATGCCATTTTCTACTCCTACCTTTACTAAGTTACATAATTCATCAAAAACGAAAAATGGTTCACCGCCACCCACAGAAAAAGTTGTAATATCTGCATTTTTTGCACCGCGCATAACCTCTTGAATTAAATCTTTAGAAAGAATCATATCATTTTCGGGATTAGAATCATTACCGCAATGCGCACAGGAAATATCACAGATGTCTGTTATCTCTATATCTACATGATTAGGCCTATAAAGTGGTAGATCTAATTTAATCATATTACTACTAACCCACAATAATTTTAAATAACTATTTAATGAAAAATCTTATTTTTCACAAAAATATTTATAAACATTACAAACAATAATAAATATATGGTTACTGCAGTAGAGAGAGAAAAACAACATATTTCTTTTGGTGGATAAATAGACAAAAAATTAATAAAAGGTTATAAATCTGAAGGCGATGTCTCTTTCCTTTTAGGACAATCAATGCCAGTCTTTGAATCCGCAGGAAAACACCTTGGTTTCTGATGTGAATTTGAAGTTTACCATGCACCAGATATAGTTAAATATCTAAATCATCCAAAAGATTATCAAGACCCAGAACTTTATCTACTTTTAAGAACTGATGATATGATTCCTGAAACATGGTGGGAAACATTTACAAATGGTCAAAGATATCTCCTTGTACCAATGGAAGACACACATATGGCTCTTTCAGATGGAAGGAATATTATACCCTCAGGAAAAAAGGTTACAGACGCATCAGTAGTTCCTGTAATCGACGATTTTTCAAAGTCAAACTACGATGAAATTTGGACAAAACTATCACTTTTTGAAAATATACCACCCTATAAATCTCACAACAACATACCATCATCTTAAAAAAAAGATAATAACCAATCTACTGATTTTTTAGCAACATTACATATGTTAATACATTAGTCTAAACTATTTTCAAATATATAAAATATTACTCCATCTCAGACCTAATTCTTGTAAATATTATACAAAATACTTTTAAGACCAAACTTTATTGAATTGGAATTAATCCTATCCAATTCCACACCCACAAAGACTAAAACATATAAAGCTTTATACAGAAACAAAATTAATATGTGGGGTCATGGTGTAACCTGGCAGCATATTAGGCTCCAGACAGCTCCCGAAAATGTCATTTTTCGGAAAAATTATTGATCTGGAGAACTGAGAGGCGCAAGTCTCGATGATCTAACTAACAGGTCTTAAGGATACACAAGTATCTTTGGGAGATACCTGAGGATTGGGGTTCAAATCCCTATGACCCCATACAACATCCATAACCTATATGAATACGGCCTTGGTCCAGTGGCTAGGATCTCGGCCTTCCAAGCCGATGGCCCGGGTTCAAATTACAAAATTCTGGAGAGTTTCTCATTTCCAGTCTTTGTCTGAAAATCCCGGAGGCCGTATTTTATACTTCTTAACATAAATCTAAATTTCAACACCAACCCATCATCACAATTATATAGACTTAATAATTTTACTATAGAATTAAATAATGTTAAATATGAAAAAACCACAGACAAATCATCATCCTCAAGTACAGCGTAACAAAACTCAAATATCACAGATAAGTTCGGCTCATGTTTCAAATCTATTTGGATTTACACCAACAGGCAACATAAGACAATTCAACGAATTTTTTAATAATCTATCAGAAAATACTTTATGCACATCCGATTTAGAACAGACTAATATTCATACATTTAATCCACCATCTAATCATTCTAAAGAATACACACAATTAGATTATGCATATAACCAAATAATAACACATCAAGACGAAATCACAAATCCAAACATACAGCTCTGTCCGGATTTCTTAAACCAATGCCCGATAACAGGTAGAATAAATGTATCTGAAATGAAAGCCAAAAAAATAGGAAAAAATAATAACAGAATACCTTCAATAAGCTTTAATCTAGAACAATTTCTAAAATACCAGATACATCTTGCAGATAGATGGGATTCAGATTTTACAGTAGTAGGTTACTTGTATACACTTGAAAAAGATATAAAAACAATAAAAGACCCACGATATCTTGTAAAAGGGATAAAACCAAAAAACATTATACTCATACCTTCAGACTACATAATCAAATACTGTTCAAATTTTAAAAATGCACTAAACAAATTTAATTTAGATATTGAATCAATTGAACATGATGGACCCAATCTGTTAAATATTCTCCAAACAAAACTTCAAGAATCAAAATATAAATATAACTCTGCATATTTCACAATTGGTGCACAAGATATCACAGATATAATATCTAACAAAACAACACACAAGGTATATCAACAAGAAATAGAAATACCTAAAGAGACCATCAGATGGACTGATACAAAAGGAATAAATAGATGGTTGACTACTGGCGATCAACAAATACAGATATCCTGTGTCGAAAATGGAAAAAGACTTGACGATTTCTTTAATTCAATAACAAAAAACATTCATAATATAAAAACTGATGAAGGATTGTTATATAATGGCTTAGCAACCTATTTAGAATCACATTCTCCATATACACAAAAAATAAAACCATCATTGACTTTATCACAATTTAGCTAAACTATATAAAATTTACTCATATAATAGTGTTTGTTAATCTTTGGACCGATGGTCTAGACTGGTTATGACATCGCCTTGACGTGGCGGGAATCGCCGGTTCAAATCCGGCTCGGTCCATCTGATTGACCTCTAATCGCTCCCGTAGTGTAGACCGGCCAATCATGCAAGGCTCTCAATCTTGTGACTCGGGTTCAAATTTCAAAAATCTGGAGATTTTCTTATTTCCAGACTTTGTCTGAAAATCCCGGCGGGAGCATCTAACTCTTTCTAAAAGACAAAAAAAGACAAGACATATAAACGATAGACACACTCATGAAATCATGATATTAAATATCGGTTCAAAAAACATTGTAAAGATTGAAGCATTGAAAGAGACAATAAATGACTACAAATTCTTATCCGACGCAAAAATCATTACAAAAGACATCAATTCAGATGTATCAGAACAGCCGATGACAATTGACGAGACCGTAGATGGCGCAATCAACAGAGCAAAAGCCTCATACGGCGATTGTGACTACAGCATAGGCATAGAATCTGGTTTTATGAAAGTAAAGAATGCAAAGACAGGTTACATGGAAGTTACAGTATGCGCAATCCACGATGGCACAGACACAAGTCTCGGATTCTCATCATGTTTTGAATGTCCGCCAAAAGTCATGAAAAACATCCTTGATAAAGACCAAGATCTGACACAGGCATGCAATTCAGTCGGCCTGACAGCCGATCCGAAACTTGGACAGGCACAAGGAATGATAGGAATCCTTACAAAAGGAAGAGTAAAGCGCAAAGACTACACAAAACAAGCAATAACAATGGCACTGATACAGCTTGACAACAGAGAGCTGTATAACTAAAACATTTAAAAGATTGAACACACAATTATCAAAACAATCAATGCGGGGGTAGCCTAGCCTGGTCAATGGCGCAGGGTTGAGGGCCCTGTAGTTTAGTACTTACGCGTGTTCGAATCACGTCTCCCGCACTTTTTCTTTTAAAGATTGATCTGAATATTTCATCAATAAATTTGGAGACGGTTCTTTAGGATGCCTGTACAACCAATAAAAAATAATGGCACCTACAGCAAAAGCAGCAACAGTATCCACATAAGGTATTTGATACATACTATCCAATAAAGGTTCTGTATATGTTACTGATTCGTTCAATCCTTCATGTAACAATTCTTCAGATATTTCAAAAACCATAATACACAATAAATATATATATAAAACAATATTTAAAAAACAATGAGATAAAACAAAAATAAACAGCAACTAATATATAGTTTAATATATAATAACACCATATCAAAGATAGTGATTCGATGAAAGCAGTAATTCTTGCAGGCGGAAAAGGCACAAGATTAAGGCCTTTGACATACGCAGTACCAAAACCGCTCCTTCCGATAAATGAAAAACCTATGATGGAACACATAATAATGCACATGAAAACTCACGGCATAAGAGAATTCATAATTTCTGTCGGATACTTAGGTTACCAGATAAAAAATTATTTCAAAGATGGAAAAGAATTTGGTGTAGACATAGAATATGTAGAAGAAGAAACACCACTCGGTACTGCAGGATGCCTAAACCAGATAAAAGATAGACTTACTGAAACATTCCTTCTTGTAGGCGGAGACAACCTCACAAACCTAAATTTCACAAAATTCACAGAGTTCCACAAAAAACAAAGTGGAATAGTATCAGTCGCACTCTTTGAACTGAGACAGAAAGTAGAATATGGTGTCTATTCAATTGATGATAATAAAAAGATAACCAAATTTGAAGAAAAACCGGAATTCAAATTCAATGCAGGAACGATGCTTTTTTGTTTAGAGCCTGAAATATTTAATTTCATTCCAAAAACAGACAAGAACGATCCAGAGATCATAAACATAACAGACCATATCTTACCGAAACTGATAGAATCAAAAAAACCAATATATGGATACCCCTTTTGCGATTACTGGATAGATGTCGGACGTCTTTCGGATTATGACAAAGTAAACGGCGGCATACTTTCAGAAGAGATAAAAAACGAAAAAAGAAGCTAAAAATCAATTAACAATAAATACTAGCTAATATAATTATAATTGTTAGGGTTCGATTAAATGACAGAAATAATTTCTATAATTTCAGGGAAAGGCGGTGTAGGTAAAACAACTCTTGTATCAAACCTAGCAGTTGCCCTCACAAAGATTAATGCAAAAGTTTTAGTCATCGATGGAAATGTAACTGGTGCAAATCTAGGAATACATCTTGGTGTACCTTCAGTATACCCTGTATCATTAAACGACGTCTTGAATAAAGACGCATTCATAACCCAAGCAATATATAGACATTCTTCAGGATTCAACATAATCCCGGCATCACTTAATTCACTTGGTGCAAATTCAAAAATGCTAAAACATATGCTTTACGACATTATTGGCGACTACGATTTCATACTTATAGATGCGGCAGCTGGAGTAAACAAAGAGATGACCTCGGCAATTGAAGCATCAGATTCTTGCATAATCGTAACAAACCCTGAACTTCCAGCACTATCAAATGCGCTTCTTGCAAAAAAAGTTGCTGAGAAAAAAAATATACCGACGAAAGGTATTGTAATAAATAAAAGCACAGATGATAAATATGAAGTGCAGGAAAAAGATATAATAGAATTTCTTGAACTGCCAGTAATCGGTAAAATAAATGAACACAAAAAAATCCGAGAATCAATAGCGATTGGAAAACCAATAATCGAACACAGACCACAAAATTCAAGCTCATATTCAATAAGATGTATTTCTCACAAGATTGCAGGTATTGAACAACCAAAAAGGACAATGATTGATTCTATAAAAGGATTTATCGATGATATACGATAAATTATCTATTTAAAAATTACCTTAAATTGTATTATATCTTGGTGAAACTAAATGAAAATGTTTATCGAAAAAATAACTGGAATGAACCTTCATTATGATAACGCAACAAAAGATCTTATCTTAGATGAAAAACCGATAAAAAAATCAATAAGGATTCTTAAAGACATGAAAGATGTCATTTTCAATAAAGAATGGCTCAACCAGATAAACCCTGAAAGAAAAATGTATTACATGTTCAGAGATATATCAAAAGAAGAAGACAGAACGACAACAGAAGAAAATAATCTAAGATACGACATAACAGTTATCCCGCCAGATCTGATGGGTGAGGAATTTGTAAAAACTCAAGGACACACCCATCCATCCGTGCAAGGCACAAAAACAACATACGCTGAGATGTATCAAGTATTGAACGGTCATGCATTATTTCTTATAGAAACAAAAGACGGCAAAGACACAAAAACATCATATATCTACGGAAAAGATGGCGACATAATCATCGTACCTCCAAATCATAGCCATGTAACAATAAATCCAACTGATGAAATATTGATTATTGCAAACTGGGTTGAAAGAAATTTCAAAAGTGATTATAGACCAATCCTTAAAAACCATGGCTTATCATACTACTTAATAAAAAAAGATGACAAACGTGTTTTTATTAAAAATCCACACGCGAAAGGTAACTCAGAATTGACTGAAATGAAACCAATAAACCCAGAGGTTCTGGGCCTTGAAAAAGATGAACCGATATACAGACTAATAAAGACTCCAGAAAAACTTGAATTTTTGACAAGACCACAAGATTACGAAATTCTTTTCAAAAAAATCACAAGTGAGGAATAAAAAAACAAAATCTTTTTAATGTTTCATACTACAAATCTTAAATATGATAATACCTTATTGTAATTATAATATAGATGATAATACTAAAATAAGTGTTTACGATTTCTCAGAATTACCCCTAAATTATTTCAAATTTGAAGAATCAACTAATAATATACTAACAATACCTGTAGGAATCCATAAAATAAATGGTGACACCGGTTTTTACGCAATCATAAAACATGAAAGTGAAATGAACATAATAGACTTAAGAAGCCCTTATGAGCAATTAATGTTAATATTCTCAAAAAAAAGATGGTTACAGACAAAAGAAGTAGAAACCTTACCACATTTTGATATTAGCTCATTAGAAGAACATTATGATGCAATAACTGATCTTAAAAATCAAGAAACAAAAAAAGTTAACATAATGCTTACACATTCATTATACTCACTTATAATTTAAAACACTAAAACTATTTATTATACAAAGACTGAAATAATCTGTATGCTTAAATCACAGATATATAAATTAAAGACAAAAGCTATAAACAAGGCAAGATTAAAATCTCCATGGATGATGCACTTTGACGCAACGTCCTGCAACGGTTGCGGAATAGAGATACTTGCATGCTTGACCCCTAAATACGACATTGAACGGTTCGGCATAGTAGAAAAAGGAAACCCCCGCCACTCAGACATCCTTCTTGTTACTGGTGCAGTCTCCCACAAGATAAAAGACAAATTAAGATTGATCTACGACCAGATGCCAGAACCAAAAGTAGTAATTGTAGTCGGAGCCTGTGGCATTTCAAAAGGAATCTATCAGGGCTGCTACAATGTAATAGGTCCGATAGACAAAGTAATACCAGTTGACATCTATGTCCCTGGCTGCCCCCCAAGACCCCAGGCAATAATAGACGGCGTAGTAAAAGGCCTTGCCCTCTGGGAAAAAAAGCTTGAAGAATATGAAAAAACAAAAAGATGAGATGAACGATCATGGAATGGCTAAAACAGCTCGGAGACGTATACAAGACAGACAGAAATGATTATTTCATAAATACGGATCATAAAAATATCAAAAAAGCTCTAAAGATCCTAAAAGACAATAACATAACACACATCTCATCGATAACAGGCATCGACACAAAAAAAGAAATCGAGATCATATATCATTTTTCAAAAGACAAAACCACAATAAACATAAAGACAGAGATAAACCGAGACACCCCCGAAACAGAGACCATCACAAAAGAATTCCCGGGAGCGCTCCTTTTTGAAAAAGAACTGGCAGAAATGTTAGGTGTAACAATAAAAGGAATAAAACATGAACATCTTGTCCTATCAGACAGATCACCCATATTTCCTTTAAGACGCGACTGAACAATAAAAAAGTGATAATTATGAACTTGAAAACAGATATCGAACAATACGCAAAAGATACACTTGACGGTGAACTGGCCGCAGGTATCGACCATTTTGAAAGAGTCTACTCAAATGCAAAAAAGATTGCAAAAAAAGGAGAGATGAATTACGACGACCAGATACTTCATGCCGCCTGTTTCTTGCATGACATAGAGCAGGATGAACCGCACGCAGAAAAATCCTCTCATGTTGCTGAAAAGTTTCTCAAAAAAATAAATTTCCCTGAAGAGAAGATTGCTCCTGTAAAAAAAGCAATACTGACACACTTACCAAATGGACAGCCTACAACAGATGAAGGAATCTTATTGCATGACGCAGACCTTCTTGATTTTTTAGGTGCAATAGGCATAACACGATTATCAATTGCAGCATGGGACTGGTTCAACGCAAAAGATATGAGAGAAGTCGTAAAGACACTAAAAAAATACAGAAAAGTTTACAGTTCACTCATACTTGACGAAAGCAAAAAACTCGCAAACAACAAAATAATAGTCATGGACATGTTCATAAGACAATTAGAAGATGAGATGAAAATATGAATGACGATACCTGCTACACACTACCGCTCGGACCTCAGCACCCAGCACTTGTTGAACCCGAATATCTAAATATACACCTAGACGGAGAGACAATAGTAAATGTAGACATAAATATAGGATTCATGCACCGCGGTATAGAAAAAGCACTCCAACAGAGAACTTACCAGCAAGACCGATTCCTGATAGAAAAAATCTGCGGCATCTGCAGCTCAATACATACCCTGACATACTGCAATGCAGTAGAAAAGCTTCTTGATGTAGACATCCCAGAAAGAGCAAAATACATAAGGATGATAGTTGCAGAATTTGAAAGACTTCACTCACACATGCTTTGGGTAGGCATTGCAGGCTACGAAATTGGTTTCGACACAGTTTTCCAGATGGCATGGCGCGACCGGGAATTAGTCATGGAACTTCTTGAAGACCTGTCAGGAAATAGAGTCAGCTATTCTATGAACACTATAGGCGGAGTACGCCGAGACATATCAAAAGACATGGCCAAAAAAATCAGGACAACAATGGACAAGATAGATTCAAGATTACACCATTACATAAATGTTTTCGTAAATGATTCAACAATCACAAAAAGAACTAAAGGTACAGGAATCCTAAAGCAAGAAGATGCAAAGAGATATTCAGCAATCGGACCGCTCGCAAGAGCTTCAGGCATAAGCTGCGATCTACGAAAAAAAGCACCATACCTACTCTATGATACCGTAGACTTCAAAGAGATAACACACGATACAGACGACGTAGAATCACGGGCGATAGTACGGCTGAAAGAGCTTTTGGAATCAACAAAGATAATAAGGCAATGTCTTCACCTGATGCAAAAAGGTGAACTGACAATAAAAGTTCCAGAAACAGTACCTGAAGGCGAAACCATATCCCGTGGAGAAGCACCGAGAGGTGAAATATTTTATTATGTCAGATCCGATGGCACAGATAGACCTTACAGAGTAAAGATAAATACACCGACTCTCGCAAATATACATCCATTGCAGTCTATGCTGAAAGGTCAACAGCTTGCAGACCTGCCGATAATAGTTGCATCAATCGATCCCTGCTTTTCCTGCACAGATAGAGTGACGCTCATAGACACAAAAACAGGAATTTCAAAAACAGTAGATGAAACATACTTACAAAAACTTAAGAGATGACCCCCTATGCTATTTGAACTGCTTGTATACCCGGGAATAATTTTTATCATCCTGACTGCAGTCTTATATTCAGGAATAATGCGAAAAATTGCTGCCCGTATGCAGAACAGGATAGGTCCGCCAATTTATCAAGTATTTTATGACATAATAAAACTTACAGGAAAAGAAAACATACGGCCCAAGCAGGCAAAACCAGGATTTACATTGTTTCCCGCAATAGCTCTTGCCTCAGCACTCATTGCAGGCATCTTAATCCCCGTTTACGCACCAATAATCTCATTCACTGGCGATTACATAGCAATAATCTATTTCCTATTATTCAGTTCAGTCGCAGTTTTCATGTCAGGTTATGCATCATCAAACAATCTGGCAGTCACAGGCGCAATACGAGGCATAGTACTGATATTTGCATACGAATTATCATTCATAATATCAATCATAGTCCCAATTCTAGCTTTCAGCCTAACTTCAATCCAGTCTTTTGACACATGGCTCATCGCATATTATCCACTTGCCGCACTATCCATGTTCATAGCAATGCTTGCAAAAGTCGAGATCCCCCCATTCCATATTCCAAACGCACACCAAGAACTTGTAGGTGGATACTCAGTTGAATTTACAGGACGACGACTTGCGTTGATTGAACTCACAACAATAGTAAAAACATTTGTCCTCATATTGCTTATGGTCACATTATATTTAGGTGGCGCACAAAACATATTTATCCTCACAATAAAAAGTCTGGCCGTACTTTTCGCACTGACACTATCGAGAGTACTTTTTGCACGGCTACGGATTGAACAGGCACTAAGATTCTACTGGATTTTCGCGCTGATTGCAGCGATAGACTTGATAAGGGTGCTTTAATTATGAAGATGCTTAGCGACATAATAAAAAATCTTATAAGAAAACCGGCCACCGAAAAATATCCATATACCAAAAAAAAGACACCGAAAGGTTTCAGGGGAAAGCATGAATATGACCGAGAAAAATGCATCTATTGCGGACTCTGCGCAAAGGCCTGCCCCGTACATACGATAGGCGTAATAAAAGACAAGAGATTCTGGCAGCTTGACATGTCAAGGTGTATATTCTGCGGACGCTGCGAAGATGTCTGCCCGACAAAATGCTTAAGGCTCGGAAACGATTTTGAGATGGCCTCAGACAAAAAAGAAGATTTTATTATTAAATGACACTAATCTTTATCCCAATATATCCTCTAACAAAGAATTAACATAACCCATACCAGAATCATTTAAAATTATAACATCAAACGTTTTTTTATACAATTCCAGATTCTTATCCTGATTCTCATTCAAAAAACCGATCTTTATGATATTATCATAATCAAAACCGCTTACCATTTTGACATCATCAGGTGAATCGCCTAAAAGTATAACATTTTTTCTGTCCTTGATCACACCATACACAGGGGTTTCTCGTATTGAAGTCTCATCCTTATTGGCCACATGTATTATCGGCTCTTTGACACCTATTGCATTCCCATCCTCATCCCAGATATAAGAATTAGATATTATGTGTATGTTATCATATGCCAGTTTCTCTTTTTCAAGATACATAGATATGGAATCACCACCAAGACCGTTTGATGATATGATGGCTACAGGTACATCATATTTTTGCAATACTTCAAAAAATTCAGGAAGTCCTTCCCGTATATGAACATTGCCTGACTTGACCGCATCCTCTATATCTTTTTTCTTAAGGCCTGATTCAATTAAAAGCTTAAAATGTTCAGTCCACCAAGCATGCATCTCATCTCTCTTTTCTTTCTCAGAGATTTTCGGATCAATCTCTTTAGGATGATATGTGTCAAAAAGCTCATTCGCCTTTTCCGCATATTCAGGAGACATATAATTTCCGTTTCTGAGCACAGATATCAATGAAGGTGTTTTTATTCCGTCAACATTAGCTTTAGTAAGAGTCCTGTTGAAATCTGTGACCACATGCACAGTATCTGACCCGGATTCTACAATTTTATCTTTAAGTGCATCTAATCTTTTCTTATCAGATATGATGACATCAGCTAACATAACTATTAATTAAGGCAATGATAAATATAAAAGTTGATATAAAAAAGAGACGATATTGACAAATTCAAACATCATCCAATATCAACTCAACAATCCTTTCACACCCGGCCACACATTCAGGACTCATCTCCTCACAGAACCCGAGTCCTTTAGGCTGTATCCCTATAAACTCAATCTCGCAACCTATATCATTCTGTATAGATGCAATAAAAAGACTGACCGGCAGTTTATGGGTTGATAACAGCTCCCCTTTAATCTTATCAATATCAATGACCTCATAACTTCCAGAAACGACATCTAAGTCGACAGCATCAACAATGATGACTTTTTTTGGATTGATCTTTCTGATCTTGCCGATAAAATTTTCAGGCGCAACGCCGCAATCAATCGGATATATACCTTTAATTTTTAACGTAAAAAGCTTTTCAACCACATAAGGGCCGCAAGCATCATCCCCCCGGGTAGAATTGCCTATACCGCACACAACAATAATATCATCAGCTAACATAACATATATTTATACATACTCATTAAAATATAATCATGCACGAATTCTCAGCAGTCCAGCAGGCAATAGATGAACTTGAAAAGAATCCAAGAGACATAAAAGTCAGACTTGGATGCATGCGCGCAAACAGAGAAGTATTCCTGAACACACTAAAAGAGATGGCAACGGGCACACATTTAGAAAAATTAAAGGTTGAAGTTGAAGAAATAAAAGCTGCCGGACACTGTGATTGTGGTTTTGACGGAGAGATAGAAGTGCCGGGCCATGTCCATTTCTTAAGATGCCCAGACTGTGGCAGAGTCTGCAAGACCACTAAAGGAAATGAGATGCATATAGACAACCTAGACAAATAAGATCATTTAAAAGATATATATATAGATGTAAAATAAAATAATACTGTGATTACGATGGATATGCAATTACCTGATGAAACAAGCAACACACATAAAGAACAGCTTGCAAAAATAAAAGAAGAACTCAATAATATGGATATCTCAAAAACTATGGACAATACAGTAGCAGATAACAATATTGAACCAAAAAAAGAAAAATTACCTCAATTAGAACCATTACCAAAAAAAGCAGTAAACCCACATGTAGGTCCTTTATTTGTAAGTCTAAAAAAATTCAATGAAATAAAATCACAGATTGTCACATTAAAACAAGAATCGTCCGAACTAAGACATATTATAGGACAATTAAAAACCAGCAGAGACTCAGGTAAAGATCTTCTTAAGCAAGCAGTTAACAAAATGGATACTGTAGAAAAAAGTGTTGAGGACATAAACGCAATCATAAAGATATGAT
>WTCB01000058.1 GCA_013138765.1 Candidatus Nanohaloarchaea archaeon
AAGAATATGAAAAATGAAGGCTTGACATCAATTACTATCACAAATCCTATATATCTTAAGAAAATAAAAAATGAGATACCTGATATCAACATTACTGTCTCTGTAATTTCTGAGATCGCATCAGTCCAGAGAGCTAAATATTTTGAAGAGTTGGGTGCTGATGCATTTGTTCCTGACCGCGACATAAATCGCAATCTTGAACTCCTGAAAGATATTAAGAATTCAACCAAGATGAATATGATTCTTATGGTGAACGAGGGATGTCTTTACAGATGCCCTCAAAGAAACAGCCATTATAATTTCATATCTCATTGGTCTAAAAAAGAAAAAGACAGACATCTAGATTTTATGACAAATTATTGTGTCAATTTAAGGGGGGAACATCCAGAAGAACTACTTAAAATGCAATTCATATTACCGCAACATTTGAAACATTATAGATGTATAACCTCATCATTTAAAATCGTAGGTAGAACAAGGTCTACGGATGATATATTAGAAATAACAAAAGCATATCTCAAAGAGAATTATACTGGCAATCTTCTTAATCTAATGTCAAGTGCAACACTTATTGTTCGCGAAAAATATGGGTATAATCTCTCTGTAAACAGATTGGATTCTGTTTTTTTTAAAAAAGTCACAACTTGTAATAAAAATTGTACAAAATGTAAATTTTGCACGAGCTTAACAAATCAGCTATTATCTTCTTGATTTTCCTAATAACATAGTCTCTTCAACACATGAATAACCTTTCATATTCTCCGTAATATATGTCATGATGCTCAATACATCATTTTTAAATTTTAAAGAAGTCTCATTATTACTGCATTTGATATAAAATTTTTCATCCGAATCAATATATAAATATTCAATAATATTATCTTGATTTTTGCTTTCATAAATTTCTTTTTGTTTTTTAAAATTTTCAGAGAACTCTTCAAAACTTTCTGAAAACATATATGAGAAACCCATCTCAATATTGACAAAAACCTCATTTTGTTCTTTATGACTAAAATTACTTTTAAGGAGTATCATAATATTTTTTGGATTATTTGATTCGTATGTAAATATGAAATACAACGTTTCAAGTTTAAATTTTTGTATTGTTGTGGGGATATTTTCTATCACCTTAAAATATGCAAGAGTACCAAAACAATTTTTAGCATCTGTAATTATGTTAAATATATTAATTAATTTGTCATTTTTTAGCATATCATTTAAACTCTGTATATCTTGTTCAACTTTATGTCTGATGTGTATTAATGTGAATATCTCTTTATCTTGAATCCATGAAACATAGTTTCGTGAGGTCTCAATCATATTTTTTGCAAGCAGAAATGAGGGTATATGTCCATAATATATAGGGATATTTTTGAACTCTGAATTGTCGAGGTATACAAATTCTGAAATATTCGCATTTTCTTCTTTTAATAATAAAAAGCGTTCATTACCGTTCTGATAAACGCAACCATAACATAATTTTTTCATATTTTTGAGATTATGGATTATGAATTCTTCAACTTTATAGTCCTTGTCGGATATGTCTGGAAGACAAGACAACTTTTCAGATATAAATTTTTGCATATATTAATAACTGAATCTTACATATTTAAACATTTGCATACATATTGTCTATTATGTTTGATCAATTTCTCTTTATGGATTATATACGCATAATTGTCCTTATCATATTTTCTGTAAGAATAACTATCACTGACTTTAAATTTAAAAAAATATATAATAATGATCTTCTTAGGATGTCAACAGTAGGGTTTATACTTTTCCTCGTAGGATTTAATTTTGATTTATTGCCGTCTCTTGTAACAAATTTCATATTGGCATTAGGGTTCGGAATAATATTTTGGAAAATAGGTATATGGAGTGCTGGTGATGGAAAACTTTTTGCAGTATGTTCAATGTATCTTCCATATAAGATGTATCTTCCATTTTTTTCATCTCAAGTGATAGTGCTGAATGTATTTATTCTTGCTTTTTTATTTTGGTTAGTTCCTATGATTTTTAAAACAAAAAGACATGAAAAGATTGATTCATTCAGATTGTCTTTTTCACCAAAGAATATAATCAACATGTTTCTTGTTCTTTTTGGTGTCTTTTATTTTATTTGGCGAGGTATATATCTATTGGGTGTGGGTCTTTATTCTGGAAGTTTTTTGATAAGTTTAGCTATAGCAATTATAGCTTTTACAGTATTGCAGAAAATGTTTTCATCAAAAGTAACTTATATTTTGTTAATTCTTGCGATATTACGACCTTTTTTTGATCCATATTTTGCATCTTTTGAAACACTCATAACTCTCGGTTTAACTGTATTTGGACTTCTTTTTGCAGGAGCTTTAGGGAATCTTTCGATGTATATATCTTATTCTGAAAAAAGACTTTCAGATATATGTGTCGGTGACATACCTATAGGTGTTATGATTAAAGGACAGAATAAAATCGCTGAAATTGGGTTTTTCATCGAAAATAAGTTAGGCAACAAAGATAAAATATTAAAATTTGGTTTTAATGAAACTGATATATTTAAAGCAAAAAAGATAAAGAATCTTGATGGTTTCATAATCAAAAAGACAATAAGTTTTGCACCTCTCTTTTTTGTGGCAACATTTATAACAATTTTTATAGGCACGGATGTATTACTGTATCTTGCGTCACTGGTATATGATGGTTGGTTTTATGATTAGAAAAAGAATGATAGTTGTAATATTTATTTTAATTATATTAGTTTCATCTTTGTTTCTGTTAAATCTAGTGGTTCTAAATGATTCAAAAACAATAATTTCTAGGGATGGTGAACTTTTATGGCCAACATACAAGCATGATTTTTCAAGGACGGGCAATCTAAATTTAAAGGATTATGAACTGGTTGAGGGGGTTGGTATGGGTACAATTGGTAGCA
>WTCB01000059.1 GCA_013138765.1 Candidatus Nanohaloarchaea archaeon
GATATAATCCTCATCATTTTTGCTGTAGAATGCTACATCTTTGTCCAGGACATTGATTCTTGCCATATTGTCAATATCTCAGACCTGCCTGCATATGATTAAGCAACTCTTATAGGTGGTCAATCTGAATGATTTATTGAAGCTGCTTAATTTTTAATTCCCTCGAATTCGGGGGTTTTAAAATTAGGATTGTATATCTTTTCCTAAATACCTGATAACTCCAGATTCATATAGATTTTCCGAATGCATCTTTGATCTCGGTTTCAGACGGAAGTTTTACTCTATATTCTGAGATGAAGATGTGATTGCTTATGCCTCCAAGAGCATAATGTACTTCTTCTATACCTTTGTTGCGGCAGATGATAATGCCTATGGGGTCTTTTTCCCAGCTGTATCTCTTGTGTTCTTTATACCAGTTCAGGTACTTGTTCATCTGGCCCACATATTCGCTTTTAAACATCCCGATCTTAAGGTCGACAAGGACAATGCATGGAACACCCCTGTGATAAAACTCAAGATCAACCTTATGTATCTGCCCGTCAATCATTATTTTTCTTTGCCTTCCTGAAATTGAGAAATCTGAACCGAACTCCATAAGCAGTTTCTCTGTGTTTGATATCAATGCATTTTCCAGGTCTGTTTCTGTATGGTCTTCTTCAAGCTTTAGAAAATCAAAATCATATATATCCTTGAAGACATCTTCCGGCATAACAGGTTTTGCTGGCATAGGTATAGTGATGATTAACTTCCCCTTCTTTTTTGCCCATCCATACAATTTATTTCGTATTTGCTCCTGTAATTGCCTAACACTCCACATATTTGAAAGGGTCTGTGATTCATAAAAATCTCTTTCTTCTTTAATCCTTATTCTTATGAATTCAAGATAATGAGACCAACTTAATTGTCCAGACAGTGTTTGGACTATTGAATATGTTTTGTAAAAAGCAACTATAGAAAACATTGTAGCTCTTGAAAATTTCAGGTCAACTGCCAACCTTTCAATTAATTTCTCACCTTAATCTGCCCCTTCTTTGTGCTTTAATTCTTCCCGTGCTATTCTTTCCCCAATCTGCCAGTATGTCTGGACTTTAAGGTTGTCCACTGCTTTGTAAGCTTTTGACAGGCCTTGATATAGTATAGAGTATATATCGCCATTCATCCCAAAACTTCCCAGTATCCACCTTTCGCAGGACCTATGCGCTTAAGTAATCCTTTTTCTTTTAGCTTAAAAATATTTTCCTCAATTTTTCTTTGAGAAATACCCACCAGCCCAGACAATTCCTTTGCAGAAATACTCGAATCCCTTCGAATAGAATCAATAATTTTTTGCTGATTTACAGTCAATTTTTCTCCGACCTTTTCTCCGACCTTTTCTCCGACCTTTTTCTCCGAACCTTCATCTTTCAACGGAATAATAATCCTAAAAATATCCTCTTCAATCAATTCCGGCTTAGCATCAGAATAAATCTGAACATATTTTATTAGATTACGAACTCCAGAACCAAGCTCATCAGCAAGCCCAATCTCTTTGAAAACACGAGCGATTGTTGGATTTTTAGGATACGGAGTAAAATCAGTCAAAGACACAACACCTCTAAAATGAGGTTTATTTGCATTCTCACAGAAAATACGATCCCGCCCAATAATTATTTTTGCAGGATATGCATCAATATATTCTCTATGGATAAGTATATTTGAAGCAATCTCTCGCATGATTTTATTTCTTACGCTTACTCTTTGGGTTCCCTCTAAATAAAACGGGTCAGACAAATGTTTTTCACCAAATTGCATAATTCTGTCAAAACTATCAATTAAATTGGTTCTGACATCATCCCTGTCATCATACCTGTCAACATTAACTTTACGCAAAATTAAATCTGTTTTATGATGTGGTAATACAGATAAAATAGTTTCATCTTTTCCAAATAATAAAATACAAGCAAGAGTAAAACCCGATTCGCCGGTTTTATAGTCTTTTGTATATAATTTAATACTTTTTAATACATCTAAGTTTGATAAATTTTTCCAAGGATGGTTGTTATCTCTGTTTACTGCCATCTGCCTTGCTTTATTGATTAAATCATCCCTTAAATCTGATATTTCACAATAAGGATATACAGTATTTTCAGTATATTCTTTTTGTTTATTCAGATAAAGTTGTGTAATTAATGAATTCTTATTTGTAATCTCAAAATCACCATCTTCATTTCTATCAAAAATTTTATTATTGCATTTATGAACTTGAGAACTTTGAGGTACATAAATATACAGAATATTTTTACCATAAATTTCAACATCTTCAATACTTAAATAAACCGAAGGATTAATTTTTTGAGGATTATTTATAGTAGTTGTAATCTCTTTTTTTATCTGCTCAATTTTATCTTTATCTACACCTATTATGTTTTTATCATCACTGACACCAAGAAGTATTTCACCACCAAATCTATTTAGAAATGAACAAATAGTTTCATACAAGTTTTTAGGAACAGAATACTTACACTCTTTAAATTCAACACTAATTCCTTCTCCTTGCTTAATAATAAAATCTAATTCAATAATATTCATACTTAAAAGATGCCCAAACCCCCTATATCAAATCAGGTCACACCCTAAAGAGGTTCCAAACCTATTTGCAGGCACAAAAACCCTAATACCTATACCGGCACAACCGGCACACAGCCTAAGGCAGCTATATAAGATTAAAAAATGAAATTCTCAAATAAGATGATATATATGGACTCAGACAATGCTTTGGTCGTATTCCAGGACAGGAAGATAAGAAGGATCTGGCACAATGACGAATGGTATTTCTCAGTTGTTGATATTATAGAAGCCTTGACTGAAAGTCCTACACCTAGGCAATATTGGGGTAAAATCAAACAACGGGAATTTATTGATGTTGAACTGTCCCCAATTTGGGTACAGTTGAAATTAGAAGCAGAAGATGGAAAATTAAGATTGACTGATTGTGTGAACACAAAAAATGCTTTTCGTCTTATCCAATCAATCCCATCAAAAAAAGCAGAATCCTTCAAACGATGGCTGGCAAAAGTAGGATACGAAAGAGTCCGGGAGATTGAAAATCCCCAGCTTGCCCAGGAAAGGATGAAACAGATCTATGAAGAGAAAGGATATTCAAAAGAATGGATAGACAAAAGATTAAGAGGCATTGCAGTGCGTCAGGACCTGACAGGCGAATGGCAGAAAAGAGGTGTAGAAAAACAGAGTGATTTTGCAATCCTGACCGCAGAAATCAGTAAAGCATCATTTGGGATGACACCCACAGAATACAAAAAGCTAAAAGGGCTTGACAGAGAAAACTTAAGGGACCACATGAATGATTTAGAGCTTATCTTCTCTATGCTCGGCGATGCCTCAACAGCTGAGATTGAAAGAGCAAAAGATCCAAGAACCTTTGATGAACATGCAAAAGTCTCAAACGACGGCGGAACTGTTGCAAAGAATGCACGAAAAGAACTTGAAAATAAGACAGGCAATAAAGTTATGACTGGTAGCAATTACCTTATTGAACCTGAAAAAATAAAGTGCCTAAAGAAAACAGAAAGATAAATATGTTCTGGGAATTATTTCAACCCCTCCCCCCATTCACCTTCTCCATCGTATCAGAAAAAACCTTATCAAGATCTATCTCAAGATAGTTAGCAAAACATATCAGATTAAAAAGAACATCACCCATCTCATCCTCAATAGACTTTATCCTCTCCTCAGACTTCCTTTTCTTCATCCCATACACAATCGCGCGAAAGCTCGCCGCATTCCTCAAAAAGACGCGCAAACATGCTCAGAGGAGGCCAGTACCTACCATGCTCAGATATCCAGTCATCAACTTCCTTCTGTTTCTCTTTCATACAAAGATTAAGGTCAGAATAATATTAAAATGATGAATGACCCCGAGAAGTGGTGCACAATATATTAGCAGACACAAAAACCCTAATACCTATACCGGCACAACCGGCACATAGCCTAAGGCAGCTATATAAGATAAAAAGATGAAATTCGCAAATAAGATGATAGATATAGATCAGGACAATGCTTTGGTCGTGTTTCAGGACAAGAAGATAAGAAGGATCTGG
>WTCB01000016.1 GCA_013138765.1 Candidatus Nanohaloarchaea archaeon
ATCTGGCTACATATCGGCACAATGCTTGCAGCCGTTGTGTTTTTAAGAAAAGACATAATTGTTATATTGCGCAACATACCTCGATATCTTCAAAGAGAGTCGGTTGAGAAAAAAGCCAATGATACAACTACATTTCTTATAATTACTACTTTGCTTACTGGCGTCATCGGACTTCCATTGATTCTTTATGTGGTCGGGTTTACTGATTTTTCAGGAAAGACTGCAACTGCGGTTATTGGTCTGTTTTTAGTCTTTACCGGGATTTTACAACGAAAAGCCACTGGACAAAAGGAAATATTGAAATCGGTTGGTATTGCTGATTCTATTTTTGTGGGTATTGCCCAGGGTTTTTCTGCACTTCCGGGGATCAGTCGATCGGGGATTACAGTGTCCGCACTTCTTTTAAGAAAGTTTGATGCCATGCGCGCATTGAAATTAAGTTTTTTAATGAGCATTCCTGCAGTTTTAGCGGCTGAAGTCGGTCTTGGACTTATGGGGCTTATCGTGTTTGACATTAATTCTGTTGTTGCACTTATCGTTTCATTCGTGTTTGGATTATTGACGATCGGTGCGCTATTTAAGGTTGCAAAAAAGATTGATTTTTCATGGTTCTGTATTGTTTTAGGACTTTTGAGCCTGCTTGCATTTTTTGTCTGAGGTCTTAGTCTTTTTTATATCGGTTTATTTTATTTTGTATAGATATATATTTGTTTAAATGCAATATATATTATGAAATCATATGCTGTTGTTTTTGTTTGTATGATATTTTTGATATCTTTAGCCCCTAGTGTCTCTGCTGAAACTTTTGTGACTGGAAAAGAGATAACTGATTCGCATCTTGTTGATTCTTTGACATTGAAAATTGTTGAGGATGGTATCATCAGAGTCACTAGTGGGGACCTCAAATGGATGAAGATAAATATTACGGTTCCTCAGCAGTCAGCAAATCAGCAGGTTTCATATTCAGATAATCTTGTTCAAGATGAACTAGGCAATAATTTTGTGTATATCTATGAAAAAGATCCGGTTTCGGGTACAATTGATTATATGTCACAGACTGATATTACAGTCAAATCACAGGTGACTACTTTTTTACCGCCATCTTATACTATTCCTTTAGATGTTAAAAAATATCTTATCGCTACTGAAAATATACAGTCTGATAATTTCAGGATAAAGACGCTTGCAGATTCCATAACTCATGGAAGTCAGTCTGATTTTGAAAAAATTGCAAAACTGGCAATTTGGGTCAATGAATATCTGACTTATGATCTGTCATACAGTAATGTTATACTTGATGCAGTTTCTGTTCTTGATGCAAAAGCTGGTGTCTGTGCTGAATATACAACTCTTTTTGTTGCATTTTCTCGAGCTTCAGACATCCCTGCGCGATATGTGTCTGGTTTTGCATATGGTGATAATGGCTGGGAAGAACATGCGTATTCTGAAGTATATTTAGGCAAATGGGTGCCAGTTGATGCGCTCTGGCTTGAGGTTGGCAGCCTTGATGCAACACATATAAAATATACAGTGCAGCTTGATAATCAGGTAAAAAATGATGTCAAGGTATATGGTACTGATCTTGGTGAAATTATCTGGGAGAAAGATGATAAGATTATCAATACACTCTCAGTATCCTATGGAGATGCCATATCTGATTTTACTTTGGGTGCATCAGCTTTAGAGGTTGAACCGGGTGATGATATTGTTTTTTATGTTAAGATTAAACAGGAGGATTATCGTGTTTTAGATGTAAGTCTTGAACCATGTCTTTCTGATCCTACGATAATCACAATTGATGAAAAAGAGAGAAGAGTGATAGTTGATGCTGATAGCCGTGATAAGATTGTTTATTGGGTTGGTCATGTTTCGTCAGGTCTTGCAGAAAATATGGTGTATACATGTCCTTTGACTTTTAATTCTAAATATTTGGAGAATAAAGTATTGGATGTCGTCATAAGTTCTCAAGACAGAAGTTCGGTCTTGCTTAATCCTTCGGTTGCAAAACCAGTTATCAGTCTGGGGGATGAGCAGGAGATTGATGTAGGGATAAAACGTATCAGTGGTTCTGGTCCTGTTGATGTCGGCATTGTCACTTCGGATTATTTTGATGAGGGCGCAGTGGAAGTTTTGTCTGGTTCAGAGGCATCTGCGATATTTATGTTTAAACCTACACGATTGGGAATAAATAATGTAACTGTATACTCTTCGACAGGTGATATTGAAACTGTATATTTTGATGTGATTGAGAAAGGCAGTGTGTATATTGATTATTTAGAACATTTAGATCTTATGCGTGTTGGTGAAATATCGTCATTGAACATAACTATAGCTAATGATAAAGCAAGTGATGAGACTGTTAAATTGTTTTATGGGGGCTCTATTGAAACACTGGTCCTACCTGCAAATTCTGTTATTGTTGTTTCATCTGCGCTTGATACATCTGTCTCTGGAAAGAAGACGGATGCTGTCCATATAACTGGACAAGGCATAGTTGATGCAGAATATGCGGATTATGTGGTCTATGATGTCCCTGTCGTGTCTTATGATTACAGTTATGATTATTCTTTGATGAAACTTTTGTTTGCAGTTTCTGTGTCGGCGGATTATGCTGAAAATCTTGTTGTTTCAGCCGATGATGTGTCTTTGTCTTCTGAATCTGTTTTTGGGAGGCATACATTCTTTTTTGATGTATCTCCAGGGGATTATAAAGTTGATCTGTCATGGGATGATAGGGGCGGCAATTCTTATTCTGATGAGGTGAATGTGGTTATCGGTCCTGAAGATATTATTTCAAAGATAATTAGATTGATAAAAGAATTTATCCAAAATATGTAACAGATATTTAGTTATGGGTTGTATAATCATGGATTTTAATGCTGAAACTTTTAAGGCTTTAGGGTCAAAGACACGTCTGTTGTTGATTAAGTATCTGTCTAAAAGACGGATGACTCAGTCTGAACTTTCAAAATGTACGGGGCTTCATGTCTCATCTGTAAAAGAACATCTCGATATACTTACTGCCGCCGGAATTATTGAAAGACATGATGACGGCAATAAATGGAAATATTATTCATTGACAACTGGTGTTCGGAGGTCATTATCTAATCCTTTGGAGATAAGTCTTATTTTGCCTTTAAGCTTATTGTTTATGGTGTCTGGTGTTTTTCATTTTGCGTATCTGAATATGGTGCCTAAAGTAAGTGGAGCATTACAGGCCTCTGATTCATTTTTTAAAACTGGTGCTCCTGAGGTGGCAGAGGCGGTTATGGATTCTGTGGTCGCTAAATCTCCTGTGGTTTTAAATCGGTTTGTGGCATCGTATCCTGAAATATCATCTGTATCGGTCGGTCTTGTCATTTTCGGAATATTCTTATTTGGTGTTTTTATTGGCCTTAAAATCCGTGAGAATAAGATTGATAAGGTTTAGGGATTATTGGGTGTATGGGTGATATTTTATTAAGATTATGATATCTGGAACTCCTGGGACTGGTAAGACGCAAGTGGCTGGCATACTGGCAAAAAAGCTTAGTTTTAAACTTATTGCTGTAAATGATTTTGCTGAAGCTCATGGTTTAATTATCGGAAATGATGATGTGCGGGGGTCTTTGGTTATTGATGAAGAAAAGCTTAAAGCTGAGATTGAGAAGATTTCAGGTGATGTTGTAGTTGAGGGGCATCTTGCGCATTTCTGTTCGGCCGATCTTGTAGTCATATTGCGGACTAACCCTGCTGAACTTGAAAAACGGCTCTTGTCTCGGGATTGGAGTCCTGAAAAGATAAGTGAGAATGTTGAGGCGGAGATTCTTGATGTGATCCTGCAGGAAGCGGTTGAAGTCAATAGTAATGTTGTTGAGATTGATACTACTGATATTGATGCTGGTTATGTCTCTAAGGTTATATCTAATATGGTCCGCAATAAGTCTTATGGTGTGTATAGACCTGGAAAAGTGTCTTGGGAGTCTTATTTTGACAGGTTTTCATAATTATTTTTGACTGTGTGATAGTTTTAGATATATTTATAAAAGAATGATGCATAGTTATCTTGTGAATTGTTTTTTCTATACGTGACTATTATGTCAAATATTACACGACTTATTTTGATATTATCTGTACCTTTTATCTTATTTTCAGTTGTGGGTTATGTCTTAGCTGGTTTTTTTGGGGCATTTTCTGGTCTTGTTCTCTTTGGTGTATTCAATATATTTCTGTATTATTATTCTGAAAATATAATTATCCGTATGTATTGTGCAAGACCTTTATCTCGCGAGAAGTATCCTATTATACATAAGAGTGTTTTTGATCTCTCAAAAAATGCAGAGATATCTGAGCCACAACTGTATATCGTTGATGCAGATACGCCATCTGCGTTTGTCTGTGGGATGAAGAAACCTTTTGTGATTGCAGTCACTTCGGGTCTTGTCCAGGTCTGTGATGAACGTGAGGTTGAAGCAGTTATTGCTCGTGAATTTGCGCAAATTATGGGCGGGCATGTTCTTGTAAGTACACTGTCTTCTATGTTTTCATTATCTTTGCTCTATCCTTTTGAAAAAATCTTAGGGTATTGTATCTCTAAGAAAAAGGGATATGATGCAATATTTCGTATACCTGCTCTTATTGTAGCTCCTTTTGCTGCGGTCTTTGTGCGTGCCGCCAATCGGGCATCTTTTTCAATTGAACTTGATGGTGCGGGTGCAAAATTGTCTAAGAAACCTGCTTGTCTTTCTTCTGCTCTTGAAAAGATATCTCGTGAAGTCAAATATCGTCCGCTTAAAGTGGGCAGTCATGCGACAACAGCGCTTTTTATATCCAATCCATTTAATGGTTCTTTACTTTCAAAATTCTTTTTAGTGCATCCAACTCTTGAGGTTCGGATTGCCGGGCTGAAAAAGCTTGTGATATGAATACTTTTAAAAAGATTTTGTGTAAAGTTATATGATACTTTATAATCAATATGTGATTCTTATGGCAAAACCAAGAAACGAAATCGCTGTTAAAAGGCTTTTTACAAATGTGTATATCTGCATGCGATGCAATGCAAAGGTGCGGTCAGGCAAACGGGATGGCATTAAATGCAGGAAATGCAATTCCAAGAACATGCGTCTTAAGAACAAAGATGTCAAAGGATAGATAGTAGTACTATCCATTTATATATTTTTTTTAATAATCTTTTTTTGTGCTCTGGTGGCTCAGGGGTAGAGCGTTGCCTTGGTATTATTGCAAAATCGGTTGATGCATTTAGCGACATTATTTTTATATTGATTTTGAGGTTTCCAAAGAGGCAGAGGCCGCGCGTTCGATTCGCGTCCAGGGCTTGTTAATTTTAGTATAAAATCCACATTTAGCAATGTTTTTAATAATTGTCTGATAATATGTATCTACGGGTATTTATTATAAGCATGCAAACTGCAATCCAACCAATTATAACGATGAATGTCTTTATAAAAAATTCAATCCATGGTCTAGATAAAGTTATTTTATAACCTATTTTAAAGGTACCATATTGTAGGATATCGGTGGTGGGCGTAAAGATATATCCTATTGGTATTATCTTATCATCTTCTTTAAAAAGAATGTTCCTGAGTTTTAGTTTTTCTTGATAAGGAATAGTATAATTTTGACCGTTAATATTGATTTTAAAACTTAGTTTTAGCGACTCAGTTGAATTGTTTTCTGATAAATCCTCAATTTTAAGGTTGTATGAGTTATATTTATGACCTATGTTAAATAATTGTTCCAAATAATTGTTCAAGAAGTGCTTATGTATCATGTCTATGTCTATGTGGTCACTTATGTTATAGATATTATCTGAT
>WTCB01000098.1 GCA_013138765.1 Candidatus Nanohaloarchaea archaeon
GATTATTAAAAATCTGCCAACCTTCTTTATTTTCTTTTACAGTCAAAGTTTCATCAGTTAATCTATTTGCATCAAGATATTCTCCGCATGCTTTAAATGGGCAGAGAGGTAATATTCTGGATTCTTCAAGTATCTCATAAAAATCAGCAAGGAACTCTTTACCCGGTTCATTGAAACCCATCTGGCTTGCAACATATACGGGCACCATTAAACCATCATCGGTTTCAACAAGACCATTTTCATCAAATGTATTATCTTCAATAACTGAAGGCTGTCTATCTAATTGTATATACTCCATAATATCATCCCTAAACAGTATTGAATCAAAAATAATATAAATCTTTTTAAAATTAAAAACCTATACAAATATATGAGCCTAGAAAATCTCAAAGACGGCCAGTTCCTTGTAACCCTGCAGGCCATAGTCTACAATATAAAAACAAAAAAGATACTGATAGGTCTGAGAAAGAACGACCCGAACATAGAACAGCTCAGCTGGACATTCATCGGCGGAAAAGCAAAAGACGAAGATCTTGAAGAATCACTTAAAAATACAGTAAAAGAAAAGACAGGGCTTGATATAGGTATAAAAGAAATGGTCCATGCCAAGACCTACCCGGAAAACAGAAAGATCATCTCAATCTATTTCTGCACAGAAAGCGAAACAGAACAGGCAGAAAACAAAGGATTTAAAGAGCTGAAGTGGATAGAGCCGAAAGACATTCAGAAGTATTTCACGACATCCATCCATCCGAAAGTGCTTGAATTTCTTAAAAGATTAGATTAAAAAAAATTTATAAGAAAAAAACTCTAACCTTTGAGCACGCCCAACGGCTTGACCTTTGCCACAAGCTTGCCGATTCCTGCCGCATCACTTACGCGCACAACCTCATCAACATCTTTATAGACCTGGGGCGCTTCTTCAGAAAGACCTTTCCAACTTGCAGCGCGCACAGTTATGCCTTTTGCCTCAAGCTCCTGCTTGACCCTCTCGCCACGGAATTTCTTGACGGCAGCAAACCTGCTCATGACTCGACCAGCCCCATGCGCAGTTGACCCGAAAGAGACCTCCATGGCCTTTTCAGTACCAGATAAGACATAAGACGATGTGCCCATAGATCCAGGCAACAGTACAGGCTGACCCACAGCCCTATAAATCTCAGGAACCTCAATACGTCCAGGCGCAAATGACCGTGTTGCACCTTTCCTGTGCACGACCACATCCATCTTTTCACCATCAACCGTATGTGTCTCGCGCTTTGCAATGTTATGCGCAACATCATAGACAATCTCCATGCCCAACTCGCGAGCATCAGCACCAAAAACTTTTGAAAAACTTTCACGGATCCAGTACGCCATCATCTGACGGTTGACCCAAGCATAATTAGCGGCCGCACTCATTGCCCCATAATATTCCTGCCCCAAATCACTTAAAAATGGCGCATTGATAAGTTCACGATCAGGAAGCCCAGCTATACCATACTTTTTTTCCATGCTGCGCAGATAATCAGATGCTATCTGGTGCCCCAGACCACGAGACCCGGAATGGACCATGATGACTACCTGTCCCGGCTCAGTAAGGCCGTAGACTTTCGCAGTATTTTCATCAAAAATCTCATCGACAGACTGGATCTCAAGAAAATGATTGCCCGAACCGAGACTGCCGATCTGCGGCATCCCACGCTTAAAAGCATTATCAGAAACACAATTTAGGTCTGCACTTTTCATGCATCCATTCTCTTCAAGACGTTTTTCATCCCCCTTCCAACCAAAACCATTATCAATTGCCCACCTGACACCTTTAGACATAATTTCAGACAATTCATCTCTTGAAAATCTGAGCTTAGCCTTTTTACCAAGACCGGCAGGAACATTATTGACAATTTCATTCAAAAGATTGACTTTTTTCTTATCAAAATCCTCTTTTTTAAGGTCTGTCCTTATAAGACGTACACCGCAATTGATATCATAACCGACACCGCCCGGACTGATAACACCATCTTCAACTGAAAAAGCAGCAACACCACCAATTGAGAAACCATATCCCTGATGCGCATCAGGCATAGCATAAGAATGCTTGACAATCCCCGGAAGACAAGCAACATTAGACACCTGAGATAAAGTCTTATCAAGTTTCATATTTTTCATCAGAGCATCAGACGCATAAACTCTTGCAGAAACATTCATCTTGCCCGATTTAGGAATCTCCCAAATGACATCATCAATCTTTTTCACATCAACCATAAGAATCACCCAACATAATATTAAAGATAATAACTAAATTTGTATCTTAATTTTAAATAGATTAAAGATTATCTGTCAACAACAACGGTGATATGCCACACACCATCTTTTTCTTTTATTTCCATGTCATTATAGGTCACAGCTTTGACAAAACCTAAAATATCATAATCATCAGATATTGTATCACCAGTAAATTCAGCATCAAGTAAATACCCTTCATCAATTTTAGAGATAACAATCCGACCCACAGACGACAATATGAAATTTTCAGAATCAAGCAGGACCAAAAGATGTTCAAGCCAGTCATAGACCAAAGACTCAAGATCTTCCGCCTCAATCTTCAACAGCTTCTTGATCTTAGGTTTAACAGTTTCAGGAACAACCATGACTGAAAACATAGCAACTGCACAATTGGCGAATGCTTCATCACAAGTCTTGCCGTATGCTACAAACTTAGCATCAGCCGTATGAGGTAAAAAATCATATTTTTTCATTTGACCCATACCTATATTTATATCAAGAATATTAATATATAACAATCACATTTCATCCGATTGAACACTATCATCTGAATCCAAAACATTAAGAATTATATCAATCTCTTTACTTATATCTAATAAAGCTGAAAATGATTCTTTAAGAACCATTTTAACATAAACCCTATCCAAATCGACCACAGGGTTATACTTAACATACAATAACGACGGCGATATTAAATCACAATTATCATTATCTTTCACCAAAAATTCATAAGGGAAAGAAAGCGATAAATCAATACCCTGCTTAACCGAAGTTGAAAATTCTTCAAACTTTTTTAGATAACCACCAAAATCAATAGCACTTATATCCTTTTTAGAACCCACAAAAACAGAATCAGTCTTATCATTACCGTCATAAAAAAGACACCCCAACATCTTTATCTTTTCCATATCAGCATCAAGATTAATATCAAAACAATTAAAATCAAGATTTAATGGATACTCATCATATATTGTTTGAGAAATTGAAACATTAATCCCTAATCGTACCATACGTTCAAATGACCCAGAATTTAACACATCTGCATCAACACTACGATATTTTTTATCATACTGTTTTAATACATCAGAAATTGGATATTTCATATCACTCACAATAGATTAACTATTACAGACATCTAATTTTATAAATCTAACTCAAAAAAAGAAAAAAAGCGTCGAGGATGTGAATTTCACAAAGAGACCCAAAAGCACAGATTAATATTGATAATAAACATTGACTTCGCGCTGAAAGCGTGAATGTCAACTGCGCCTTGAGGGAGCCCCCTCATTTTGAACACACGTGAGCCGAAGCTCAGAAGCTTTCCAGGCTTCCGCCATGGCCGAGCTAGGCGACCTCGACAAAAAAATATGATTTTATATGTCTATTTTCATCAGGTGTGTTGACATGAAAGGTCAATACGCCGCCGCATTGGTCAACCTTATGTAAGGTTGCTACGACGACCTCAACAAAAAAATATGATTTTACTATATTAACCTAAGCAAATATATTGACATAAACATTTCAACATTCAAACAGAAAACAATAATTATCTTGCCACCTGAGCGAAGCGAATGGTGTCATTAATGACGGGCTTTTTCAATTAAATTGAAAAGCTTGGAACTTTAGTTCCATGATTTAGAAGCCCGAACTTAATCCTTAAGTTCAATCTCAATATGGACGCCATTAGGTATAGGGATTCTCATTATTCGTCTCAATGCCCGTTCATTGACACCAATATCAATCAGTCTTTTATGAACACGCATTTCCCATTTCTCATACGTTTCTGTACCATCGGCACATGGAGACTTCCTTGTCGTAACCTTAAGCTTTTTAGTAGGAAGAGGAATTGGACCACGTACACTTGCTCCGAATTTATCAGATATGTCTTTTATCTCTACCGCAAGCTCATTAAGCTTAATTATATCTGTACTTGAAAGGGCTATCCTTGCTTTCTGCATATGTCATTACACCTGTTTTTTAGAAGATGATTCACATCACCCTCATATATTTTATAAATTTTATAATTATAATTTTATTAAAAAAATAAAAAAAGTGAAAAAGGAAATTATTCCTTTCTTTTAACTAGCTCCATACAAAGACCAGCAGCGATTGTTTGACCCATATCTCTTATAGCAAATCTTGCCATCTGTGGCAGTTCACTATTTTTTTCGATAGACATCGGTTTTGTAGGTACGCATTTAATTATTGCAGCATCACCAGCTTTTATGAAATCTGGATTCTCTTCAATAACTTCACCAGTTGCAGGATTGATCTTTTTCACAATCTCAGTAATCTTACATGCAATATGTGCTGTACTTACATGGAATACTGGAGTGTATCCTTTTGTAATTACACTTGGATGCTGTAAAACAACAATCTGTGCTGTAAATTCTTCAACCATTGTAGGAGGATTGCTTGTTTCACCAAGTACGTCTCCTCTTTTGACATCGCTTTTACCAAGACCTTTGATACTTACACCAACATTATCACCAGGAAGTGCTTCTGGCAGCTGCTGGTGATGCATCTCAATACTCTTAATTTCACCAGTCTTACCGGATGGCATTGAAACAACTTTCATACCGGGTTTAAGAACACCCGTCTCAACTTTACCGACAACAACTGCACCAATACCGGAAATTGTATAAACATCCTGTACTGGAAGCCTTAGTGGTTTATCAGTAGGTTTTGCAGGAACAGTAAATCCATCAAGAACCTGTAAAAGTGTTTCGCCCTTATACCAACCTAAGTTTTCTGATGGTTTTGAAATATTATCGCCGACCCATGCAGAGACTGGAACAAATTTAATTTCATCAGTCTTATAACCTACAGACTGAAGAAGTTTTGTTGCATCTTCTACAATTTTATTGAATTTAACTTCATCATAACCAATAGTATCCATCTTGTTTACAGCAACAGTAAGCTGATTTACACCAAGAGTCCTACAAAGGAAAACATGTTCTTTTGTCTGTGTCATGATACCATCATTTGCAGCAACTACTAAAATACCAGCATCTGCCTGACTAGCACCAGTAATCATGTTCTTAATGAAATCTCTGTGTCCTGGAGCATCAATTAAAGTGAAATAATACTTATCAGTATCAAACCTCTTATGTGCAAGATCAATAGTTACACCTCTTTCTCGTTCTTCCTTAACAGTATCCATAAGGAATGCAAACTTGAAAGTATCTTTCTTCAATTCTTTTGCCTTCTCTTCTAGTTTTCTCATTTCCTGTTCAGAAACATTACCAGTATCAAATAACAATCTTCCGATCAATGTTGATTTACCATGATCAACGTGTCCAATTGTTACAAGATTCATGTGTGGTTTATCAGCCATATAAATAACCTCCAAAATGATTTTTTAGCTTAGACGAACTGCATAGTTCAATATAAGTAGTGTTATTGTATTAAAAACTTTTAAAAAGATATGCATTTTCAAGCATACAACAACAAAGGATGTTGCAAGATGAACTTTATAAACCTTATGTCAAGCATCTACAACAGAAAATAACAATCATTATTTAAAATTAAATATCCACACAAATTACTATGATACACAAAATCATTATGAATTGTGAGGAATGCGGCCACAAAAATACCATATCACTCAGCAAGTTCTATGACGCTTTTGACGGCATATTTACCTGTGAATCATGTGGAAGCTCACTTGACAATGCAAACGACGCATTAGATGAATAATAATAAATCAAATAAATATTTATAAAAAAACTAAAAAAAGACAAAAAATCAATCCTCTTCTTCTTCATCCTCATTATAATCCGCATCATAATCTCCTGAATCTTCATCATCTTCATCATCCAAAAGATACAATTTATCCATTTCAGACATCCAAAAACACCCCCGATTAAATTTTATATATTGCTCGACAAATCTGCCCAGACATATATACTAAAATAATAAAATCATGTATTTATAAAGTTTTTTGTCAATTTTAAAAATTTTAATTATTTTATCACAGCCAGCTCATTAAACAAAACATTTAAACATAAACATTAAATATATTACTATGATTGAAATTAATATTCCAAAAAAGGACGTTGAAAAATATCTTAATAATACATATAATATTATTGCAAAGGGTACCCATAAGTGTCTTATGAGTGGAATTTACACAATGAGATTCATAATGATTGATATGACAGACTATACTGAAAAACAAATTGAAATATTAAAAAATGAACCTCCCACTACAAAAGGCGAAAAAATAGAAAATGATTTCATAACCCTTGGAGACTTTTGTGGTGGTGTTATTGGAGGATTTTTAATACCATTAATATATTATGCAAACCCTGAAATAAAGATGGACACACTAGAAGAATTTATGGTTTGGGCCATTAGTACACCATTCACATTAGATGCAGGTCAAATCGCAGGAGCTTATGCAGGTAAAAAACTCGCATACATCCCAAAAAAAACAATAGACAATGTACTCACACCAACTTACGATATCATTACTGACAAAATAAAAACAAGAATAAGCACTACATCAAATAAAATTTACGATACAATCAAAGAAAACATAACAGTAACAGTTAAATAAAATAAAAAAGATTTAAGAAAAATAAGAAAAGAAAATTACTTAAGATCCGTAAGAACCTTGAGTAGGCACAACTTCTTTAAGACCTTTTCTCTTTCTGATCTGAAGAATATTCTTCTGCTGAATATCTTTTGGCATAATCTCATATAAGATATCGATAAGGGCCTGAAAACCACGACCGCCAGTAGCAGACTTTAAAGATGCTTCAAAACCGAACATCTCAGCCACAGGAATCTTTGCTTCAATGACAGTCATATCACCTTCTTCAGACATATTAAGTACCTGACCACGGCGATTCTGGACTTCATTCATGACATTGCCCATGTTAGCAGTAGGCGTATCTATACGCAATACCTGTTTAGGTTCAAAGATTGATGCATCACCATTGATCATTGCTTCTTTGACAGCACCCCTTACAGCAGGAAGAACCTGTGCAGGACCTCTGTGTATTGTATCTTCATGAAGTTTTGCATCCATAATAAGCAATTTCAGACCAAAACAAGGCTCATCAGCCAAAGGTCCTTTATCGCAGACCTCTCTGAAAGCCTGTTTGATAAGTTCCATGACCTCATTAAGGTATTGTACACCACGAGACACATTGACAATCATATTGTTCTGATAAGTGTAAACAACTTTTTTAGATACATCTTTATCAAACCCAGCAGCAACAAGCTTTTGTGAAACATCAGTCACATCCTGTTTACGGATAGTACCCGACTTCAACTCACCGGAATTCAAAAGATCAATGACCTCAGCTGATACAGGCTCAACCTTAAAGTAGAACTTGTTATGCTTGTTAGGCGACTTACCTTCAAACTCATCCGAAAGCTTTTTCACACCTTCTTTAAATATTACGATAGGTGCAGATATCTTGACATCAAGCTTTAGATCCTTGAAATATCTTTCAACTTTAGCTTCAAGATGAAGTTCACCAAGACCAGATATCAACATCTCGCCAGTATCCTCTGAAATCTTAACAACAAGTGTCTGATCTTCTTTTGCTCTTTGCTTTAAAACATTTATGACTTTAGGAAGATCTTTAACATTATTTACTTCAATTGATTTTGTAACAACCGGCTCAAATATATGTGTTATGCTTTCAAAAGTTGAAACCACATTATCAGGATGACATATAGTCTCTCCTGAATTTGCAATGCCAATGCCCGTAATACCAACAATATTACCACAAGGCATAGAACCTATAGCATCTCTTTTTGGACCATTGTATACACTTACGATCTGCACTCTGCATTCTTGTCCAGCACCCACCAAAAGAACACTGTCTCCATCTTTCAGAGTACCTGAAAAAAGCCTCGCAGTTGCAACCATACCGGCATGCTTATCTGCAGTAACATTTGTTACAACACCAGCAAGTGGACCACTTGCATCACAAGAAAGCATAGATTTGCCTTCAACAGTATCTAGATCACCAGTCCACAATTTTGGTATCCTGTATGCCTGTGCAACATCAGGTGTCGGTAGATGTTTTATTGCCATATCCAATACAATATTATGTAACGGTGCTTTCTTTGCAAGCTCTTTCTCATTATCAGCCTGAGTATATTCAATTATGTCTTTAAAAGTGATGCCAGTCTTCTGCATGAAAGGAATTGAAATTGCCCAGTTCTTATAAGCAGAACCAAAACCGACCTTTCCCTCAGCAACATTTACCTGCCATTCCTGTTTAAATTCAGCAGGAGCATTAACTCGAATAATTTCATTAACTTTGTAAATGATGCTTGTAAACTTTTCATTCATCTGTTCAGGCGTAAGCTGAAGCTCTTTGATCATACGGTCAACTTTATTTATGAAAAGAACAGGTTTTACTCGCTCTTTCAATGCCTGACGAAGAACCGTCTCAGTCTGCGGCATAACGCCATCAACTGCGCACGCAACAACGACCGCGCCATCAACAGCACGCATAGCTCGTGTTACATCCCCGCCGAAATCAACATGACCCGGAGTATCAATAAGATTAATCAGATAATCAGTACCTTCAATAGTATGGACCATAGATACATTAGCAGAATATATTGTAATACCTCGCTCCTGTTCCTGTGCATCAAAATCAGTTGCAAGCTGTCTGCCTGCAAGTTCCTCAGAAATCATGCCCGCACCAGAAAGAAGATTATCACTAAGAGTAGTCTTACCATGATCTATGTGCGCACATATACAAAGGTTTCTTATTCTTGATTTATCATCAACGATTCCTTTAATCTTATCAATCATTTTTGCCATTTAACTCAACACCTATATAAAAATCAATATCTCTGGCCTAAATAAAACCTGCGAGAATATTATATAATAAGAAATAACACTCCTATTACCATACAATTTTACAAAATCACTTTTATAAAGGTTATGGTATTATT
>WTCB01000068.1 GCA_013138765.1 Candidatus Nanohaloarchaea archaeon
AAAAAATGTAGACATCCCGATTCTTGTAAAAAACCGTGAGCATAAAAAACCAGAACTAAATTTTGATGTCATATACACCATGTTTGAAGGTCCTAAAGGCTGGAGTGAAGCGATAGACGAGTTATGGTAATTTTCGGACTCATACTAAATTTTTCTTTTTCAATCTATGATATGCAAGCATGAATTCTGCATGTCCCCAAGTCAATGGGACAACCCAGTATGCAACATCATTCTCTTTGAAATCTTTTGACCTCATGACTTTTTCAGCTTCCTCTTTCCGACCGCTCTTATAATATCGACCAATTTCTTTTGCTTCTTTCTGCCATTTCAAGAAATCATTTTTTGCAGATACATGTTCAGGGATCAACCCGCCCTTGTGATGTCTTATGAACCAGTCAAAATATTTTTTTGAATTTTCAGGTTTGCCGCTGTCGATATGATACTGTGCCATCCACCCAGTATACATGCTGTATGGTCCATAGCCGCCATTGTTCCTGCCGGGCCGTCCATACTTCTCGACATGTCGTCTGATGCCGCCGAGTTTTTTGTCATATAGATTTTTCTCGATGAAGTCGCACGTATTCTTTGCGACCTTATCATCTGCAGAGACAAGACCTAAGATATAAGCGCCAAGTTCTGAAATGTCAGCGTCATAGATGTTGACCATATTAGTCAGCTTGATGAAATGTCCGTCTTTGACCATCTTTGTCATGATAGATTTTGTAAGATCATTTTCGATCCCGCACCATTCTTTGATGTCTTCCTTTTTTCCAAGAATGTTTGCGATTTCACAAGCTGCTTTAAACCCGGCCAGTGCGCACACGTTGGCCCAGATCTCAAACCCTGCTTCCATAGGTGGCCATTCATGGATTGAGTTCATGGAGAAGACAAGCTTCTCCTCTTTGATGTAATGCTCTTCAAGGAACCGTGTACCTAGATGTATCTGCCTCCAGTGTTTCTCAAGGAATTTACGGTCGCCTGTCGCATCATAATATTTCTTGACCATGTAAAGGACAAGTCCGTTGCAGTCGACCTGTGACGGTCGATAGCTTGCGGATTCACCGTCTTTAGTGTATCTCTGGTACCATTCACCCGTCTCGCCCACAAGGCTCAATATGAATTCAAGTGTCTTTTTAGTCTTCTTGACCTCACCAAGTTCCAATAGTACACGCAGTATGAGCATGGTATCTCGCGGGTACATGTATGGGTATCGTCTACCGGGCGGGCTTGCAAGAATCGCACCGTTTTGCATAGTGACAGAATTTATGACTTCAGCACTTTTGAGATAAATCTTTTCAAGCACTTTTTTCTCAGAATCACTGAACATACATATTAAATTGATTTTTTTGTTTATATCTGTTTGGATGTTTAAGCATTTATGATATATAACTCTTAAAAACAAAATGATAAGTAGTTCTTCAGATGATAAAGAGTTGATTCTTATGGATACATACACATACAATAATGTAAAAGTAAGTCTTTTAGGCCATGCATCGACCATGATAGTCTCAGATAAAAAGACAATATACATTGACCCTTACATCATCCCTGACAACAGTCCAAGAGCAGACATAATTCTTGTGACACACGAACATTTTGATCATTGCGCACCCGACAAGATAACCCAACTGTCTAATACCGATACACAGATTGTAGCGCCGAAAGGATGCGCACAGACGATAAAAAATAAGATGACAGAGATTTCAGTCGGAAAGACGATAGACATCGACAACATCAGAGTCACAGCAGTTGAAGCCTATAACATCAAAAAACAGTTCCACCCAAAAGGTATGGGTATGGGTTACATAATTGAGATTGACAGTGTCAAGATATATCACGCCGGCGATACAGATAGGATACCTGAGATGAAAGAATTGAAAGATATCGACATTGCATTCCTTCCGGTCGGCGGAACTTACACGATGGATATTGTTGAGGCATCCGATGCAGTAACAGATATCATGCCAAAAGTTGTAGTCCCTATGCATTACGGCGCAATCGAGGGCACAGAAGCAGATATTGACGAGTTCAAGCGCCTTGTAGAAAAGAAAGCATCAGGTGTCAAGGTCAGGGTATTATGATCACCGCACACCCCTTCTTTTTATAAAACTTTATGTCTAATTTTTCATGCTGAGCATAAGTTAAGTTAGGTTCGATAACTAGTCACCTGAGCGCAAGCGAATGGTGGCTTAAATGATCGACCTTTTTTAAGTTTGATAAATTATATTGACTTGCCACCCGAGCAGAGCGAGTGGTGTCATTATTGATTAAACTTATATAAGTTTGATGCCGAAGTGGCTCAGCCTGGTTTAGAGCGCTAGACTCATATGCGTATGAGTAATGACTGTCGCAAGATGGGATGATATTAAAAAGCGCTGAGAAATCTAGAGGTCGTGGGTCCGAATGCAATGGATGTAATATTTGCCACTGCTGGAAATCCCACCTTCGGCATTTTTTATTCTTAATTTAAAAACGAATCAGTAAGATAATTTTATAAACAGGTATATGGGCACATTTTAAAACAAAAAAGATAAGAAATGTATATTTTTGTGCCCATACATTGGAGTATTTTATTTCAATATTTTCAATAGACTTCATTATGTCATTAACACCATAATATTATGGTATGTTTGACATAAACAAATGTTTAGCTCCTTTATCTAAAGAATTTTGCAATCTCAGGCATTTTTTATTTTTTTTAAATCTAAACTTATTTAAAGTTAAAAATGAAAGGATTCAATATGAATTCATTTCTAAAAAAGAATCATATTTTTTATTTTATGTTTATTTTGTTTTTTGACTTTCGGCATTTCTTATGATATAATTTATTAAAAATATTATTATTTTCAGAATAATGTTTTATATTCCTGAAATTTTTTTCTTTGAAATCAGAATTTCTTTAAGATTAATAATCAAAAATCATTTTTAAAAACATACACCTAATAATTAAACATGGATCGTGTTTTAAGGACTGAAGAAACAAATATTAAACTGCTAAAGATACTTGTCCCTAAACTGTTGATTGGCTGTAGACAATATCTGGACGCATATTCTGATTTTGATGATGAGTTGACATATGATGACATTGCTACATTTTATCCCGAACATCGAGGCAATATGGATGAATGCGGAGGTCATTATCAGATGGACACAAGAATTAATTCAGATGTCATACCGCATGGCAGAATTAATTTTTCATATAATGATAGGTTTGGCAGTGCATTAGATATCCATGTCACAGATCAAGGGTCTGGAAATAAAGATGTAATGTACAAAGAAAGAGTGGATGAAATAGTAGACCATATAAAATGTCTTCTGGACAGAGAGAATATGGCCTATAATGATGTTCCAATTGAACAATGACGCAAAAATAGCTGTATTTTGAGCAAAATATAATCGAATTTACAAATAAATTAAAATAAATTACCCCAAAAAACCCAAGTTTCACCCAAACCTTTAAAAAGAAACAACATAAATTTAAAGCAGAATATTAGAAAGCATGAGAATTCTTGATTTATTTTAGAACAATCATAATTTCGTAATATTCTGGAGTAGATTGAAATGGAAGGAACAGTAAAATGGTTTAACGCTGATAAAGGTTTTGGCTTTATCGAAGGCGAAGATGGCGAAGATTACTTTGTACATCACACAGCACTAGCAGAAGGTACAGCAATCGATGAGAACGATAAAGTAACTTTTGAAGCTGCTGAAACAGATAGAGGCAAGCAGGCACAGAACGTAACAATAGCAAAAGAGTAATTACAGATAATACTTGATAATATTATTTAGCTCTTCTTTTTTTATTTTTTCATATTTTCTTTAACATTATATTTTTAATATCGGATTTGATACCTATGGCAGTAAAAGATGGCGACAAGATAAAAGTTGAGTACACAGGTACTCTTGAGGATGGAACAGTCTTTGATAGTTCAAAAACACACAATGAACCGTTAGAATTCGAAGTTGGTGGTGGACAGATAATCAAAGGTTTTGATGATGCAGTTAAAGGCATGGAGAAAGGCGACGAAAAAGACATCAAGTTAGCTCCTGCAGATGCTTATGGTGATGTTAACGCACAATTGGTGCAGAAAGTGCCAAAAGACCAGTTACCAAAAGACGCAGAAGTTAAAGTTGGTATGACACTCGGTATGAGCTTGCCTACAGGTCAGCAGATACCAGCAAAAGTAACAGAGGTTGGGGGGACAGAAGTCACAATCGATATAAACCACCCACTTGCAGGAAAGACACTTAATTTCAATATCAAAGTCATAGATATCGTATAGATATCTTAGACTATTTTTTTATTTTTAATTATATCTTCTTTCACTTTACAATTATCCAATGACCTTTTTTGGTTGAACCAACATGTTTAATAATGCCTTTTTGACGCAACTGTGTTAGATGATATTTCACTCCATCCTCACTTAAACCAATATTTTTGGATAATTCTTTTCTTGTAATCGTAGGTTTTTCATTTATTAATGACAATATTTCTTGGGCAGTTTCTTGGGTAGTTTCTTGGGCAGTTTCTTGGGTGGTTTTACTAAAACCCCCATCTTGCAGTCGTCTATAAAAAATAACAGTGAACCAATCAGGACTGATATTGAAATAGACAGGCAATTCTAATTTATCACACAGACAAGAAAATGCTTGATGATGAATTAAAAAGAATTGTTTTAGATTAAATAATACCTCCAACAATCAAAAACAATATAAACCTTTTATGCACATATTCATACTATGGCAATGAAATATCCAGAAATCGATAATACTAACTACTTCACAAACCGTGCATTATTCAACAAAGAAGGCGAAAAGACTGGCAAGATTCTCATGTATCGTGAGAAAGGCAAAGAGGAGTTCTATCTTAGGATGAAATGCCCATTCTGTGGTCATATGCAAGAGCGCGAAGAAGCATTTGAGAAGAAGCCTTATCGTCCTGTATGTGAAGAATGTGGTAAGAAAGTTGTAATCTCAAAGCTTAAATCCCAGAAATAGATTTAAATCCTATTTTGATTATCTAAATATTTAGATTTAATGGCGCAAATCAAAAAGCTTTAAAAAACTTTATGTCAAAAATAGAGTTAGTGCTTCTAATATTATGTATTAGCATTTTTTAATTTGCTCTGATAGCTCAGCCTGGTTGAGCGGCTGACTTGTAATCAGCAGGCCGGGAGTTCAAATCTCTCTCAGGGCTTTTTTTATTTTTTAAATAGAATTAGACAAATTCTAGTATTTATTTTTACAACAACAAAACCACCTTAAAAATTCAACAATCACATAAAACCATTTATAAGCATCATTTACACATTATCTTTATGAAACGGCTAACAATCAAAGATATGAATAAATTAGCAGGAATTAAAGGTGGAACTTGTAGTTCTGACAAATATGAAGGTTCTAGAGTTAAACTCAAATGGCGCTGTAAAAAAGGACATGTATGGGAAACGACACCAAAAGAGATAAAAAAAGGCGCATGGTGTCCAAAATGCACAAAAGTTACAGATCTTAAAATTAAAGAGATGCACAAGATTGCCGAAGATAAAGGTGGAAAATGTCTATCTGAAATATATGTCAATAGCTATGCGAGTCTCAAATGGCGCTGTAAAAAAGGCCATGGATGGGATATGGCACATGATTCAATTAAACAAGGCAAATGGTGTCCTGTCTGTTCTGAAAAAGTCGAATACACAATCAAAGACATGCATTTATTAGCTGAGAATAAGGGTGGTAAATGTTTATCTAAAAAATATCTTGGTAAGAGTCAAATGTTAAAATGGTTCTGTAAAGAAGGTCATGAATGGGAAGCTATTCCTGATTTAATTTTAAAAGGCAAATGGTGCCCAACTTGCGCGAGAAAAATGATAAAATCTTAATTTTCACCCCAGAACCACCCAACGTCCACCTTTATCGGGGCCTACTCGCTTTATCTTTCCTTCAGCTTTTAATCTTGATAGTTGCATCTCTACAGCCCTAGAAGTTAGACCGAGTATCACACCAATCTCTTTAGCACTGATCTGAGAATTCTCTTTAATAATTTGAATTATTTTCTCCGAACCTTTCTCCGAAGTTTTTGTTTGCAACTCTGTTAACTTTACACCGGAATTTACATCAGAATTCAATTCACCATAAGTTTCAATATCTTTTTTATCAATTAAAGAACTATTCAGATCTGAAGATTCATCAATCAATTTACCTCTTTGTTTTTCTTTAAGATTTATATCTGATTTTTCAGGTTTTAAATTAAATAGTAAAATAAACTGCCCACCCTTATCGGAACCGACACGTTTAATAATCTTCTTTCTTTTTAATTTAGCAATATTGTAATCGATTGCTTTTTTCTTCAATTTACTTGATTTCTCAATTTGTTTTTTGCTAATTGTGGGATTATTCTGAAGTAATTCTAATATTATCTTTTCCTTCTCAGATAATAATTTTTCTACCCCTTTTTCTACCCCCTTCCGTTCAAATCTTGCACTAAAAAAACCAACAAATGATTCTTTGAATTCAACTGTCTCTGACTCTTTATCTTGCATAACAAATCCATTGAAAGATGTATATCAATAAGATGTTAGCTATGGTATGTATATTATGATTGGTTACCTCTCAAGGTGATAACTTTTAAGAAATAAACAACCTGCCACGGTAACAGATTACACTAAAAATACAAAAAACTTCAACCCATTGATCCCAAAAGATTAGGTCTGTGCCCTGCACCGATTATCAATAAGACATCACCGTAAGTAACAATCTCATCCAGTTGACCTTTTATGAACCGAGTCTTAACTTTACTGATCTCATTCTGTTTCTCATATTCTGTCAGGTCACTGCCCTGTTGAAATGTTGAAAGATTAAACGTTCTTTTATAATCTTTAGTTACCATATCAACAGCTTTGACAGTGATGCCATTTTCTTTTGCAAAATATAAAATACGAGTATAATCATCATAAGGCCCAACCGATGCATGATCCCAAAATAATCCTATGCGTGCATCTTCTTCAGAAATATCACCCGACATATACCCGTCAACAATTCTCTGTCCATCATCTGATGTCAATTCAAGTGCCAAAACATCTGGTCTTAGCTTATCGATCCCTTTAAGAAATATATCCATTCTATCAATATTCTCTGCATCATATCCTCTTGAAACTTTTGTTATTTTATAGTTCGTGTCCCATAGGCAAGTTATATTTTCATTTAGATTTTCATAAGAGAATACAATAGGAACCTTTTCACCAGCCGTAATGATATCTAATCCGTATTCATTGTCTATCGGAAATGGAAGCTCAAGGTATTTTATGAATGCAAGCAACATTTTTAATTCATTAACTTCAAAGGTCTCATAGAGTATATCATAATTAATTCTCTCTTTTTTCAACTGTTCTAAATTATTGATCATATATTGTGGTACTTCTGAATCAGATTTTCCTTGAGGTGAATCCCTATAATTTTCAATATCAATTCTATATCTGTAACATTCTTCTGCTGATCTGATTACTTGTTCCTTAAGTTCTTTGAATTCATCTATGTCTGCCTGAACCATATCACGCCATTGTATATTAAACTCCATATTGATCACCAACAATAAATATTGACTTTCAATTTTTTTAAATCTGCCTTTAAATAATCTAAACTACTATAATTAAGACAACCAATTAACAAATAATAAAATTTAAAAAATAAGAATTAAAATTCTGACTCAGACATTAAAATCACTCGATAAAATTCAGATACTACATCTTGTAATTCCGGAAGTGTAAGTCCATAAAGGTGCGGTTTTGGTAAATATTTATTTGGTTCCTCGATCATAATACCAGTTTCTTTAAATGCATCAAATACTTCATCGGCGAATCCTAGACCGCAGGTATCTGAGTAAGTCATAGTTGCCGTATAAATCTCTTCAACTTTATCGCTGTGATACCCACAGATTTCATGTCCTAATTTAGTCCATGAAAATTCATTTATGCCCAAATGACCCAACTGTTCTAAAAGACCAGACAAATCAGTTTTAATAAGTTCTATCTCAGACATAGCATCTCTTTGAATAGAATCTGTCATACTCGCAATAAACAGATTTCGTTTAGTTTCATCTAAAATATTAGTATTATCAACATGTTCATAGAGTGATTTAGGTAATTTGACAGTGACCCGAGCTGCGTGTCCTTCAATGGGTGTATAGAAAGTAAATTTTTGACCAGAACTATCTAATTTATCTTTTGAACCCTTGATATTGAAGGGAACAAGTTCAACTGTATATGTTTCACCGTACATTATAATAAAACAATAATTAACTTTTTAAACCTATCTTTGTCCTTGCAAAAGAATAACAAAAGACAAAACAAATTTCTTACCGGCACTACCGGCACACCTCAACAGAACAACTTAAATACCCAATTACAGAAATAACATTCATGAAACTAGTCCCGATATCAGCCCTTGGCACACACAATTACTGCGCATGCCAGATAATCTTAAGATACATAAGAAAGATGCACCCTGGAACGGATAAGGTCTACGACGGCATAACTGCCCACAGACTATTGGACACCGAGTTCATAAAATCTGCAGACATAGAAGATACAGTGGACAACATCATAACAAGAGCAAAAAAAGAGAACACGATATTCTGCACGCGAGAGATAAAAGTAAGATCAAAACAGCACAGATTAATCGGAAGAATTGACGAGGTAGAACTTCATCCGGAAAAAGTGATAATAATCGACGACAAACCAAACGCAAGAGCATACATGTCATCAAAACTACAGGTGACAGGCTATTGCATCGCATTCAAGGACAATTACAGCATAAAAAAAGACATCTATGCGGCGGTAAGGGACAGGGACACGGGAGTGATCATCTGGATGGAGAAGTTTGAAAGCAATAGCCCTCTTGCAAAAACAGTAAAGACAAGCGTTGAATCAATACTCGCACTGGTAGCAGGAAAAATGAGACCAGAACCGCCGATAGACACAGGCCGTTGCAATTCCTGCGGATATTTTGACCGGTGCACCTACAAGCATGACTTTTAAGATTTATTAAGGTTAAACAATAATTAAAGACAAGGTAATCACAGATGAAACTAGGGACTGTAATCTCGACAATGGACGGACCAAGCACAACTTCTTTTGATTTTGTAGTGACCAAAAAAGACAATGTCTTAAAAGGTCAGTTCGTAAGCGTCCAGACAAGAGAGGGAACAATCATAGCCCGAGTTGACGAGATAATAAAGACAAACAGGTACCTTGAAAGACCAGATGCAGTCGGTGAATACGAAAAAGAAGGCGTTTCAATGACAGACATATTCCCGACAAAGAGATGGGAATTTCTTGTAGCAAGGACAGAGATACTGGGAGTCTCATCAGAAGACATGATTAATCGATCCAAATATCCACCGTCGCCCGGTGCAGAAGTCACCCCTGCCGAAGAAGATGTTGTAATTAAATTTTTGAGCCTTGACCTTGAAAACGGTCTTGACATCGGAACTTTAGAGTACCAGGACATCCCCGCAAAGATCAACCTTACAAGACTTTTCCAGAAACACGTCGCAATCCTTGCGATGAGCGGCGCAGGCAAAAGTTACCTTACGACCGTACTGTTTGAAGAATTGATGGACAGGACAGACAAAGACGGCCAGGTTGCGATAGTGGTACTTGACCCACATGGCGAATATTCATCGTTGGCAGATGACCGTAAATACCTAAAAAAAGTGAAAGTCATAAAAGGCAAAGATATCCAGATAAGCATCCAGAATTTTACAGCAGGGTCATTTGAACGTTTCTTTGAATCATTGTCGCCTGCCCAGTCACTGGCTTTGGACAAGACACTCAACAATCTAAGAAAAGAGTTCAAGGACAGCGGCAAGTTTGACCTTGAAGACTTAATCAAGGCATTAAAAGCAGACTCAGCCTTAAGATCAAATGTCAAAGACCCGATCTTAGGACGATTATCCGGGTTGAAGAACATGAGACTTTTCGGCAAGTTTGATTACCCTACCTTAAATGATGTAAAGCCAGGGAACCTGGTCATAGTCGACATGAGCGCACTCATGAACCAGAGAAAACGTCAGGTTATAGCCGCATCAGTTGCAGAAAACCTATTTTCAGAAAGGCAGAAAGGAAACATCCCGCCATTTGTATTGGTTGTCGAGGAAGCGCACAATTTCGCCCCTGAAAAGGTCAAGAAGACAGGTGCCATATCAAAGTCGATAATAGAGAAGATTGCGCGAGAGGGACGGAAATTCTATGCGTCCCTGTGCCTCGTAAGCCAGAGGCCTGTATACCTGTCAACAACTGCACTCTCACAGTGCAATACACATATCATAATGCGCGTCACAAACCCGTCAGACCTTGACCATATCGGCCGTACAAGCGAGGGCCTGACACGGGATGTCGTAAACTCAATCGCATCCCTACGAACTGGCGAGGCAGTGATTGTCGGTGAAGCTGTCGGCTACCCAACATTCATAAAGGTAAGAAAAAGAAAGTCAGACGAGCCTGCGCATTCAAGAACATTGGAACAGGCCGCAGTCGAGTATTCAGAAAAGAAAGAGCAGTACGACAAAGACCTAGACGCTTTTTTGTAAAAATGACGGCAAATATTTAGGTTCTTTAAGGATACCTGCATCAATAAGTTCAGAAACGAGAGGCAGATCATCAATTCCGACCTTACCGACATAAAGGTCACAGATATCGCCGCCATTTGCTTCAAATTCTTTGACTTTTTCAAATCCGAGAAGATAAACATGATCCTTGACGAATCCACCGCCCCTATAAGCTCTTACAGTCAGGTCCCACGCATTGTCTTTTGTAAACCTATAACTCACCAATTTATCAAGACATTCCCTAAAACTTAATCCATTAACAACCGAATCAACAGCAATGACTCGCCCTGCATAGTTCCTCATCCTTTCAGGACATGTATTGCCAGTCTTCTGCTCAAGATATGCTGCCAATCCTTCCTCAGTTGATAAGTAACCAGGCAATCCTGTAGCAAATATCTTCAGTACTTGTCCATGACCATTTGCCGCCCTTAAGACATGCACGCCGACTTCATGCACACCTAATCGTTTAGGGTCTATCTGTGAAAATAGTCTATCTTTTCCGACTGTAATCATTTTTTCAGCAGGATATACAGTGGTCAATCTCTTGATTGAATATTCAACCTTCCAATAACGAAGTTTATTATCTCTTAAAGCATTTTCTAGAGCTATCTTTATTTTTGCAGAAGAGACATCTTTTTTCAGTTCAATAGGATCAGTATCCAAAAGTATTTTTTCTGCCTGTTTTACAAGTTTTTTGCTGGGGGTGCCATATAGTCTGCTGCTTGTTTTTTGAATAAGATCATCATTGCCTCGGTTGATCAGCATTTCATTCATCAATAACAGTTCATCTCTTTTTTGCGTAAATATCTTACTTAAGCTACCTTTGGGGATAGAAATAGAATTAAGTTTTTTTTCAATCAGATTAGGATTATATTCCAGGTCCCTATATTTAAAGCGAGGTACGTGGGAATTATCCAAAAGAAATTTAGTCTTTTCATGAGCACAATTTATAGGAGTAAGATAATACAGAGGCTTTACATTTTTTGCAATTTTTATGAGTCGCTTATCTAATTCATTGTAGGTCTCGATATCTTTTGTGATTTTACTCATGATAAGATATGGGTCTTGATAGTATTTAAATATTTTAATAATACCAAGTACTGTTTAATGATAAAGAGAAAATAAGTAATATAATTATTGTTTATAAATGCAAATTATATAAAATTAATAATATCTTATATCTACATGGGTTTGGATGTATCAGAAAAATCATATGATGATATAATAAAATTAGTACCATTTTTTAAACAAAAGATAGATTATTCAACAGATATAAGTAGATTTGATTTAGGGGTGCCTAATGATAAAAAACCATTTGGATATGGATTTGATAGGGATCCTCTTGAAATAGATTTGATAAAAAAAGTTGTAGTGTCTGAGATTGATTATCCAGAATCTGCAGAAATACATAAAATCCCAGTTGAAGACATAATAGGGCAGGCAACATTGTTTACTTTAAACTTATATGCAACATAATCTGAAAATATAAATAATTTTTATTTTCCCGATTATATTAATACTATAAAAAACCAAAAAAAGTATTAATCTATGGACTTTTAATTTAGTTTATACCTCTCCTGGCATCATTTATATTCTACAGACCTGGCGGCACATAAGTCATAGGCCAAATATTCTTCAAGACAATAATGATATTGGTTGGCGCACCGGTCGGCATATACTTTTCAGTGCGGTATCTGGGCGCATTAGAGAAAAATTATCTTAAATCCGGGATAAGTATAGGTCTCATCTGGTCTGTGATAAGTGTCGCGCTAGACCTTGTCATTCTTCTGCCCATGTCAGGTATGCCGATAACACAATATTTCAAAGAGATCGGATTGAGGTATCTTATGATCCCTATGATAATGGTGGGGATGGGTTATCTGTTGGAGAATAAGGTTTGAGTTAGTTTTATCCTAATTACAAAATAACCCAACATATATTATTTTTTATCGTCCAATTCACTTAAGTCTTTTTGTTTTTTAGCGTCATGTTTTTCATCTTCAATTTTTTCGACATTTTGCATATAAATTGTTTTTGTTGTGAAATATACATACTCTCCAATTTTTGCTCTTTTTATCATCCTGTCTATAGCATGCACATAAATATTCCCTATATCCACAATTACATCATTTTCTCCGTTAAATTGTTTTATGTCCACAACTTTGCCGACAGCTTCAGTAATACGCTTAGCACCATAATGTTTTTTAAGTTCTGCTCTAATCTTTTTTTCTTCTGTTCTCTCAACCAATGTGAAAACTTGAAATTCAAATTGTATCTTATCTCCAATAGTGTAGGGCAATGTCTCTTATCGTAGTATGTTGGATGAAAAGCAAGGAATGGTTTCATCAAACCATATTCTAATAAGATATATGTTTCAGAACTAACGCTTATTATTTTCTTAACATATGCTTCGTTTGTCCATTTTTTCATTATATCACTTTATCTTCTGGATGCGCAGTTTGAATGCTTCCATAATTGTTATTTTCAGCACTTACCGTCACACGCATTTTTCTTTTGATATAATTACCATCATTTCGGCTAAAGCTCAGTAAAAGACCTTTAAAAACATCAAAAGATAATAATCCTTATGGGACCAATATCATTAAAACAAGTTCTTCTTGAAAAATATCTGCCCGGGATAGATGACACGATACCTTTTGAATATCTTGAAGGTGCAAAAGTTATAGATCTTTCAGGCAACATATTGAAAATTCATAAAGATGAAAAAGAACAGATATTATATTTTGGTGCTACACATGATACTTTCTATCTTACACCTACAAAAATTGAGACTGCTACAGAATATTACGAGGCCATAAGGGATCGAGAATTTAAGCCCGTTGAAAATTTCCCAGAATTGATGGGTGAGACAATAGCTGAAGTAAATGTAAGATATGCATCTGGTGAAGATGAGATTATGGAGACACCCGAACTTGTAACAATTGCCACAGATAATGTGGTTCATCTTAAGATTCCAGCGGTAGGGCATATGATTACAATTTACCAGAATGCATGCCATAAATTATTATAGGATTCAATTTTATCATCTAAAACCATTTGGTCTATTACATATCGTGGTGGCATCAAGTATATTCTTAACATCAAAAAACATAATAATCTCAGGTAGACTTTGTTGCTTCATATAAGCTTCTTGATTGGCTTCCGCAACTGACCATTTATATTTTTTGTTAATTATATCGGCTTCAGATATATGGATAATTCCATTTTGTGGTTCAGTTTCATTTAGTTTCGTCATATTAAATTTTTTAAAACAACTATATGCATCAACAATTCCGTCAATAATATCATCTTCTGCAGTAGGTCCATGTTTGACATCTATATGACCATATAATCCAAAAAGATTGGGAGATGCTACTGGATATAAACGACGTCCTTGTGTAATTATTGCAGGTCCAAGATTCAATGATATTCCATCAAGTTCTAGTTCATTTAATTCAGCATTAAAGTCTCTGATTAAGTTAATTGAATCAATTGCACTCCCTTCGTTAACATATTCTTTGGTTTCATCATTTTCTAAAAGTCCATCGCTAGTTATTGATAGATTAATAAACCAATTGCTGGAAAAACTAGTTTCTTTTGGGATATTACATACATCTAGCACGTCATCTAATGTCATATTCATATAACCAAAAACGATATGTTGAAAGTCTTTAGCATTAAGGTATTTATCGAATCGTCCTTCATATCCATTTAACACCATATCACACACCATTATTTTTATCTAAACAAGTATCAGCTAATTGAATCTTTTTAAAGCTATCTACAATTGTACCGACTAAGCAGAAACAAATCATGATGTTTTAATGATTTCAATCTGCCGAGCAACAGGAATTATATTGGTGGAAACACATTTATCAATAGAGGTTGTATAATTAGAACAATACGCACGGTTTATAGCACCACAAAATAATTTATCATTACAGAATATATTAGTGCACGGTTCATCATGACCCATACATTTAATATACTATTCAACATTTATAAATGCAGTTCAACAGCATCTCCGTCAACAAGCACATGCCCAAGATTTTTCCTCTGGCCGTTAAACTTTGCAGACTTGCCGAAGATTCGCGCATACTTGAATCTTTTCCTGAAGCTCATATGCAGCTTGTCGCACACATCACCCACAGTACAGCCAGTCTTCATGATTAAAGGCTCATCCATATCAATCTCTTTACCTACAGGTTTTGTATATATCTGGATAAATTGAAGCTTGTCATAGGTCCTATCTTTTAATTTTTCAATGTTTGTCCCTTTTTCTGCAGATATAAAAAGAATATTGTCATCCTTATATTTCTCGCGTATCTCATCCATGCCAGCCTCATCAAGGAATTCAGATTTGTTGACAAGTATCATCATAGGTACATATTTTCGGTTCCCGAGTATGGCATCTGTAAGTTCGTCATCAGTCACATCAGTACGTAATATTATATTAGCGTTATTGATCCTATGTCCGTTGAGAACCGATTTGACCGTACGCGCATCAATTTTTTTAAGCTTTACGGCCGTGTTTACAGTTATGCCGCCACGGCCAGTCTTTTCGATAGTTACATCTGGTTTTTTAGATTCAAGCCGTATCCGGCCATTATACAGTTCTTTCTTGATTATGTCGATGTGCCTTATCTTAAACGCATCCGTCATGATTATGACAAGGTCTGAGTTGGAGATGACTGACAAGATTTCACGGCCACGACCTTTACCTTCGGCAGCGCCTTCAATGATTCCCGGGACATCAAGTATCTGTATCTTTGCGCCCTTATATTCTAAAACGCCGGGAATGACATCAAGTGTTGTAAAATCATAGCCACCTACTTCAGAATTAGCATTTGTGATCCTGTTGAGCAATGTAGACTTTCCGACAGACGGAAATCCGATAAGCACAACTGTCGCATCGCCCGTCTTCTTTACAGAGTATCCGCCAAGGGCAGCCCCGGTCCCAGATGCCTTTTTCTCGCGGGTTTCACTAAGTGCTGCAATTTTAGCTTTAAGAAGTCCCCTGTGATGCTGTGTGGCTTTGTTAGATGGCGTCTTATCAAGTTCTTCTCTAAGCTTTTGTATCTTATTGTCTTCAGCGCCCATATGCTTTCAATTGATATTTGATATGATTATAAATATAAAAGAATTTGTAATATCAAACTTTATTTTTCTTATTTCCCGAAATGCTATCCTGTATCTTTTCAAGGACGTCCGACATTTTAGACATACCATTTCCAGATGAAGTTTGATTAGTGACACCATCCTCTTCAGGCACAAGACTTGTCGCAAGGATGGCTGCAATCACAAGAAGTACAACAACACCTATAATTATTCCTACTGGGAAACCACCAGAATTGGCAGGCCTATCATCTGGGTTGAGCAATGCATCACACACAGCCGTAGCCCCGCAGTCAGATGGGCAAGTCTCGCACTCACCAATTTCTATGCTGCATATCGAGTCGCCACACACATTTTCTTCTTTCTCGACCTGTTCAATGATGCATCGTTTTTCAGTCTTGCAGTCGGAGCTTGAACACGATTCAGATGCATCGCAGGTTCCATCACCTGACGTTGGTTTTAACAATAGCGAATATGCTTTTTCAATATCGATGAGTTCATCATCGATGTCTGAAAGCATGTCTTCAAGCTCTGTGATGTTATCTTTAATCTTTTCATAATTCTCAGGGTCTACATATTCTGACAATATATAAGATCTCAATGTTGTCGCATTGATTATCATTCCATCAACTGTTGAGAAATTAAGATTAAAATTTTTAGCTGTCGCATTGAATTCTAAAATATCACGAGAATTGCTGATAAGTGCAAGTCTATCGGACAATACTGATACTTCACTAATCATACCTTCCAAGACATGGATTGTAATATTGTAGCCTTGGTCTGGCAGGTTGGATGAGCTGACCCAGAGTTCACCTTCATAAGTGCCAGGAGTATCAAAATCAAATTTTAAGACAACATTGGTTGTATCATTGATTGCTAAGTTGCTTGCAGGTTGCACAGCAGTCACATTACCTATAATATCATTTCCTAAAAAATAAATTTTAGGTGCATCCATAATTCTGTAACCTATATTTTTTAGTACCACAACTTCTTGTGCTGTTATATCTTTGAACATTGTCAATTCAAAACTGGTATTATCAAAGCATCTATTATTGACTTCTGCTTTTGGGTCCAGATCTATAGTAAATAACACGGGAACTTCAATTTTATTATCATTGATCTCAATATGGATTATCTCTTCATACTTGCCATTTTGAAGGTCATCCGGTGTAATGATGATGAGAATTTCAGTCGACTCACTCGCATTGATGTCAACATCAGTGTCAGACATGTTTACATAAAGATAATCGGTCTCATTTTCTTCATGTGCATGAAGGTCATACAATTTCTGGTCTTTGATATTTTTCACAGTGATATTGACGCTATGATTGCCGCTTGAATTGATTGTGAACCGTTCAGGTATATTTACTTCAATAAACTGGTTTGAATAGACGCCGCCTATAGAAAACCGGTATTCGCTATTATAATTATGCCCATATAGGTCTATTGAGCTGACTTTGATTGTATAATAGCCCATAGAAGTAGTATTCGATGTCTGATAATATGACCTTTGCTTATATTCGCTTGTATTGACCGTTGTAAGTTCCGTATTTTGTCCTGCTGGTGTTGATAGTGTAAATATGGAACTTGATGATACGATTACTGGGGGGTCTCCTCGTCGGTCTTCAATCCATGCAGAAAACGTTATGTTATCACCCGCTTCCCAAAAAGGATCAGTGCTTATCTTAAGATAAAAACCGTCGACTCGTATGTTTTTTATATAGACCTTATTTTCGCCCGTTGAATGGTGCACAGTTGTCGTAAGCGTATAGTTGCCGGGGGAATCTCCAGGCACATTATATACATGATATGTGTCTGTCATGTTAAGCGGTAAGTCGGAAGTATTAGTTGAGCCATTATCATAGTCAATTGTCATTGTAGTATTGATTGATATGATTTCACCATAATAATTATCATAGCTTATGTTTATTGGAAGCTGGTCTTTTAGAAAATAACTGTGATTAGTCTCAAAACTATCATTTATTGTCTGGTTCAAAAGATAAGGTGCAGTCTTAAAATAATAGAATTTCCCACCATATCCTTCTCCCGAAGAATATGCATTGAACTCAATGAATCCATAGGGTGCGCCGCGCACAAAAGTATAGTTTGCAACATATGCGGATTCAGAGACACTGTAAGCCATATCTTCTTTGACAAGAATCTCGCCCGTATAATTTCGGACAGCGAAATTGACATCTCCATTGAGCACATTATCCTCGTCGTCAAGTAGATTTAGTTTGAGTGTTATACTTTCAGAAACATTCCCATATATGTAGTCTCCAGTTGAGTTAGTAATGAGATTAATCTTGACATCGCCCATTTTAAGAGAATCGTAATTATACCAAGTACTGACCTCAATCTTGTTCTTGTCATCGCATGACCCGTTTATGTAAGTTGCTGTGTATGTACTGGTCACAATCTTATCAGAATCACAAGTTACATTAATATATGCAGTAGTTGTTGTCTCGATTATCTCTTCAAGTTTAAAATGTGCATTGGTACCTGAGTCAATAGTAAATGTTTCACCAGATCCATACCATGCAACATTACCATTGATAGAAAGCCTGGCTTGGTTATTTGATGACGAGAATTCAAGGAATGTGACAGGATAGCTGATATAATCTATATTGCAGTAACCTGTATTGTAAAGAGTAATCTCAACACTGTCTGCCGGATAATCCGTATTGTAATTTTCAGTTGTAAGTTCAGCACACAATATATCTTTTGTAACGCCTAATTCCGATTCATTCTTTGTAAGGTCTCCATCAGAACTGCCATAAGCATAAGATATCGTATCTGTGTCAGGCATGCACTCGATATCTAACGGTATCTCACCGCACAGGTAAAATGATTCACCGCGCGTAACATGATCTGGTATCGTAAATGTCTCATCGACAGCAAGTGCAGGAGAGATCAACATATTCAGAGCTACAAGAATAAAGAAAAATGACGCTGATACAGATAATGTCTTAAGATTATGTCTCATCACTATCTATTTTATTAAAGCTCTGTATATATAGGTTATTGACGTTGCTGTATTTTCTAGTTTAGATGACTGGCAATAGTTATAATTATAGTTGTGATTTATAATTTAAAGTCTATTCATATTTATCAGAAATTCGCTATCAAAAATATATGATTCTTTATCTTTTGATTGTGAGGATTTGACAAGCGCAGTTGCCTCTGAGTAAGGATTAAGAGGACTTATTTCTGGTGGTGAATATATCCCATTCACACCCGCCTTACCTTCATTTCCGCACATTGATGACATAATATTTGTATGTCTGTCACAGATTATATACTTTATGCAAAAAATAAAAACAATTAAGACATTGTTAATTAAATATGCTATACATTTGTTTACTTTTTTCGTATTTGTTTAGCAAAAAATCAATTTTTGTATTTTGTAGCGACAAAAACATTTTTTTTACAGATATCAAAGATACAAAAACTGCAAAATATCTATATAATTCAAAAATAAGTGATTCATTCTGGAACTATGTGGCTCTGATCAATATATCTGAAACAGAAACGGATGCTTTTATTCGAGAGACGATTACTTTTTTCAAAGAGAAAGATAGGATTCCTGCTGTCTGTATAACTCCCTTTACAAGACCAAAAAACCTACCATCCAAGCTCAAGGCAGCAGGATTTAAGATTGAATCAAAAGAAGCATGGATGTTCTATAAAGGGCAGAATGAAATGTTTGAGATACCAGAAAACATAAGGATAATTCCTGTCCAAAACAAAGATGAAATGGATACTTATATAGATATATTCAAAAAGCGTATGGTGGTTCATCTGATGACGAGGTCTATGGCGATTTACCGCCTGAATACTGCGATTTTGGACCCGCATGGTAGCCTTACTGGAGCTAAATGGAAAAGCGAACTACATATGGATGCAATTATCTTAAAGCCGACAGTCTATATAGATAATAAAAAGATAATGGATTGTGGCAAATATATAATTTCTGATGAGAAACATCCAGTTAAGGATTGAAAAATTGAGCTTAACTGGATGACCTCTATATTATAAAAAAAAGAACAATCTAAACATTTATATTAATTCAACACTGATTTACATACAAGTGATAATCTATGGTTAATTATTTATCCAAACTGAAACATTTGCTTTACTCAGGATATGCAGAAAAGGTTAATGATCCTATCGAAAATGCAAAATCAATAATTGATGATTTTAATAGGGGTATTTCTATTAAAGAAAGAGATATAATTTTTGCAGTAAATCAGATACGATGTGATTGTCCAGAAGATCCCATCATACAATATCTCAAAGAGTTAGATTGCGGTGATTCATTTTATAGGGCTGCGGAAAAAATAAAAGATAAATATTTTATATATTCGGAAGGTTTTAAGGAGATGTATGCATTATCAACACAGCGTTTGAATAATATGTTACATATGCATCCAAGAGAATTGACTCTTGTTGATGATTTTTTCAGATTAAGTCAAGATATATCAATACAACTAGAAGAAAGAATATTAGATGATCTTTAGATACAAAACTTATTTTGTTATTTTTTTAATTAATTTCCAACAGTAACCTTTATAAAACTTTAAAAATTAAAGTTATTCAATTGATTAAGATTTCTATTTAGTTAGACAGATCAAGACCCGAAGAATTGAAAGATTCAAGAAAACTAATGAAGGTTGATGAGATATG